>NZ_JAVREJ010000048.1:0-20152 GCF_031845345.1 Pseudonocardia charpentierae | reverse complement strand
AACCTGGCCATCAGCCTGCACCGACTGGCCGGAGCCACCAATCTCGCCGCCGCGCTACGACATCACGGCCGCAACGCCCAACGACCCCTCCAACTACTCAAGATCAGCTGACTTTGCCGACTCCCTGCCCGCTGGGGTGGTCACCAAGGACCCCTGCCCGTACGGTTCGAACATGCGTTCGGAGCGAAGCGGGCAGCCGCTGTCGTCGCGGGAACGCGCCACCAAGCGGGTGTGGGTCGATCTGCGTCGATGGCTGGGTTCTGACATGACCGGCGTCGGCGGTATCGACCTCGGCCAACCTGCCGCGGGCGGGCTCGTCCGCTGGATTCGCACCACCGGCGGATGGGTGGGCGTCTGCAACGTCGTCGTCACGATGACAGACGGGACGACGGCCAAGTTCGGCGATCAGCTGATCCCCGCTCGCGCGCTGCGTCCCTGGTCGACGTAGGGCCGAACGCGGAGCCCGACCGCCCCTGGTTCAGGCGCACTTCCCCGCGAATGGGGCCCGGCCGGGAACGACCCGGACACCGGTTGCGGCCACGACCGGGCACGGCAGGGAACGACCGCGGCCACGGCGTCTACCGAGGCTTTTCCTCGATCACCGCTTCCCGATCGAGAGGCCGCCATGTCTGCACCGTCGTTGGACGCTCACTCCGCGAGCCCGCACTTCGCTGCGGCGACCTGGCCTGCTGTGGTCGGCGTCGCCGGCGGGGTCGGCACCAGCACCCTCGCCGCTGCGCTCGGCGGACGCGACCTGGGCCTGTTCACCGGCCGACCGGCCGACGTCGTGGTCTGCCGCGCGACGGTGGCGTCGGTGTTGCTGGCCGGGCGGGTCGCCGCACTCTGCCCGCGACCGGTCGTCGCGGTCACCGCGGTCGACACCGGCAAGCTCAGCGCCGCCCTGCGGTCGCGGCTGGCGCTGCTGGAGCCGCACACCACCGCCGTTGTAGTCCTGCCCTGGATACCGCAGTGGGCCGACGCGGCCGATCCCCTCCAGGAGTTGCGCGACCAGCTCACCCGGCCGGCCCGGGACGTGCCGCGGCCGGTCGGCGGCTACATCGCGGCGTTGACCGCGATCCACACCGCGCTCGACCCGGCGCAAGGCCCAGCGACCAACACCACGGCTGACACCGCGGCCAACACCGCGAGGGGCACCGGGATCGACACGATCGACGTGGGAACCGACGCCGAGCTCCGCTCCCCGGCATCCCCGGGCCGCCCGAACCGCCCGGGCCGCGCACCGCAGCCGGTGCGGGGACGGGCGGTCCGGGGATGAGCGGCCCGGGGATGAGCGCCGTTCTGGCACAGCCGCCCAACCCGGGCCCGGCAGTTCCGCCCGGGCTGGGGGCGTTCGCCGATCAGATCATCGGTTGGCTGAAGTGGGGGGTGCTCGTCGCCGGGGTGGTGGGCATCCTCGTCTGCGCCGTCATGATCATTCTGGGGCGGCGAAACCGGTCCGCGACCGCCTACGAAGGCCTCGTCGGATCCGCCTGGATCCTCGGGGGCCTCGCCCTCGCGTCGGTGGCCGCCGTCGTCGTCGGCGCCTTCCAGCTATGAATCCCGTGATCACCCCCGCGGCGACCGTGGGGTGGGCGCTGCTGCCCGCCCAGCCACCAACTACCGAGCCACCAACTACTCCGTCACCGTCACCGTCACCGCCGCCGTCACCGCTGCCGGCTCCTTCATCGGCGGCGCCGATCAGCGCCGACTGCGGCACCTTCGACCTGACGTGCAAGGCGAGCCGGGCCGCGGACGGCATCTTCGCCCAGGTCGTGGACAAGGTCGCGCACGGCTCCGCGGATCTGATCGTGGCCACCTCGACCTGGTGGGCCGGCACCGACAGTGTCGACCCGCGCGACGCCGCGGTCCTGGCCGCCCAGCACGCCGTCGCCCCGCTCACGGTGGCGATCCTGGTCGGCTCGGTGCTGGTGGCGGCGATCCGGATGATCCTGTCCCGCAAAGCTGAACCGCTCGCTGCGCTGGCGGCCGGGCTGGTCCGCTTCGCGGTGGTGTCCGCGCTCGGCCTGACCCTGCTGCAGGTGGCGTTGCAGGCCGGTGACGCCCTGGCCCGGCAGCTGCTCGGCGACGCCGCGAACCAGTTCGCGGCGTTCATGCGGGACTCGCTGACCCAGCCGGGCGAGAGCATCTTCGTCAGCTTGCTGGTGGCGATCGTGGCGGCGGTGTTGTCGCTTGTGCAGTGGTTGTTGATGGCGCTTCGCCAAGCCGGGTTGCTGGTGTTGGCGGCGATGCTGCCGCTGGCGGCGTCCGGGCCGAAGACCTGGCTGTACCGGTTGCTGTCGTGGCTGGCGGCGATGGTCGCCTACAAGCCGGCGGCGGCGTTCATCTACTACCTCGGGTTCACCTACCTGTCCTCCACCAGCGGCACCGACCGTGGACAGGTGTCGGTGCAGGTGACCGGGGTGATGGTGCTGCTGCTCGCGGTGCTGGCGATGCCGGTGCTGCTGCGGTTCTTCTCCTGGTCCGGTGCCGCGGTCGCCGGCGCCGGGGGTGGTTCGGCGTTCGTCGGCGCCGCCGGGGCCGCCGCCATCTACTCCGGCGGCCGCTCGCCCGCGGTCACCCAGGCCGCGGCGGTCGACGCCACCGGGCCCGACTCACAGGCCCCAGCCGGCTCCCCGGGTCCGGCCGGGGCGGCGGCCGGCGCCGGCGCCGGTTCTGCTGCCGGTGCAGCGGGTGCTGCACTGGGTCCGGCGGGTGCCGTGCTGGCCGCGGGCTCGGCTGCGGCGCAGGGCGCCGGGAGCGGGATGACCGCCGGAGAACCCGACGACGGGACGACCTCGTGACTCGCGCGGGACGGTCGGAGGGGCGGGTCGCCGAGACGGTGGCGGGGCCGCGGCTCTACGGGAACTGGCGCTCGGAACGCGGCTGGGGCGTCGGGTCCCTGTCCACTTCGGCGACGGTGACGGTGTTCCTCGCCGTGCTGGCCCCGGTGCTGGCCGTGTCCTTGGCGCCGGTGGCGGCGCTGCCTCTGGCCGGGGTCGGGGCGGTGGTGGTGGCCGGGCTGGTGGTGCGGATCGGCGGGGTCACCGCCGCCGAGGTGCTGACTCGCCGGGTCCGGTTTCATCGGGCGCGGGCGGCGGGGTGGACGCAGCTGTCGGCGGGGGTGCTGACCGACCACCCCCGCGGCCACGACCTCCCCGGCCTGCTGGCGCCGATCGTGCCGCTCGATGTCGACGACGGCCGCGGCGGCCGCCATGCGCTGCTGTGGGACCGCCGCACCGGAACGCTGTCGGCAGTGCTGCGCTGCTCCCCGATCGGCGTGGATCTCGCCGACCCCGGGCAGGTCGACGCCTGGATCGCCGGGTGGGGGGCGCTGCTGGCCGACCTGGGCCACCAGCCGCTGGTCACCCACATCGCGGTCACCGTCGACACCACCCCGAGCGGCGGAACCACGGTCCGCGACCACGTCGCCGCCGCCCTCGACCCGAACGCCCCCATGCTTGCCCGCCGCGTCCTCGAGGAGCTGGCCGCGGTCACCCCGGCGACCGCGGCGGAGGTCGACGCCCGGCTGACCGTCACCCTCGACCCCCGACGGGCGCAGCCGAGACCGCCCGATCTGTTGGCCGCGGTCGTCGACGCCGGCCGGTGGCTGCCCGGGATCGAGACCGCGCTCGCGGGTTGCGGGGTCGCCGTCCTCGGGCGGGCGTCGACCGGCTGGTTGATCGGGCGGATCCGGGCGGCGTTCGACCCGGCCGCCCGCCCCGACCTCACGTACCTCGAGAACCACCAGGCAGAGCAGGCCGCGTTGCTGGAGTGGGCCGAGGCCGGGCCTGTTGCCGCGCTGGAGTTCTGGGATTCCTACCGGCACGACTCCGGGCTGTCGGTGTCCTGGGCGCTCCGCGAGGCACCCCGCCAGGCCGTGGCGGCCCGGGTCCTGGCTCCGCTGTTCACGCCGGGCCCGTTCCCCCGCCGGGTCACGTGGCTGTATGAGCCCTACCCGGCCGACCAGGCGGCTGCCCGGGTGGAGGCCGAGGTCAGCGCCGGGCAGATCCGCCGCGCCTGGGCCGCCCGCACCCGCCGGGATGAGACCCAGCGTGAACGCGACGACCGCGACCGCGCCGTCCAGTCCGCCCGCGAGGAAGCCGAAGGCGCCGGCGTCGGCCGATTCACCACCTACGTCACCACGACGGTCACCGAGCCCGACCTCTTGGCGGCTGCGGTCGCCGACCTCGAGCAGCGCGCCGGTCAGGCGAAGCTGCGGCTGCGCCGGCTGCGTGGATCCCAAGCCGCCGGGTTCGCCGCCGCCCTCGGCGTCGGGGTCAACCCCGCCACCGCCGCCCGCCACCGCACCGGCCGCTGACCACCCCGTCCCACCGTGTCCCCGAGGGAAAACAGCCATGCCCGCCGCTACCCATCGCACCGGTCCCGAGTCGTGCCCTGCCGTTCCCCCGCCTGGTCCCCTGTCGTATGCGGGACGCCCGGTGCCGCGCCGGTGGGGGTGGCCGGTTCGCGGCGGCGGCCGGGCCGCGCACGTCGAACCCGGCGTCGCCTACGCCGGCACCACCAGCCAGCTGTGTGGGCTGTTCCCCTTCGCGGTGTCGTCGGGGGCGAGCGTGCACGGGGTGCCGATCGGGCGGCACATGCACACCGCCGAACCCGTCGGGCTCGACCCCGCCGGATGGCTGCGTACCGGGCTGGTCTCCAACACCGGGGTGTGGGTGCAGGGCCAGCCCGGCATCGGCAAGAGCTCCATCGTCAAACGGCTGCTGGTCGGACTCGTCGGGTTCGGCATGACCGCGGTCATCCCCGGCGACGTCAAAGGCGAGTACACCCCGCTGATCGAGGCCCTCGGCGGGACGGTGTGGCGGATCGGCCGCGGCCGCCACGCCCTCAACCCGCTGGACCCCGGTCCCCTCGCCCCTGCTCTGGCGGCCGCGGTCGGCACCGAGCGGGACCGCATCGCCGAGACCCTGCGCGCCCGGCGCGCCTCGCTGCTCGAAGCGCTGCTGTCGATCGTGCGCCGCGGCGAGGTCACCGTCACCGAACGCCGCCTGCTCACCGCCGCCCTCGACCTCACCGCCAGCAGCACCAGCACCAGCGCTGCCGGCGCATCGGTTGCTGGTGGGGCGGGGCAGCCGGTGATCCCCGACGTGCTGCGTGTGCTCGCCGCCGGGGTCGACCCGCTGCCGCGGCTGGCCGCCGCGGCCGACGACACCGACTACCGGCGCGCCACGCGAGAGCTGGTCAACACCCTCGGGTTGCTGTGTGACGGGCCGATCCGCGGGCTGTTCGACCGGCCCTCCACCGTCACCGCCGAACCGGACACGCGGGCGATGTCGCTGGACATCTCCGCCCTCGACAACGATGACGACGACGTCGTCGCCGCAGCAATGCTGTGCTCCTGGACGTGGTCGGCCAACCTCATCGACGCCACCACCAGCCTCGCCCTCGACGACTCCAGCAGTGCCACCGCCGCCTCAGCGCGCCGGCGGAATGTGGTGCAGGTCCAGGACGAGCTGTGGCGGGCCCTGCGCGTCGCACCCGGGCTGGTCGAACGCTCGGATCGGATCACCCGCCTGGGCCGGCACCGCGGCGTGGTGTCGTTTCAGGTCACCCACTCCCTCGACGACCTCGAAGCCCTACCGACCGAGCAGGATCGGGCGAAAGCCCGCGGCATGGCCGCCCGCAACGCGATCCTGCTGCTCGGCGGCATGGCCGACCGGGAACTCGACGGGCTCCGCCGGATCACCCCGCTGACCGACAACGAAGCCGCCCTGATCACCTCCTGGGCCGCGCCCCCGACCTGGCACGCCGGACACACCCATCCCGGCCGCGGCAGATACCTGATCAAGTCCGGGGAACGCCTCGGGCTGCCCGTCGCGCTCACCTCACCCCCACCGAGCAGCAGCTCTACGACACCGACCGCGCGTTCCACCAGCACCCGCAACCGACCGCCCCGTCTGCACGATCCGGCGGTATGGCGTGACCCGGCCCGTGCCGGGCGGGCGGGCCGGGCACCTGCTGTCTGAGGCCGCCGCACCGCTGCTGCTGCTCGCCGCCATCGGCCTCGGCGGGCTGACCATCCTCGACGTGTGGGCCGCGGCCGGGCTGGCCACCGGAACCTGGCCCGACCTGTCCCCCGCACTCCTCGGCGCCATGGTCCGCGGCGGCCCCACGGCGGTACTCGGCCCCGGCATCCCCACCTACGGATTCACCGCGGTCCTCACCACCCTGGCCGCCGCCGAGGCACTGACGGCTGTCGCCGCCGCGGTTCTGCTCACCCGCGGCGGCCGGGTCGGAGACCCGCGCCGGTCGCTGCTGGGCCGCGCCGAGCTCGACGACCTCGCCGGCCACCGCGCCGCAGCGCGTGCGGCGCGGCTGCGGCCCGGTCTGCCCGTCGACGCCCCCGCCCGTGAGCGCGGGATCCGGCTGCTGCAGGTCGCGGGGCGGGATGTGTGGATGTCCTGGGAGGACGTCGCGCTGGTGGTGATGGGGCCGCGGGCGAACAAGACCAGCGCCCTGGCCGTCCCCGCCGTCCTCTCCGCGCCCGGCCTGGTGATCGCCACCTCCAACAAGGCCGACCTGTGGGCCCTCACCTGCGGGCTCCGCGGGCAGGCCGGGCCGGTGTGGACATTCGACCCGCAAGCCATCGCCCACGCACCCCAGCTGTGGTGGTGGGACCCGCTCCGCGCGATCCGCGAAGCCCCCGACGACCACCGCTACGAAGCCGCCGCCCGCCTCGCCGCGCACTTCATGGGCACCATCGGCGGCAACCGGCGCGACCCGTTCTTCCACGCCGCCGGCGAACAGGTCCTCGTCGGCACCCTCCTCGCCGCCGCCCTCTCCCTCGGCACCATGCGCGATGTCCTGGCCTGGCTGCAGTACGGGCGCCGCGACGCCATCACCGCCCTCGACCGCGCCGGAGCCGGGATCGAAGCCGCCGACCTCGAAGCCAGCCTCGGCGGCGCCGACGTCACCGCCAAAGGCATCTTCCAGACCGCCCGCACCGCCACCAAAGCCCTCACCTCCGAACGCACCCTGCGCTGGATCACCCCACCCGACACCTGGCGCACCCCACAGCATCGCGCAGGGGATCGGCCCGACGAGTTCCCCGAGGGCGAGTTCACCGACGTGCTCGACCGAGAGGTCGCGGTCAAGCTCATCCGACCCGACGTCGTCAACACCCCTGAACAAGCCGAGGAGTTCGTCCGCCGGTTCCGGCGCGAGGCCAGGGTCACCGCGCGCATACGGCATCACGGCGTCCCGCAGGTATTTGACGCGTTGCTCGACCGCTCCGCGGAGCGCGTCTTCCTCGTGATGGAGCTGGTGGACGGCACGTCGCTGACGTCGTTCGTCGACCCGCGCCGGCCGTTGCCCGTCTCGTGGGCGGTGGCGGTGGCGGCGCAGATTTGCACGGTCCTGTCCCACGCACACGCTCTCCCGGTCGTGCACCGTGACCTCAAACCTGACAATGTTCTCGTCTCGGAGGACGGCATGGTCACGGTGCTGGACTTCGGAATCGCCGCGGTACTAGACGACGATGTCACGCGCCTCACCGCCACCGGTACGCCGATGGGCACCAGCCACTACATGTCGCCTGAGCAGATTCAGGGCACTGGGGTCGGTCCAGCCAGCGATCTGTATGCACTTGGGTGCATTTTGCACGAGTTGCTCGCTGCACAACCGGTCTACGACGGCCGGACCGACTTCGTCCGCATGCAGCAACACGTTCAGGATCTTCCTCAGCCTCTTCGGGAAATTCGCGACAACGTACCCGCTGCACTTGAGCGGCTCGTCCTCGATCTGCTCGCCAAAGCACCTGAGAGCCGACCCGCGGACGCCCTGGAGGTCTACGACCGGCTCGCCCCGCTACTTCCACAGCAGGGAAGCGGACTCAAGACGGAGACGATTGATGGCCTACCCGATCCCACCCAGCCGTACCGCCGGCCACATGCGCCACGCGCACGCCCGTCAACACCGGCCCCTGCCACCGCCCCGGTCGACCTTGTGTTCCTCGATCCCGGTCTGCGCGCCGAGATCGACTCGGCCGTCGACGTGTCCGGCCGGATGCTCGTCGACGACGATTACACCGCGGCGGCCGAGTTGCTGGAGTCAGCGATCAACTCGGTAGGTGCCGTCCTGGGGACCGAGGATCCCCGCGTGCTCTACCTGCGGTCCAGACGGGCTGCCGCCCTGTTCTTGGCCGATAGGGTTAGAAGCGCCCTGAAGGAGTTCGACGGACTCATTGCCGCCTACGCCCGGACGAGCGGCGCAAACAGCCGCGCCGGACTCGACTGCGTGCACCAGGCGGCCCACTGCCGAGCACACCTCGGGCATTACGCCGCAGCTCGGCGACAGTTTGCGCAGGTGTTGGACAGCGTGCGGACGCGGGACGGCGATGCGTCCGGAACGGCGCTCGATCTGCGGCGCAGCATCGGTTTGATGCTGCAAGCCGAAGGACGGACGACCGACGCCGGAAGCGTGCTGAGCGCCCTACACTCCGATCTCCTCATCGTGCACGGCGCGGCACACGAGGACACCGTCGAGATCAGCAACATCCTCAAGCAACTCCGATTATAATGATCGGGGCAAGCTGATCAGGGCGTCGCAGCCTGCAGCGGAACGAGCACCGGGACCCGAAAGATCCGCTCGACCAACATCGCTACGCGCTGCAGCCGTTCGTGCCCGATGGCCAGGGCTCCACCCAGAGCCCCAGCATGGGCGGGGTGCACCGGGCGTTCGACACCCGACGTGGCCGCGTCGTCGCGCTGAAGATACTCGCGCCCGACTCGAGCAGGAACCCGACTTCCGGGCGCGGTTCCGCCGGGAGTTCGACAACGCCGCCCGCTTCCAGAACCCGCACGTCATCCCGATCCACGATTTCAGTGAGATAGACGGTCGGCTCTACATCGACATGCGTCTGGTCGAAGGCTCCGGCCTGGACCAACGTGTCGCCGCCGGCCCGCTCCCTCCGTAGCGCGCAGTGTCGCTGATCGGGGCGCCGCTTTCCCGTCGGCTCGAGTAAGCCTGCGGTTAGTTTGCGGCCTGGTAGGCCTCGACGACGGCCTTCGCGATGCGGCCGCGGTCGCTGACGGTGTGGCCGTTCGCGCGTGCCCATTCCCGGATCGCGGCGGTCTCGTCGCGGTTGCTGCGGGCCGGCTTGTCCGCCACCACAGTCTGCCGGGCCGCACGGGGGCGGCCACGGCCACCGACCTTGCGCGCTGCGCCGACATACGGGGCCAAGGCGTCACGGAGCTTGGCGGCGTTTTCGTCGGACAGGTCGATCTGGTACTGGCGGCCGTCGATGGCGAAGTCGAAGGTGCCTGAGGCGTCCGACCCGTCGAGGTCATCGATAAACCTGACGGTCGTCTGCTGTGCCATTAAACACTTCCATCCGTGTTGCAGCGTTGTTGAGGATCTCAACCCAGTCTGCAGATCGCATCAGGAAAGTGCAAATCTTTCGCTAAGAACAAGCTGTGAAAGTGCGGCCGGTCACGAGATGAACGCGTCACCGTCACCTGCCCGTGTATGTGCGCGTTACATGTTGAGCACACAGTGGTCGCGGGCGCACCGCCTGCCGATTGTTGCGAAGGCGCCGAGGTGCCGCCTCGGCCGCTGGCGGCATCGAGGAGCGCATTCTTTCCTCACCCGAGGTAGATCGACCGCGGCGGGACAACGCGCACGTAAAGGTTGGCGCGCTGGCCCGCCTCCAGCTGTGCGGTGGCATGGCGACATCCGTCCGACGCAGGTTGGGCCGCAGGAGCTCGGGCGCACGGCGACACATACGACGTTGACGGTCTTCTTGACGGTGTGTGTCAAGGAACGGGCGTCGACCGACGAGAAGACTCCTGCCGCGCAGCAGAAGGTGGCGCGGTCCGGCCTGCGGCGCCGTCGCGGGGTGATTCGGCGGAACCGGAGGGCGGCTGCGTGGCGCCAGGACGGGGCAAGGCAGACGCAGCGGCCGGGAACCCGCCGGCGGAAGCGGAGACTTGCGGCGGGCGGTGATCGACTGTGTCGCTGGACATCTGGTCAACAGTGGCGACCCGGCGGGCCGGGCGGTCGCTCTGCTCTGCCGTGCGGCGTCGCCGGGCCAGGACGTCAACCGCGACCGCGGTCAGGTGGGCGAGCTGGTAGAGCTCGTAGCCGGGCACGGTGAGGAGCGGATAGTCGCGTACTCATGCGGTCTGCCCTCTCACCGGCAGCCGCCGTGCCGATTGCTGCATCGCCGGCCGCGCCGACTGCTGCGGAATCTGCTGAGGCACGGCCGCTGAATGTGCGGTTCGGCGCCGCGGAGCGGCGGGCGGGACAGGCGCGCTGCGATCGGTCACCTGCGCGACCCGGCGCCCCCGTTCCGTGCCCGATTGGCTTGCGGGAGGTTCCGGGACTCCGGGGGTGTGGGGGTAGAAGGCATCGCGGGCGGCGGTGAGAGCCCCGTTGTACACCCGGGCGCTGCCGGGCGGCAGGAACACATCTCGGGCAACGTGATGCGCCTGGCGGAATGCGGCCAGGCAGGAGCGGTAGGCGGCAAAGTCGCGGATCTCGAAGGCGACCCGGCCGAGCTGGACCCGCAGGAACGGTTTGCTGTCCGGCGGGTCGCCGCCGACCATCGCGATGCTGCACGCCGGCCGGCCGGTTGCGTTGGCGACGATGCCGGGTTCGGGCATCCCGCGCAGCTCCCGGACCAGTCCGCGGTGCGCGGGGTGCCCGACCGGGGGCAGGGTGCGGGCGTGGGCGGCGGCGTCGAACCACACCTTGTGGAAGTGCGCGGCGGTGGCCTGATCGTTGAGATACAGCAGTGCTCGGCCGATCCGCACCGTGACCGCGGCGCTGGTGCTGCTCGCGTGCTGCGCGGTGACCTCGACGTCCTGGTCCCCGACCAGCCGGACCACCGCCAGCACCGCCTGCTCCTGTCTGTCGCTCACGACCGATCGACCCACAGCGTGGGTTGAGAGGCCGGTGGCGAGGCAGCCGCCGCGGCCGACAGCACCACGGGGCTCGGCGAAGTCCGGGAGTTCCCTGTCGGTGGGGTCATGGTGGGCTCGCTGTTCTGCCGGCGGCGGGACCGCCCCGACCCTCCACGCGGCCGTGGCGTGCCCCGTGCCCGGCCGTTCCCCCCACCCGACATGCGCGCCCGCCCCGACCGCGCAGCCGTCGGGTGCTCGAGGACGAGCTCGGTCGCATCAGCGGCGGTGCGACGGGCGGCCGCGGCCTGGTGGTCGCGGCCGCGAGCGGTCTGCCAAGCGGCGATCTCGGCCACCAGCGCGGCCAGCGCCACCGCCAACGCCACCCCACCGACCGCACCGCGCCCGCGCCCGGCCCGACTCGGAGCGGTCAACAAGCTGCGGGCGAGTACCCGCAGCTCCCCCGCCACCGGACCCGGCTCCGGCGGGTGTCCGCCGGGTGTCCGGGCGGCTCGGTCGAACCGGTCCGCCGCCGTTCCCCACCGGTCCCCCCACCCACCACGTCTGTTACCGGCGAGGGCGATGAGCAGGTCGGCGGTGGCCGCTATGATCCCGTCGCCGTCCTCATCGCCGGCGCGTAAGGCGGCCCGCGCTGCGGCCACCGCCTCGAGCACCTCCGATGCCCCCGGCTCGCGACCGGCAGCGCCCGGGGTGCGGGCGGACGGTGTGCTCGCCCAGCGCTGTTGCAGCCGCGGCAGGGACAGGTCGGGGGCGAGTTTGCTACCGCTGTAGAACACCGGCTCCCCAGCCGCCGTCACGTCCCCGGGCCGGGCGAGCTTGTAGCCGAGCAGATCACCGGACGGTGCCCGTCGCAACCCCACCAGATACCTGCGCTCCTGCAGGTAGGCGACGAATTCGTCGACGTCGGTCGCGGCGACCGCGGCCTGCTGGGCGGCGCGGCGCAGCTCGATCTGCGCCGGGACCCGGCCCTCCCGTCCCGCTTTCTCGATCTCCCCGCGCGACGGACGTGAGGCGGCGGTGCCGTCCGGTGCTGCGGTGACCGTCAGGCCGAGGCGCTGCTCGATCCGCCGGGCGGCCGCGCGGAGCTTCGGGTAGTCGTGGTGTGGCCAGAACCGCCGACTCGTGTCCTGGCGCACCAGCACTGCGGCGATGTGGATGTGGTCCTCCGCGTGGCGGACCGCCACCCACCTCGGACTACCGGCATCTCCTCGTTTCGCGATCCCGGCGCCGTCGAGCAGTTCCCACGCGATCCCCGCCCACTCCCCATCGGACAGGACCTGGTCGGTGGCGGCGACCCGGGCCGAGCAGTGCCACACATACCCGCGCTTGCCGTTCTCGGCAGGGGCACGGGTCGGCAGCCCGGCAGCGACGGCGGGGGCGTGCAACGCGGTGATCAGCGGCCGGAGTGCCAGGTCGTACTCCCCCGGTCCCGTGGACACGGGCTGCCAGTCGGCGTCGAGCCCGTCCCACGAGGCGATCACTCGCGGCTCCCGGTGCACCTCTGCGGTCCCCGGGCCCAGCAGGTAGGCCAACAAGCCGGCCGGGCGCCACCCGTGCACCACCTTGGTGATCACGACCGCCCCGAACGCTCCGCATCCGCGGGTGAGGACCGCCGGGCTGCCGACAACGTCGCCTCCACGGCAGCTGCGGTCACCGCGTCGATCCGCCGCAACACCTCGACCACGTCGTCCCCGACCACACGGCCGGGTGCACCGAAGGACGGCTGATCCTGGGGAAGCGCACCTCCGGGCGCTGCTGGAGTGAGCTCGACGACCGGCGCGCGCCGCAGGGCGGCTTCGGCGCGCAGCGCCACCAGCGCTGCGACCATCTCCCGCCACGACGACGGCCCCGTCGTACCTGCTCTGCCAGTCTGGTCACCGTCGGCACGGGCTGCCTCCGCGCGGGCCCGATCGACCGCGGCGTCCCCCACCCATGCCCCCGCCGACATGCCCGCCCGGGCCGCGGCCTCACCGACCACCGCCGCCTCTGCAGGGCTCAACCGCACCCACACCGACTCGCTGCGCGGCGCCTCCGCCCGAGCCCGCCTCCGCGCACCAGACGCGCCTGTCGACACCGGCCGGCTGCTCGTCACGAGCCCGACCCTCATCCACGCGCGTGCCGCCCCCGTTCCCTGCCGCTCCCTCCCGGACCAGCCACCGCGGCCACGCATGGCGGGCACCGTCCACCGTCGGCTCATCGAGCAACGACACCACCAACACCCGCCGCCCACACACCGCCGTCGGCCCGTCTTCCTCCGGAGGCAGCTCCCAGATCGACACCGCGTGAAACAACCGGTCGGTCCCGTCGCGCAGCCACACCCACGGCGACGGCTCACCCAGACCCATGCCCCACCTCGACCACGACTGCCCTCCGCTCGTCCGCCAACCGAGCTCGAAGCGCAGCAGGAACGACGGGCCCATGGGGCAGGGGAACGGAATCTGTGGATAACACGCGCGAGAAACGCGCCGCTGGGGACAACAAAACGGAACCCCCCGGTTCCGCGCCACCTTCAACAGCGTGAAGTCCTACTTCCCGCATATCTTGCTCCGCCGGGGGCACAGCAGGGAACGACAGCCTGCTGCCGTTCTGACTCCGTGCGAACGCGATCCATGGGCGTGTCGGGAGAACGAGTCGGGACACAGCCCAAGCGGCTTCTGATGCTGTCTCGCGGCTTCGTCCAGCGCGGCCCTCGCCGCCGTCACCTGCTCGCAGGGCTGCCGTCGGCAGGTGGCACAGAGGGGGAACGGCGGGGAACAGCAGGGCACGACAGGGAACGGCACGCTCCGCCTCCACGCGCATATTCGCTGGTGACAGACCGCGGCTGGCGGACGAGCAGGACGGAGACCTCCATGGCCCACATCGAGCGGCGCGCTGCGGCCGACCTCCTGCGAACGGCAGGCCCCACGATGAGCCTGACCGAGGCGGCGACGGTCCTCGGCATCGGCCGCAGCACGGCCTATGACCTCGCCCGACGCGGGGAATGGCCGACGTCACTGCTCCGGCTGGGACGCCAATACCGGGTGCCCACCGCACAGCTGACGAGCCTCCTAGAACCGGGCGGCGCCGGCGCCGCGTAAGTGCGAGTTGTCCACAGCGCCAACCAAAAACCGCGTTCTATCCACAGATTTCATTCGACGGCCGATTCCGGTCCCGCTTGCACATAGCGTCGTGACCAGGTGGGCCACCGTTCACCGGCAACGGAGAGGGCGACAAGCGTGGAACGCGGGCAGGTGTATCGGCGGTGCGGATGCCGCGGCACGGACGGTCGGCAGCTCGGCGTGCGCTGCCCGAAGCTGAAAGCGTCGAGCCGTCACGGCAGTTGGACCTTCGCGGTCGATCTGACCGCCGCTGGTGGGCGTCGCCGGACCGTGCGCCGGGCCGGGTTCGACAGCAAGTCCGCCGCGCAGGCCGAGCTCTCCCAGCTCCTGCAGCGCGACCGCCAAGGGTTCGCCACCAACGACTCCGAGACCGTGCGGGACTACCTCACAAGTTGGCTGACCGAGAAGCGGCGGGTCGTCAAGCCGACCACCTACGTCCGCTACCGCGACTACATCGACAAAGACCTGCTCCCCGCCCTCGGACAGATCCGGCTGGAGCGCCTCACCCATCAGCACGTTGCAGGCATGATCCGTGACCTCGAGGTGGCCGGCCGCGGCGCAGTCACCATCCGACGAATCATCGCCACCCTGTCCAGCGCGCTCAGCGATGCGGTCAAGCGGCGCCGGCTCGCCCACAACCCCGCGCAGCACGCCGTCCTACCCGAGGTCGACCGCGTCGAACGCGGCGGATGGACCGTCAACGAAGCGGTCCGCTTCCTGGCGCACGCTTCCGTCCACGGTGATCGCGACCTCGAGTTATGGGAGACGTTGATCGGGACCGGCATGCGCAAAGGCGAGTGCCTGGCGCCGCGGTGGGCCGACCTCGATCTCGAGCATCGGGTGCTGCACGTGCGGCAGACGCTGAGCAGCATCGACAACTCCCGCCTGGTGTTCACCACCCCGAAGACCCGTGGCAGCGCCGCCGGCGTCGGGCTGTCTCGCCGCGTCATCGACGCGCTGCACCGCCAACGTGCACGGCAGCACAGCGAACGGGTCAGGTGGGGCGCCGCCTACCAGGACCACGACCTGGTCTTCGCCCGCGAAAACGGGCTGCCACTGCGGCCGGAGTACGTGCTGCGCCGCTTCCGCAGCCTGGCCGCTGATGCCGGGCTGCCACGCGCCCGCGTTCACGATTTGCGCCACCTCGCCGCCAGCATGATGATCGCCGCCGGTGTTCCACTGCCGATTGTCTCCAAGACTCTGCGGCATTCCGGTACTGGCATCACCGCCGACCTCTACGCGCATCTTACTCGCGAGACCGCGCATCAAGCCGTCGATGCGATGGCAGCCGCCCTCGACGCCGCCGAAACCCGAGCTAACGCGCCAGATATTCGCCCGAGCGCGACATACCGGACGTCGTCGGCCGACGACCTTCAGTAGCGTGCGATTTCGCAGGTTCTTGTTCTCGAGGCCGAAGTAGCGATTCGCGGTCGCTCCGTCGCCAGGTCGTGGACGGCCTGCTCGACGACGGCACTGTTCGGGGCGTAGCCGCTGGTAGTTCGTCGACGCTGCCTGTCCCGCATCGGATTGCACGGACGCCTGGGAACCCGGAGCCTACTGAGCAATCGCACGGCCCCGCATTGAACCGAGCATGCGCCTGGGCAGCAAGCGAGGTTCGTTTCACGTCCACCGTGCTGATGGAACAGACTTCGGCTCCCGGCACGCGTCGAGTGTCAGTCCCACCGAAGCGGCACGATACCGACCCCCGAATCGAGCACTCAATCAGCGACTCCAGCCAACTTCGTACGTATCCCATTATCGAGTGTAGCTTGCAATTTCGGTTTCCGACTCGCAGTGCAACTCGGACTCAACAGCACACACCGAGTAAGCCAGACTCAGGCTTCCTCCCACTGGAACACGTATGATCGGTGCCGACCAAATGACGTTTCCCTTGCTGTCGCCGACCAGAAGAGCCGAGGCGACTACCGCTCTGCCACTTTCTCGCTTCCGATACACAGTCGCCCTTATCCGCGAATCTTGCGGAAGGGCGTCGACCGAGATCGAGACTTCCGCCCCAGCACCACCATCGGCAGGCTTCGCATATCCACTTACACGGGGGAAGGTTTGCGGAAGGTCACCCGAGAGCATGATCGATTTCGCTCCCTTAGCACACTGATTCTCGCCGTCGCAGATCCGCACCTCAATTGTTCGCCATCGTGCCGTGTTGATGGGAAATACTGTCGTCGCATTGACATCCCCAGCCACGTCAGGAGACGTCTCAGCCTCGCCGATAGACGACTCTGTCGCAGACGCTCCAGTCGTGGTGCCAGTCATTCCGATAACACTGACATGTAACGGCTTGCCGTCTCGTCGCGCAGCAACTGTCCCAGCTTTAATGACCTGTATCCCGTTTATCAATTCAACTGACGCCGTTACTGAGGGGTCAATTGGGAAAGCTTTGGACGTTACTGAGAGCTTAGTGGCGCCGTAGAGGCCCATCGAGATCGACGTTACGGCGATCAGCAGCATGGCAGCCGTCGTTGGTACCGGTATCCGATATAGCAAACCCGCCAATATCAACAGCGCCGTCAGCAGTGCAATCGCCAACCATGGCGGTACGTCATTGGAGCTGAATGAGCCAACGAAAGAGGAGGCTTGACCGGCCCGTGGATCTCGTTCAATATCGGGAAGTAGCCACCACGAGAAAAATCCAAGAACCGCGGTTGCGAGCGGCACCCAGTAAACGTAGACTCGTCCTCGCGAAACGAAGGCGGGAGCTAGGAGCCCGCAGACTACGCCAATTCCAACCAACACGAAGATCCACAGCGCAGCTACCGGATCGGCCCGAAGCAGGCGGTCGAGGGCACCCTCCCTGATGCCAAAGAATGTGGCTATAGCACCAACGAGACTAAACGCGGCGACTGACCATTTGGCAATGTCCTTGAGCGCGTCGGACTCGAACTGACTCTCGGAGCCGCTCGGGGCAATAATTTTTGCCCCGATCCATGTGCAAGCTTCGCCAAATCGGGGTATGACGACCTCCTTATATCGTTATGCAGCATCAAAAATGGGCATCACACTCTGAGGAAGTTTTGGCGATTCACTCAGCGCGCGCGGTGTGATACGAGCGTTTCGGCCAGCGCCGGGCGCCGGCGGGAACCCTTGTGAAGAGTCGGCCTATTGAGATAGTATCTGATCTGTCGCTACTGCACCATGTTTGTAGCAATTGACGTAAGCGTGTATCCGCCTACGCCGCGAGCGATAGGCTGCGCCTGAGCGTTGACGAACACATCTCCCTGCAAACTCGACGCGTAGAAGTCGCCCGTAAACCGAACTAGTTGGTAAAAGCCACGTTCGCGCGACAGCTCTGTAATGTTGCCGGTTCCATGAGTGTCAACCAGCTTCTTCAACGCGGCAGCACTCACCCGATCTGGCATCTGAACTCTCGCGACCGCAACCAGTACCCTCTCCCCTCGGCCGCTACGGACCTCCACCAGGAGCCGGCTTACGCCTGTACAGGGGTGCGTCGTGAAGTATCGCTGAACTTCGCCGTATGAGTGAGCTGCACAGTCTGTCTCGTTCCCGGTTGCTCGAATAGTCGTACGAAACCCTTGCGAGCGAAGACGGGCCACCGCTCTATTCGTATCTTGCTCGGAGGTTCGAGCCGTGCGCTGCGCAGGGTTCACGCCAGCGGTTCCAGTACTCGACGTTGCTACTGAACCGCTGCCGCCAAGTGCGACAATACTAGCGACTGCAACAACTACGACAGCACCCACCCTTGCCCGTTTTGGCTCCGTTATTGGGCGAACGCGGCGCTGATCATCAGTATAGAACTGCTGCTGCGGCATGGCCATCCTAGAACAGTAGGCACATAAGTGTGTCTCAGCCGGGCCACTAGCACGAGGCTAAATGATGTGGGCAGCGTTTCTGGCACCCACTGTTCCTCCCGATGCAGTGGACAATTTTGAGCGACCTAGACGTGCCCGATGGTATCGATCTTCGTCACGGTCAACTCGGGAGCAGTCATCGTCCCGCCCATCACCGTCTCGTAGCTCTTCGCCCCGGCGACTGTCACCTCGGCCTTGAACAAGTCGTCCTGGACGACCTGCGCGAGCATCGTCTCGTTGTCGCTGTGCAGGATGGTGTTCGTGTCGTAATCGGCGTAGCCGTACTCGGGCTTGTGCTCGATCCCATCGACGTTCGCCCGGAAACCTTGGGTGCCGGTTGTGGCGTCGAACTGCACGACCTGGCCGTACACGACAATCCGCTGGCCAGCGTGTCCTTCGGGGTCCTTCGCGATGAGCTGCCACTCGCGAGCCGTGATCGCCTTCGCCGGAGCGAGCTCCGCCGGCTTCACCGGCGCGGCAGCAGGCCCTGCACCCGAATCCGACGATGTCGAGCCTGCCTGGCCGCCCGTCATCACGCACGCCGCGAGCAAAGCCGCCACCAGCAAGCCCAGGGCGGCCAGCTTCCCGTGTGACCGCTTCGGCTTCTGCGGGACGGGCACGGGCGACGGAACCGGAGCAGCCTGCGATGGCACCGCCCCCATCGGTGCCCACTGCGGTGGCGCTCCCCACTGCGGGGACGGCGCCGAATCCGGGCGGACGGTGTAGCCCTGCGCCGCGCTTTTACCGCGCGGTGCCTGAGGAGACGTCATTGGGACTCCGGGGGAAGATCGAGACAGACCTCCGGGAACTCGCAGCGCCCGATCAAGGCGTTACCGCGCTCCCCAACTTTGACCACCGCCGATCGGCGGGCCAACGTGCCGCCCGGACGAGCAGGACGTCCGCGCGGTGGAATGTCACTCGCCCCCGCCGCCTGACCATCCCTTTCAGCCTCGAGTGGCTGATTGTCCAAAGTGGACGTGCCGCCGGTCACGAAAGGGTAACGGCGGGCCCGCGATGCACTTGCCGTGCAGCCATGCGACCACCTTGCGACCACTCAAGATCGAAGTTGATGCGCTGATCGGGCTGCCATGATCGAGACTTACCCAGTCAAAGATCAGCCCAGCGCAGCATCTCCGCTGCTAAAAGGCAGAAGGGCGGCGCCCGATCGCTCGGACACCGCCCTTGTTCGCCGTGTCGGGACGACAGGATTTGAACCTGCGACCCCTTGACCCCCAGTCAAGTGCGCTACCAAGCTGCGCCACGTCCCGGCCACTCCTCGAAGGAGCCCGGCCAGCTTAGCGCACGCCATCCGCGCGCTTGCGCAGCCGGGGCGCTCGTCATGTTCGCCGCGCTGTACGTCGGGTACCGGTGCCGTGCGTGGACGGGCATACCTCCATGCGCAGAGCGAAGGAGACGCCGTGCCGACGTGGCTGGAGGCGGGGCTGTGGGGCCTGGTCGGAGGAGCCGCACTGGTGCTCGGCGCCGCCGTGGCGTGGTTCGTGCGCGTCCCGGCGAAGATCATCGCCGGCATCATGGCCTTCGGAGCGGGCGTGCTGATTTCGGCGCTGGCGTTCGAACTGGTCGACGAGGCCGTCCGGGAGGGCGGAGCCGTCGCGACGGCGGTCGGGTTCTTGGCCGGAGCGGTCGTGTACGTCGCGGCGAACGCCCTGCTCGACCGGCACGGCGCGCGGCATCGCAAGCGGTCGGGTGAGCAGCAGCCGTCAGAGAACGACCAGCCCGGAAGCGGCGCCGCGATTGCGATCGGCGCGCTGCTCGACGGCATTCCGGAGTCGGTCGTCCTCGGGGTCAGCCTGATCGGCGGCGGAGGCGTCGGAACCGCCGTTCTCGCGGCGATCTTCATCTCGAACGTGCCGGAGGGACTGTCGAGTGCGGCGGGGATGAAGAGGGCCGGGCGGAGCGCCCGCTACGTCTTCGGCGTGTGGGGCGGTATAGCGCTGATCAGCGGGTTGGCCGCGCTGATCGGCTACGTGACACTCGACGGTGTCTCCCCCGCGGTGCTCGCCGTCATCACGGCCGTCGCCGCCGGGGCGATCCTGGCCATGCTCGCGGACACGATGATCCCTGAGGCGTTCGAGCAGGCACACGTGCTCACCGGCTTGATCACTGGGCTCGGCTTTCTCACCGCCCTCGCGGTGCATCTGTCCGGCGGCTGATCCGGGCTGCAGCACCAGCTAGAGCCTGTTTGGGAAGCAGGTCAGCGCAGCCACTCGGCGAGGGCGGCAATCCGGACGGTGGCCAGGTAGCGGACGGCGAGTTTGTCGAAGCGGGTGGCGACGGCGCGATTGCGCTTGAGCCGGTTGATCCCGCACTCCACAGCGTGGCGCTG
>NZ_JAVREJ010000047.1:0-20390 GCF_031845345.1 Pseudonocardia charpentierae | reverse complement strand
GTCCGCGCGGCCCTGCGCACCCTCGCCACCCACATCGACACCCGGCTCGCCCAGGCCCGGCTACCGTCGGCGGCTGCCTGACACTCTGACCAAGTGCCAAAGTCCTGGCGACCAAGGATCGCTAGGTGATCGGCGGTCACCGGGAAACCTGTCGCCGCGGCGGCGAGCCAGGCCACCTACTCCGCGGGCGGACCCTGGTAGCCCTGCTGCGCGGACGGGTGGTCGAACCCCACCTCGCGCCGGTAGTCCGGGCCGATCTTGTTGTCCTTCACGACGATGCCGGTGGAGCCCTCACCCAACGCGAAGGCTTTGTTGGCCTTGCCCACCATCTCGTTGTTGGAGATCGTCACGTTCTGGATGTCCTCCAGCGCCACCGACTGTGCCTTGGCGTAGGCGTCGCAGTAGTTGCCGTCGAACAGCCAGTTCCGGCTGACGCCCTCCCGCGAGCCGCCCTCGTCGTTCGGCCCCTCGGCCATCAGGCACTGCGCCCGGATCTCCTCGCACCGATTGCCCTGGATCACCACGTTCGAGCTGCCCGGCCCGGACGTCGCGTAGGTCTGCATGCAGTCCACGTGCGAGTCGCCGACGTCGTCAGTGCCCTCCAGGTCGCGCACCGTGTTCCGGAGAACGCGGAAACCGTCGCCGAAGAACCGGATCCCGTCGACGTCCTCGCCGGTCCAGCGCACCTGGGTGATGACGTTGTCCTGAATCGTCACGCCCTCGCCGCTGGCCCAGATGCCCGTGCTGTCCGCGCCGTCGGAGATGAACCCCTGGACGACCACGTGGTCGGCCTCGACGCGGATGCCCGGCACCGTCGTCGACCCGCCCCCCGCATAGGTGATCGGCGCCTCCGGCATCCCACCCCGCGTGATCTTCAACGGGTCGTCCAGCTCCCCGGAGTAGCAGATCATGTCGCCCGGCTGCGGGTCGTCCGCGCCGCCCCGGCACTCGGTCGCCACCAACGGCGCACCGCCGCCCTCAACGGGTGGACTCGCCGACGTGCAACTGCTCAAGCCGATACCCGCCGTCAGGCCGATGACCAGCACCGTGATCAGACGCCGCATGTCCGCCCCCTACCGACCGGAACAGCTTTACCAACAGTTTAACCAAGTTCGCCGACGGACTTGCAGGAGAAGCAGTGGCGAGGCTTGAACCTGCACTGTCCCGCTTCCCGTTCTCGACCGGCATGGCGCTGCTCAGCACGAGCTTCGGAGCCTCAGTTTCTCGACGCGCAGGCCGCCCCGAGTCCCAGCGAGCCGCCTTGCTGGCCGACACCATCCACGACGTCTCCGACGCACTCGCCGCCGTACCGTTGTGGATCGCCTTCACCCTCGGTCGCCGCTCGCCGACCCGCCGCTAAACCTATGGCTACGGGCGCAGCGAGGACCTGGCCGGCATCTTCACCGCCGCTATGATCGCCTTGTCCGCTGTCGTCGCCGGAGACGAGTCGATCCGCCGCCCGCTCGCCCCACAGCCGAGCGAGAACCTGGGTGTGCTCAGCGCCGCCGGCGTCGTCGGCTTTCTCGGGAGCGAACTCGTGGCTCTACCGCATCCGGGTGGGCCGCTGGATCGGCTCGGCCGCCCTCGTCGCCGACGGGCTGCACGCCCGCACCGACGGCTTCACCTCGCTGGCCGTGGTGGCCGGCGCCCTGGGTGTCATGGCGGGATTCCCGCTGGCCGACCCGATCGTGGGTTCGGTCAGAACGGTCGCCATCCTGATCGTGCTCAAGAGCGTGGCCCTCGACATCTACCGCCGCTCATGGACGCCGTCGATCCCGACCTGGTCGACACCGTCGGAAGCTGCATTGAGAAGCGTGCAGGGTGTGATCGACATCGATGACCTGCGTCTGCGCTGGATCGGACACCCGCTGCACGCCGAGACCGCGCTCGTCGTCGACCCCGCTCTCACCGTCGTGGATGCTCAGGCGATCTCCACCGCCGCTCAGCACCATCTCCTGCACCAGGTGCCCAAGCTCGCCACGGCCACGATGCACGTCAGTCCCGCCGGGCCCGCCGGGCCCGCCGGCGATGCTCATCACGCGGAACTCCAGCACCACCGCTGACCGTCTGCCGACCTCAGATGCCGAGAGCCGTCACGCCGGAGCGACGACCTGGCGGTGCCGGTGGCCTCACGACGGTCGACGGCGTGAAGGTTGCGCCCCGGGCTCGGTGCTCGACGGGGTGCGCACCGGCGCGGTGGGCGGCGCGTGGGCGGTTCGGTCGCGCCGCGCTGCGCCGTCGTCGAGCCTGCTGTCACCCGTTCGTCAGCCCTCTCGGCACTCACTCGCTCGCGTGAACTCTGTGCCGACGCAGCGGCGGTCGAGGGGACGGAAGGTCGGTCGTCAGTGACCGAGCGCGGCGACCGCTGTCGACTTCGGAGCGATCGCCACTCTTTCGGACTAGTCTGCGGGTCAGTTGCGGCAGCGCTCGGTGTCGGATTTGCCCTTTTGCTCTGTTTGGGGTGGCGTTCGGTCCTCTATCAGCTCCGATCGCGTGGTCTTGGGGCGCACGCGGAACGTGACGCGTGCGGCGCTCGATAACGGAGCGCAGCAGCTTTTGTTACCAGCCGGTGACGCGGGGGGCCGCGGGTTCGCATACGAGGGACCGGGCGCCGGGGCTGGGTGGGTATGGGGCCGTTCCTCCGGGTGACGTACGGGCTCCATACCAGTGGGACGAAGACAGCAGACGACACGGGGGATCAATGACTGTGCTCGATCAGTTCGCAGCGATGCACCGGCCGATCGTGCGGGGGGATCTACCCGGGCCACGGTCGGCTGCTCTGCTCGAGCGGCAGGCCAGTCGCGAGTCGAACGCGCGGGTGTACGGGCGGCACTTCCCGATCGCGGTGGAGGAGGCGTCGGGGTCGTTCATCCGGGACCTCGACGGCAACGTGTTCATTGACTTCCTGACCGGCGCGGGGGTGCTGTCGCTGGGACACGGCCACCCGGAGCTGGTGGCGGTGGCGGCCGAGCAGCTGGGGCGGTTTTGTCATGGGCTCGACCTGCCGTCGCCGGCCAAGGACGCGTTCACCACCGCTCAGCTGTCGATGCTGCCCGACGGCATGCGGGACCGGATGCGGATGCACTTTTGCGGGCCGACCGGCGCGAACGCCGTCGACGCGGCGCTGAAGCTGTGCAAGACCGCGACCGGCCGCAGCGACGTCGTGGCGTTCTCGGGCGGGTTCCACGGCACCACGCACGCGACGATGGCCGTGACCGGGGTCGTGTCGACCAAGGCGCCGGTCGGCAACCTTATGCCCGGGGTGCACGTCTTCCCCTACTCCCACTGTGCCGACTGCCCACTCGAGCTCACCCGCGACAGCTGCGCCACCAACTGTGTGACGCTGCTGGAGCGGGCGCTGCGAGACCCGAACGGCGGCATTGTGCGGCCGGCGGCGGTGCTCCTGGAGCTCGTGCAGGGCGAGGGCGGTGTGGTGCCGGCGGACCTCGACTTCGTGCGGCGGCTACGGGTCCTGACCCGCGAGCTCGAGGTGCCGTTGGTCGTCGACGAGGTGCAGACCGGCTGCGGGCGCACCGGGACATGGTTCGCGTTCGAGCAGTACGACATCGAGCCGGACGTCATCGTCGCCTCGAAGGCGTTGTCCGGGATCGGGCAGCCGGTGTCGATCATCATGTACGCCGAGCGGCTCGACGTGTGGGCGCCCGGCGCACACACCGGGACCTTCCGTGGCAACCAGGTGGCCTTCGCGAGCGGCGCGCGGGCGGTGGAGATCGTTCGTCGCGACGATGTGCTGGGCAACGTCCGGGCGCGTTCGGCGCAGATCCGGCAGCGGCTAAGCGTCCTGCGGACCAATCCGTGGGTGCGCGACGTGCGGGGCCGCGGCCTGATGTGGGGGATCGAGCTGGCCGACCCCACGACAGGGGTGTGGGCGGGCGAACTGGCCGAACGGGTGCAGGCCCGCGCGCTGCGGGGCGGGTTGATCGTCGAGCTCGGCGGGCGCCAGGACTGCGTGGTGCGGCTGCTGCCGCCGCTCAACGTCACTGCCGAGGTGGTCGACATCGCCTGCGACATCCTCATCGAGGCCGTGGAGTCCTGCACGGAGCACCGCGCTGAACACTCCAGTAACGGGAGGCTCTGTCCCGCCGAGGGCGAGGAGACGACCTGCATCGCGCTCCACTCGTGAACACGGCACTGCATTCCGGGGAATTGTCGGACACGACCACGGTGCGGCTCCCCGACGAGCGGGATGCCCGCGTCCTGGTCGACGGGGAGCACTCCCAGCACATGCGGTGGCGGCCGGGCGAGCGCCTGGAGCACCTGTTCGAACAGCAGTGCGAGCGGCTGCATTGTGAGCGGGCGACCGACCGGCTCTGTGTGGACACCCGCGGGCCCGACGCGTCCGGGATCGCGCTGACCTACGGCGAGGTCGACGCGCGGGCCAACCAGCTTGCGCGACACCTGCTGGCCCGGGGCATCGGACCCGGCCACCGTCTGGCACTGCTGTTCGACGACGCCGTGCACGCCTACGTCGCGATGCTCGCGGTGCTGAAGGCCGGAGCCGCCTTCGTGCCGCTCGACCCGGGCTTTCCCGCCGACCGCATCGCCTACATCGTGTCGGACGCCGCCGTGTCCACGGTGCTGTCGCTGTCGCACCTGCGCAAGCACCTGACCGAGGTGCGGGCACTGGTCGTCGCCGTCGACGACATGGCCAGTCGGGTCGCCCGGGAGAGCGGAGCCCCTGTGACCGCCGCCGAGCGCGGACCGGCGGTCGACGACCTGGCCTACATCATCTACACCTCCGGCTCCACCGGCCGCCCGAAGGGCGTGGCGGTCGAGCACCGCAGCATCGTCAACTTTCTCCGGGTGGCCGCGGAGGTGTACGGCTACCGGCCCGACGACCGTGTGTACCAGGGCCTGACGATTGCGTTCGACTTCTCCTTCGAGGAGATCTGGGTGCCCTGGGCGGTCGGCGCGACGCTGGTGCCGAAGCCCCCCGGCGGCAGCCTGCTCGGCGTCGACCTGCACCGGTTCCTCAGCGAGCGTCGGGTCACCGCGATGTGCTGCGTGCCGACACTGCTGGCCACCGTGGAGGACGACCTGCCCGCGCTGCGGTTCCTGCTGGTGTCGGGCGAGGCCTGCCCGCACGACCTGATCGTGCGCTGGCACCGTCCCGGCCGGCGCTTCCTCAACGTCTACGGCCCGACCGAGGCAACGGTGAGCGCGACCTGGGCCGTGGCCGACCCGGACCGGCCGGTGACGATCGGGGTGCCGCTGCCGACCTACGCGGCGGTGATCCTCGACCCCGACGACCCGGGCCACGCACTGCCCCGCGGCGAGGTTGGCGAGATCGGTCTCACCGGGATCGGGCTCGCGAAGGGCTACCTCAACCGTGACGACCTCACGGCGAAGGCGTTCGTCCCCGACTTCCTCGCCGTCCCGGGCAACGTGTCGGGCCGCATCTACCGCACCGGTGACCTCGGCCAGGTCACCCCCGACGGCGAGATCGAGTACCTCGGCCGGATCGACCTGCAGGTCAAGATCCGTGGCTACCGCATCGAGCTGACCGAGATCGAGTCGGTGCTGCTGCAGGTGCCCGGCATCGCCCAGGCCGTGGTGGACACCTACGAGCCGGTGCCCGGCACGACCGAGCTCGTCGGCTACTACAGCCTGCGCACCGGCGCCGCGCCGCCGAGCGACGACGTGCTGCGGGCCCACCTGCGCGACCGGCTGCCGCCCTACATGGTGCCCGCGTACCTCGAGCACCTTCCGGTCATCCCGATGACGACCAGCGACAAGGCCGACCGGAAGGCGCTGCCGCCCCCGAGTACCCGGCGCACCACCGACGGGGAGTTCGTCGCCCCGTCCGGGCCGACCGAGACCGTGCTCGCCGAGCTGCTCGCCGCGACGCTCGGTGTGCAGCGGGTCTCGACCGACGCCCACTTCTTCGACGACCTCGGCGCGAACTCGCTGCTCCTGGCCCGGTTCGCCGCCCAGGTGCGCGCGAAGACCACGCTGCCGCCGATCGCGATGCGGGACATGTATCTGCACCCCACGGTCATCGCGCTCGCGGCGCTCGCCGACGCGGGGGCGGCGATGGACGCCCCCGTCGTTCCCCCCGCGGTAAAGCGGCCGGACACGTTGCGATACCTGCTGTGCGGGGCGGTGCAGGTGATGCTGTTCCTGGGGTCCGTCACCGCCGCCACCGGCTTGATGGTGGCAACCCTCGAGTGGCTGCGCGGCGCCGCAACCTTCGTCGACATGTGGCAACGCTCCATGGTGGTCAGCACCGCGACCTTCGGCGGGTACCTCGTGCTGTCGACGGCGGCGAAGTGGTTGCTCGTTGGACGCTTCAAGGCCGAGGAGTTTCCCCTGTGGGGCGGGCGCTACCTGCGCTTCTGGGCGATGAAGGGGATCCTGCGGGCCAACCCGCTGGCCGTGTTCGTGGGGTCGCCGCTCTACAACGTGTACCTGCGGTGCCTCGGCGCCCGGGTCGGTGCGGGCGCCGTCGTCCTCACGCGGGAGATCCCGGTGTGCACGGACCTGCTGACGATCGGGCCCGGCGCCGTGGTGCGCAAGAACACGCACCTCACCGGCTACCGCGCCGTCGCGGGGCGGATGCAGACCGGCCCGATCACGATCGGCGCAGGCGCCGTGGTGGGCGAGTTCTCGGTGCTGGACATCGACACGGTGCTGGGCGACCGCGCCCAGCTGGGCCACGCCTCGTCGCTGCAGACCGGGCAGGTGGTCCCGGACGGCGAGAGCTGGCACGGCTCGCCCGCCGTCCCGTGCGAGGTCGACTACCGGTTGGTCCCCCCGGCGCGGTGCGGCCGGCTGCGCCGGTTCGCCTACAGCGTCTGGCTGCTGGCCAACGCCCTGGTCGTGTCCGTCCCGCTCGCCCTGGCGCTGATCCTGCAGTTCCTCGAGTACATCCCGTTCCTTCCACGGATGATGCAGCCCGGCACGACGGCGGTCGACGACCCGGTCGTCCTCCTGCAGCTGCTGGGCTACCTCGCGGTGCTGTTCGTGGCGGGGATGCTCACCGCGCTCGTGTTCATCGCCACCGTTCCGCGCCTGTTCCAGCTCGGGGTACGCGAGGACGCCGTGTACCCGCTCTACGGGATCCGCTACTGGTTCTACCGGGCGGTCGCCGGGATGACGAACTCCCGCTTCTTCTGCATCCTGTTCG
Source organism: Pseudonocardia charpentierae (assembly GCF_031845345.1). Taxonomy (NCBI): domain Bacteria; kingdom Bacillati; phylum Actinomycetota; class Actinomycetes; order Pseudonocardiales; family Pseudonocardiaceae; genus Pseudonocardia; species Pseudonocardia charpentierae. The sequence continues at coordinate 13,243 of NZ_JAVREJ010000047.1, read as the reverse complement.
GCGACAGCTCGGCGATCCTGCACTACCTGCGGTTCATCGGGTACCGGCTGGGGCGGCCGCTCGTGCAGAGCGGCTCGAACTTCGGGGTCGAGGTGCGGCACGACAACCCGTACCTCAGCGGCGTCGGCAGCGGGACGATGGTCTCCGACGGGCTCACGTTCATGAACGCGGAGTTCTCGAGCACCTCGTTCCGCGTGAGCCCGGCCGAGCTGGGCGGCCGCAACTTCCTCGGCAACAACATCGCCTACCCGCCCGAGTCTCGAACCGGCGAGAACTGCCTGCTCGCGACGAAGGTCATGGTGCCGATCGACGGGCCCGTCCGCCAGGACGTCGGCTTGCTCGGGTCGCCGCCGTTCGAGATCCCGCGGACGGTCGAGCGTGACCGCGCCTTCGACGACCTGAAGGACGGCGACGAGCACCGCAGGCTCCTGCGGGCCAAGAACCGGCACAACACGGCGACGGCCCTGCTGTACCTGCTCGTGCAGTTCGTCAACCTCGCCGTCGCCGCGACCTTCGGCGTGGTGGCCTTCGACTTCTACTTCGAGCACGGGTTCTGGGTGGTGCCGCCGGCCGCGGTCGCGGGGACGATCTTCAGCATCGCGTTCCAGATCCTGGTGGAACGGGCGGTCACGTCGTTTCGGAGGATGAGCCCACGTTTCTGCTCGATCTACGATCCGTACTTCTGGTGGCACGAACGCTTCTGGAAGATGAGCATCGGCGGGTTCCTCGCGCTGTTCAACGGCACGCCGATGAAGGTCGTGATATGGCGGCTGCTCGGCGTCCGGATGGGTCGGCGGGTGTTCGACGACGGGTGCGCGATTCCCGAGAAGACACTCGTGCACATCGGCGACGACGCCGTGCTGAACGCGGGCAGCACGGTGCAGGCGCACTCGCTCGAGGACGGGGCGTTCAAGTCCGACCACATCGTGATCGGACCGGGTGTCACGGTCGGTCCACGTGGGTTCGTGCACTACGGGGTCACGGTGCACGAGGGGGCGGTGCTCGACGCCGACGTGTTCCTGATGAAGGGACAGGAGGTGCCGGCCTACACGCGGTGGCGGGGCAACCCGGCCGCCGAGACGCGCGACCCGCACGTGGCCCCGCCGCCATCTCGGTCCCCAGCCGCCCTGATCGCCACGCTCGCCCTCGCGGCCCTGATCCTGACGGTGCTGCCCGCGGGGATTGCGCTGGCTCTCGCGCCGCGGCCACCAGCGACTGCCTCCACCAAGGTGCCGGCGGCCGACCCGACGGCAGCGACCGGCGAGGGCGCCGCCGACGGCTTCGGTGACGAAGCCGTGGACGACGCCATGGACAACGCGGTGGAGCCGGAAACCGAACCGGCGACGGGCCCGCGGCCCGGCGCCGATGCGACGTCGCCCGGCGCCGCCCAGGACGAGCAGGCCGGGACCGTCGAGCCGGACCCGGCGGACGACGGCGGCGCGGACGACGGCGGCGCGGACGACGGCGGCGCGGGAAGCTTGGAGCCGTCGATCGAGCCCTCACCGGAACCGGCACCGTGAGACGCTCTCTGCCGAGGACGGCTCGCGTGCCGGCGGCCGTCGCGGCGGCCGTGGTGCTCGCCATCGTCGTGGCGGTCACGGTCGGCCTGCTGCGGTCGCTGTCGGAGCCGTCCCGCGGAGCCGGCGCGGAAGGCGGGCCGGATAGGTGTGTGGCCGCGCCCGACGCCGGGCAGCAGGACGTCGATCCCGACGACAGCCCGGAGGCCCCATGGCCGCACATCCGGGGCGAGCGGGTCGTCGTGCACTTCGCCGTCGCCGGCCTTCCGAACCGATACGCCGGGCTCGTCGACCGAGCGGCGAAGATCTGGGCGCGCAGTCCATGCGTCGAACCCGTGGTCGTCGCGGCGTGCCCATCGCGGGCGAACTGCTCCACCATCGTCGCCCGCGAGCGCGGGGGCGACGACACTGACGGCGTGTCCGACAGCGACGACCGGGGCGGCGTACGGCGGTCGAACACAATCACCCTGTACACGGGCCTGCTCGACGACGCCTCGGACAACGGCGCCCTCGCGACGACCGTCCACGAGATGGGACACGCACTCGGCCTCGTCCACCGCCTCGACCCCGACTCGGTGATGAACGCCGAGACCGACGACTCGACCGACCCGGTCCCCGACGCGATCGACTTCACCAACCTGGTCACCATCTACGGCTGATGGCGCGCACCCCGGGGGCCCGGGCTGGCAGAAGCTCCGCACCCCTGTGGGTGCCGACAACTGTGCTACACCTCCTGACCAGCGCCTTCGAGGTCGCCCAGGCTTGACCGGCCATTGCCGATCAGCATGATCGGTCACTGTGACTCTTCGACTCGCCTACCTCATGCTCGGACGCGTGCTGAGCTGGCTCGTGTCGCTCACCCGATCCGACGCAGCCAAGGACGTCGAGACCCTCGTGCTGCGATTCGAGGTCACGGTGCTGCGCCGAACCAATTACCGGTCGACGTGGGTTGGCCCCCAAGTCTAGCGATATCGCTAGACTCAAACGCCTGTCTGCAGTTGCGTGTCTCGGTGAGTGGGGCGGCTCGGCCGTCACGGTGACGAACCACCACGAGCAGGCCTGAACAGCCGGCTATCCGGAGGCAGTGTGACCATGTCGTCGCTTCTGCAGATCCTGGCCATCTACGTCGCGGCATCCATCGCGGCCGGTCTTACGCTCGGAGTCGCGCTGGGCACGATGATCCGTCGCGCTGAACGCCGTCACGACCAGCACGTCGCACAGCTCATGCGCTCCCGCACCTGCGAACCGTTGGCTGATCGGCCAGGCCCATACCTCCGCCGCGACTCCGCGGACGCTGCGCCCGAACGACGCTCTGCATCTGGCGAGCACCCTGCCGTCTCGCGCGAAGGAGTCACGGACAGGTAACGCAGCCAAGGGGCTGGCCGGGTAGGCGAAGAACACGCCCTCGCCGAACAGGGTGGCGAGCCGGTCGTGCTGGGCCATTTCCGACCACCGACGGTCCCCGCGCCGAGTGGACACCGGCGTGGGCGTCACCGCGGCGGTGGTCCACCGCTCGAGGTGTTGTGTATCGCCCGGCACGCGCGGTGTCGGTGATCCTCTCAAGAGACAACTCGACAGGCGCTACCTCCCCGGTTGCCGATCATCGAACGCGCCGTCGTATGCGTCTGTCCGGCTGCTTGACGACTCGACACGCGGGGCGAACGCTTAGGCGCCCACGCGTGGCAGCACGAGGCCGGATCGGTGTCGCTGTGTTGCCGCACCTGCCCGCTGGGATTCGGCCTCCGCTGGTGAGGCAGGTAGGAGGGGCGACTATGGGACAGGCACGTGACGCCGCCGATCGGATGACCGCCGCGGTGACGACGTCAAGAGATCTCAAGGAGCTGGCCGAGTGCTACCGCGAGAACGCGGTAGCCATCACACCCGACCAGGGCAAACTTTCGGGACGGGAGAGCATAACCGAGTATTTCCGTCAGTTCCTTGACTCCTTCACCGACACCCAGTTCGAGCATATCGCCTAGCATGAGTCAGGCGATGTGGCGATCGACGAAGGCTACTTCATTGGGATCAATACTGGAGCCCTGGTGGGACCCGGCGGTCAGAGCGTCCCGGCGACGGGCAAGCAGATCCGAGTCAGGGAATGCGACGTGGTCGTTGTCGAAGACGGCCTGATCCGCGAGCATCGCTTCTACTTCGACCAGATGGAGTTCCTCGGGCAGCTGGGCCTGCTTCCGGACGGAGAGGCACCCGCATAACCCGACGCCGGTCACACCGAGCTTGTTCGGATTGCCGTTGTGGCCGTCATCGGCCTGATCGTCGCCGTACGGAGCTCTGCTGCTGGTGGCATCCCGAACGGCAGGCACCCGAAGGAGGAACCGACGATGGACGAGCACCCAGGTATGGCACGGCTCGGTGTGTCGCGACGGACCGTGGTAGTCGGCATGGCGGCCGGGGCGGCGGCGACCGGGCTATTGGCCTGTAACCGCGGCCCCGCGACATCGGTGACCGTGGCACCGACGGCCGCCACCACCCAAGAGGCGACTCCGGCGGCCGGCGAGTGTGTGGCCACGGCGCCCGCGGCCGACCCGAGCGGCGTTGGGCTCGCCTCCCTGCTAGTCGGCGGCATCGTCCGCGACACGCCGACGGAGCCGGTCGAGGTGCGCATCTCGCGCTTCACGCTCAAGCCGGACACCCCCTTCCAGGCCACCGCCCTGCCGTACCCCTCGCTGATGTACATCGAGACCGGCGCCTCCGACTGCCCGGGCGGGGCGGGGCGAATCATCTACTGACCCGACGGAGCGATCCTGGACGAGACGACCAGCGAGGGCGTCCAGCACATCCCGACCGGCACGACGCAGTACATCCCGGCGAGCGTGCCGGACGGGGCCGGCAACGAGGGGACGGAGTTGATGTCCTCGATCGTGATCGAGTTCGTTCCCGTCGAGACCGGCGCCACCCCGCCGGGTTAGGTGTACTGCCCGGACAGGTTCGTCAACCTGCCGATGGGCGGGTGCCACCGATGGTGGTGGGGTCGGTAGCAGCGAACGTGGATTCAACGTGAATGCGTGCGCGACGGGATCGGCGGCAGGAGCATCGCTTGCTGGGCAGGTCGACGTCGACCGCGGAGGTGAACCTCACCACCGCGTTCGACGCGACGCTGCCGCTGCCCCTGCCACCGGTCCTAACGCCGACCCCGGGAGTCGTCCGTGATCGATACCGAACTGCCCACGACCCCGTCGGCCAGCCCGCTGGCCCGTGGGTTCGCTGCCTGCCTGGCCTCGGTCGCCGAGGTGCCGGTGACCGAGCTGCCGCTGCCCGCCGGAGACCTGCGCCAGGCCCTCGGCGCGTGGCGGTCCTGGCTGGCCGAACACGGCTCGGGTCTGGTACCCATCGCCGACCCCACGAGCTTCCAGTGGGCCGGCTGGTGGATCGCGGTCGTGCAGATCTCCGGCAGCGACCGGAACGGCGCAGAACAGGCCGACGTCACCGAGGCCGCCACGCTGGCTTTCGGCACGCCTCCCGGTGTCGTGCTCAGCCCGCAGGTCCCCGCGCTTCTCGGCCGGGCCACCGCCGACCTGCCGATCACCGCCGCCTACGCCGTCGCCTCCCTCGACCCGGTACTCCGGCCAGCACCGGCAGCACCGGACCTGCACGGCACCGTCGAAGGCCTCGCCGTCGCACCCGCCGCCGAGGCCGACATGCGGCTGCTCGAGGTCGCCTTCGCCCGCGCCGGCCGAGGCCTCGACGGCGACCGGTACGCCGCCGGTGCCGGCACCTTCAGTCCCCGCGCCGAGCACCGACCCGGCTACGACCTCACCCTGATGGCCGGCGAGGTGCTCGACGGGCTTGCCGCCGCTGGCCGCACCGTCGACTTCGCCGCCACCCGGCGCAACGTCCTGACCCGGGGCGTCGACGTCAACGCCCTGGTCGGCCGCACCTTCCGAATCGGCGACGTGCTCTGTCAAGGGCGCCGCCTGTGCGAACCGTGCGTACACCTCGACCGGCTCAGCGGTCCCGGCCTGCTCCGCCCACTCATCCACAAGGGCGGCCTGCGCGCCGACATCCTCACCGACGGCGAACTCCGGCTAGGAGCGCCCATCCGGCCGGTGTGAGCTGCTCTCCTGCGGCCGGCTCACCATCGGACGAAAACACGCCGACGCCGTCCCACCCGGCGCATCGAGCCGCGACTACAAGTCCAGTACGTAGAACTACGCATGGAGGGCCACGCTGCGTAAAACTATACTTCGCAGCTCGCGCCAATGAACGCATGGTTCTCAACGCAATAAGACTGATTGGAGAAACCCACCATGACCACTGCCCTGGCACCAGCTCCTGCGCCAGCGAAAGCTCCCGCAGGCATCGAGCCTTCCATCCCCAATAAGGTACGAGCCGCGTTTGCATTCCTCCCGGAGCAAGCCACAGGCGCACATAAGCTGGCCGACTTTCTCATCGAGATCGGTATACAGGGTCGCCGGAACGACAAGCTGTCCTGTCCGGTCGCCAGCTACCTCCGGGCGGTGACCGGCTACGGGAATATTCGAGTTGGAACGCTCACGACGACGGTGAAGACGCCGAACGGTTCAGTTACGATTCAAAACCCAGCGGCCGTGGTTAGCTTCATCGTTATCTTTGATCGCGGCGGGTATAAGACCAGAGACGCGCAGGACCCGCTCTGGGCCGGGTGGTGACGAAGCTCCCCGTGCGAGCCAGGCCAACCACGCCGCCGACGCCGTGAATGGCGACGACATCGAGGAGTCGTCGTAGCGCAGCCGGTATCTCAGCCGGATCGCCAGCTGGCCCCGCAGAGCGCGTTCGCCGCGTTGTTCTACCTCGACGGCCTCGGATACATCGTGCTGACCGTGGCCCTCTACCTCCCGGCCCTCGCCCGGTTCCGGCGGCTGATCCGCAGGGCCCTGATCGCGCTGACGGCCGCGACGATCGTCGCGTACTTTGCCCTGATCCAGGGCCAGTACGACGCGATAGGCATCGGAGACAAGATTGCCGAGCTGGTGCTGATCGTCCTACTGGTCATGGAGGGGCGCCGCGGCCGCCGGCCCGCGGAGGCTCGATTACCTGAGCGGCCCGGACCGCGAGGGTTCCAGAGGAGTTCGGCTGCCATCACCATCACCACCGAACCGAACTGGCCGGCCCAGTGGCCGATGCTGATCTTGGTGCCCGCGGTCCTGGTCTTCGCGCGTGGTGGCTCCGCCGGACGGCACCGGCTCGGACCTGGTCGACGCCGAGGCCCAGCGGTGGCGGGCCGACGCCGTCCTCGGCGTGGTGATTGGGTTCAGGCTGGGTCGCGCCACATCGGCCACATGGGTGGGCCGCCGGCGACGGCGGAGGGTGTCGCGGCGTGGAAGCCGTGCCGCTCATAGAGCGCCTTGTTGCGGGCACTGGTGGCTTCGAGGTAGGCGGGGTGGCCTGCCCGGTCGGCACGCTTGAGTACGGGTGTCATCAGTGCGGAGCCGAGCCCGTGGCCCTGCGCGGCCGGGACCACGCCGAGGAACCAGAGGTACTCGTGCGGCCGGTGCGGGTGCTGCTGGTCCATCAGGCCGACCAACGCCAGAATCCGGTCGCCGTGCGGCGCGCACAGCTCGGCCAGTTCGCCGGCGAACCGCTCGGCGCGCTCGTCGGACATCGGCGCCCGTCCGGCGGGTACCCACAGCGCCGCGCCGGTGACACCGGCGATGGTCGTCCATGTGTCGTCGTGTGGCGCGAGGATGTCGACGACCAGGTCGAAGAAGGCTCGTGTCGCCGTCGGACGGGCTGCGTCGTCGGGCAGTATCCAGCGGAACACGGGGTCGTCGGTGAACGCGGCGGCGAGCGCGGAGGCGATCGCCGCGGCGTCGGCGGTTCGGGCCTTGCGGATGTCGCCGGTGGTGGTCAGGACGGCGGTCATGTCGTTCCCTCCTCGTGTCGGATCTGTGCGGGGAGAAGGGTCGGGTGCGGCGCTGACCGCTCGGTGACATTTCGCTGACGGTCCGGGCGTGCCAGCATCGAGGCTGCGTCAGGCCGGAGGTCGCCGTGCTGTTCCGGGTGCTGGGTCCGCTTGAGGTCGAGTTCGGGCCGGGCGAAGTGGTCGCCCCGAGTGGAGCGCGTGCCCGCGCCCTGCTCGCCGCGCTCCTGCTGGATCCCGGCGCGGTCGTGCCGGTGCATCGCCTGGCGGAGATGGTCTGGGGTGAGGTCCAGCCGGAGTCGGTGGAGAACGCGGTGCATGTGGCGGTGGCGCGGCTGCGGCGCGCGCTTGGCCCGGCTGGTGCCTGTGTGGTCACCCGGCCGCCCGGCTACCTGATGGACCTGCGCGGGGCGCGGGTGGACGCGGACCTGTTCGAGCAGCGGTGCCGTGCCGGCCAGGCGCGGATGGACACTGATCCCGGAGAGGCGGTCCGCCTTCTCGAGGAGGCGCTCGCGCTGTGGCGCGGCCCGGCGTTCGGCGAGCTGGCCGAGGAGTTCGCTCGACCCGCCGCGGTCCGGCTTGAGGAGCTGCGGCGCGGCGCGGCGGAGTACCGAGCCGAGGCGCTGCTGCGCGCGGGGTCCGTGGAGCAGGCGCTGGCCGCGGCGGGCGACCTCGCGGCGGCGCACCCGCTGGCTGAGCGGCCGGTCTCGGTGTTGGTGCGGGGACTGGCCGCGGCGGGGCGGACCGCCGACGCGCTCGAGGCCTACCGGCGGCTGGCCGATGTGCTGCGTGAGGAGTTGGGCCTCGACCCGTCTCCGGAACTACGGGAACTGCATGCGCGGCTGCTCCGCGAGGAGCTGGTGGCTCCGGCCCCGGTCGGCGTCCGGCTGCCCCGGCGACCGTCGCCGCTGGTGGGCCGGGACGAGGAGTTGCGCGCGGTCGCTGCCGCGCTTGCCGATGCCCCGCTGGTCACGCTCACCGGGCCGGGTGGGGTCGGCAAGACTCGCCTCGCCCTGGAACTGGCACACGCGGTCGTGGCGGAAGGTCGCTGTGTGTGGTGGGTCGATCTGGTTCCGGTGCCGCCGCCGCGGGTCGCCGAGGCGGTCGCGGCCGCGACCGGGGTGGAGATCGTTCCCGGCGGGGACCCGGTCGGCGCGCTGTGCGCCACACTGGCCCGGGCGCGGGGGCTGCTGGTGCTCGACAACGCCGAGCACGTGCTCGACCCGGTGGCCGAGCTCGCGGAGCAGCTGCTCGCCGAGGCGCCGCATCTGACTGTGCTAGTCACCAGCCGTGAGCGGCTTGCCCTCGACCAGGAGGCGGTGCGGGCGCTGCCGCCGCTACCCGTGCCGGTCGGCGCGGACCCGATGAGCCCGTCGGTCCGGCTGTTCCTCGCCCGCGCTGGCGCGTTGCCCGAGCTCGCCGGCGGGGATGGCCACGGAGGGGTTGCGCTCGTTGCCGAGCTGTGTCGCCGCCTCGATGGGCTGCCGTTGGCCATCGAGCTCGGCGCCGCCCGCGCCGCGGCGCTCGGGTTGCCCGCGCTGGCAGAACGACTGGGCGATCGGCTCGACCTGCTCGGTGGGGGCCGCCGCACCGCGGACCGCCGCCACCGCACCCTGCGCGGTGTGCTGGAGTGGTCACACGAGCTGCTCGCGCCGGCCGAGGCGGTGTTGTTTCGTCGCCTCGGCGTTTTCCCCGCCGGTTTCGCGCTTGCCCAGGCCGAGGCGGTCTGCGCCGACGGCCGCCTGCCGCAATCGGCAGTCCCCGCGCTGCTGGCCCGCCTCGTCGAGCAGTCCTTGGTGCAGCGCGGACCCGACCACCGGTTCGCCCTGCTGGAGACGCTGCGTGCCTACGCCGTCGAGCAGCTTGACGCGGCCGGGGAGACCCGGCTGCGGGACCGGCACGCCCGCGACACCGCGGCCCGGCTGACCGCCGAGACACCTCGGTTGTGGACCGAGAACGAACCGGTCGCCGTGCGTGCGCTGCACACGTTGACTCCGGACCTGCACGCCGCGTGGGCGCACGCCGCCGAGCACGACCGGGATCTCGCCCTGCAGATGGTGGCCGACGTCTACGACTTCGCCTACTTCCGGCAGCGGCTCGACCTGCTGGGCTGGGGGCTCACCGCGGCCGCCTGGCAGATCGAGGAACCTCGGCACGCCCCTGCGCTCGCCACCGCGGCAGCGGCGCTGTGGTCGGCCGGCCGGCTCGCCGAGGCCGCAGAAACCGCTGAGCGCAGCATCGCCCTCGCCGGCGGCCGGGACGCACCGGGGGCCGCGCTCGCGCTGAACGTCTCCGGCGACATCGCGATGTTCCTCGGCCGCACCGCCGACGCGGTCGAGCGCTACCGGCGCCACGGCGCGCTCGCCGATCCCGTCGGGCGCCGGGTGCCCAGGCTGGTGACCGCGCTGTCGATCGCCCACGCGCTGATCAACGGGCGCCGCCGCGACGAGGCCGCGGCAGTGCTCGCCGACGTGGCTCCGCAGGCGCTGCGCACCGGAAACCCGACCACGCTGGCCTGGGCGCACTACCTCAATGGCGAACTGGTCAACGACACCGACCCGGAACGGGCAGCCGGCGAATACCGCGCCGCGGTCGCCTGCGGCACACCGGCCGACTCGCGGCTGTTCGTCACCATGGCCCGCAGCTCGGCCGCCGCGCTCGCCGCACGCACCGGCGACCCGAACGAGGCGTTCACCGCGCTGGAGCAGGTACTCGACGAGTGGCTCCGGCTGGGCAACACCGCCGCCGCGTTCTTCCTCATACAGCACGTCGCGGTCGCCCTGAGCCGGGCCGGCGCCGACCACGACGTCGCGATCATCGCCGGGGCAGTCCACGCGCACGTCCACCAGATGCCCGGCTTCGCCGTCGATGCCGAACGCCTCACCGCCGCGCTCGCGCAAGTCAGGGCCCGGCTCGGCGACACCGCCACCGACACCGCACTCGCCCAAGGCGAGGCACTCTCCCTCCCCGCGACCCTGACCATGGCCCGCCGCGCCCTCGCCGCACAACGCTCGCGGCCCGCGCCCAGTGAACCCACGACGTGAGGACTCAACTGCGCAGTCGTGCTTCGGCGGGTAGAGCCGGGGCACCCGAACGGCATAAGCCGGCAGCGGTGCCGCCGCCCGGCGAAGATCCGGCTGTGCACCAAGGAGATCGACCGGAGGCCGAACGGACTACCGATCCGACCTGACCACGAAGACGTCCTGGTCATCGTTCCGCCGGTGTATCCCCTTGTTCCGCCGACCGTCGGCGTCGGCCATGGCCGCTTCGTCGGGCATCCCCACGTCTTTCAGGGCGACCCCATCTGCTTGTTACTCGACCCCGACCAGGAATGGCACCCCGACCTAGTGTCCTGCGCCGTTGATTCGGTGAAGAAGTCGTCCGAGTCGTTCGAGGATGTCCTCGGCGGACTTGGTCCAGATGAACGGTCTGGGGTTGTCGTTCCAGGCCTTCACCCAGCCCCGAATGTCGGCTTCGAGTGCTTGGACGCTGCGATGGTCACGCGCTGGAGCAGGTCCTCGGTGAGGTAGGCGAACCAGCGTTCGACCTGGTTGAGCCAGCTGGAGTAGGTCGGGGTGTGGTGCAGGGTGAAGCGGGGATGGCGAGCCAGCCAGGTCTTGATCGCCGGGGCCTTGTGGGTGCCGTAGTTGTCCGCGATCAGGTGGACCTGTAGGTGCGCGGGGACCGTGGCGTCGATCTTGGTCAGGAACTTCTTGAACTCGATCGTGCGGTGCCGGCGGTGCAGCGAGGAGATCACGGTGCCGTCCGCGGTGTTGAACGCCGCGAACAGGCTGGTGGTGCCGTGCCGAATGCTCTGGGGCAGGACGTAGTCGTGGGTGGCGCGCTCGGGCATTCCCGGCATCATCGGGAACGCCGGCTGGGACCGCGCCAGGGCCTGGACCTGTGACTTCTCGTCCACCGACAGCACGACCGCACCCTCGGATGGGTTGAGGTAGAGCCCGACGACGTCGAAGACCTTCTCCACGAACAACGGGTCGTTCGACAGCTTGAACGTGTCGGCGCGGTGCGGCTTGAGATCGAACGCCGTCCAGATCCGCCCGATGCTCGAGCGCGACAGCCCGGTCCGTTCGGCCATCTTCGCCCGCGACCAGTGCGTGGCATTCGCCGGCGTGGACTCCAACGTTGCCACCACGATGTCCTCGACCTGCTCGCCGGTGATCGACGATGGGCGCCCGGGCCGCGGATCATCGGCCAGCCCGTCCAAGCGGGCCTGCACGAACCGGGCCCGCCATTTACCGACCATCTGCACCGAGACCCCGAGGTCGTCGGCGACCGCGGTGTTCGACCGACCCTGCGCGCACGCCAGCACGATCCGAGAGCGCATCGCCAGCGCCTGCGCCGAGGTGGCCCGCCGCGCCCACCGCTGCAACTGCTCGCGCTCCTCAGCGGTCAGTTCCAACACGGCTTTCGGACGTCCGGTGCGGGCCACACCCCAGTCTACGACTTAACCTGCGAAATATTGGCGCAGGACACCAGGCGTCGTCGGCTTCCTCGACCGGCTCTGGTCCTGGCTCGACAACGCCGCCTCCGGGTCGTTTGACGCGCAGACGGCGCTCTACCACCCGGAACAATGGTTGAGACCTGTGGATGACCGAGGAGGGTCGTACCCTCCCGATCACTCGCAAGCCTCAAGCAACGCCGGCGCGCCAACGCCGGTCGGAAGGGTACGACCCGTGCTCACCGTAGTTCCTGGAGCCGCTGACGCCGATCCGCCGACGCCCTGGAAGAGGCGAGGGGTGCTACTACTGGCCAGCGCGTGGCAGCAACCCGGGGCGGGCTGTCGTGACAGCAGCCACCAGCGAAGACCGACTCTGGCGTGCCTCGCTCGATCTGACGAGGTGGCGTTCGAGGTCCGGGTACTCCATGTACCGGACCTGTTCGGTGGCCGTGCCCGGGTCCTGCACCCACGAGTCGCGGTACGGCACGGCCCCGCTGTCGAGGCGCTCGATGCCGTAGAGCGGCACGGTGTCCGAGTAGCACATCGCGACGTACTGGCGGTTGTTGCGCCAGTCCAGCGCGAGCCCGTCGTCCGTCTTGTACTGCTGGAGGCACGGCGCCTTGCCCAGCCAGCCGAGTGCCAGGAGGGCGACCGCGACGAGGAGCATCGCGCGCAGCGGCGTCCAGAACCGGCTGCGCCCGACGACCGCGTGCGCCCCCAGCGGGCCACCTACGACCCGGCTCGCGGCAGCCGCGAGCGGCTCCGTCCAGGTCGGGATCACCCGGCCCACGGGCTCCGGGGAGGCGTGCGGTCCCGGCGGGCGGCTCATCCCGTCTACGGTGTCCCGGCGGTGAGGGGCTGCCGGCCCGACGTCCGCGACACCGGCTGGCTGCTGCTGCGCAGACCCGGAACGTCGAACGGGCTCTGGTCGAACGCAGCCCCCTCGTCGGAGGAGTCGTCGCTGCTCGAGCGGCCGTCGGACCCGCTGTCCGAGCCGCTCCCGCGCGAGTCGCCCGAGCTGTCGGAGTCGCTCGAGCTACCCGATCCGCTGCTCGAGGAGTCGCTGTCGGAGTCGGAGTCCTTCTTGTCCTTGTCCTCGTCCGACTTCTCGTCGGAGTCCTCGTCGTCGGAGCCGTCGGACTCCGTCACGACGACCGGCGGCGCGCCGAGCGCGACGAAGGGGGAGAACTGCTCGACGGGGGTGCCGCGCAGCGCTCCGGTCATGAACGTCTGCCAGATCGAGCCGGGCAGCATCCGCCCGAACACGGGGCGCCCGGCCGAGTTCACGGACCACCCGCTGACCCTGGCGAGCGACCCGTCCGCGGCCGGGCTCGAGTACGCGCCGTTCGTCACCGCCCTGCACTCGGGCGACGGGGTCAGCGTGTTCGACAACGGAGCGCCCGCGAGGCG
>NZ_JAVREJ010000046.1:0-21501 GCF_031845345.1 Pseudonocardia charpentierae | reverse complement strand
CCGCTGCCGCATCGGCGTCCGGGCCGGGCTGGTCCTTGCTCACTCGGGTGTCCCTTCCGACCGCCGTGTCGATCACAGCGGTCGATCTTGGGTCACCCGCGGCTTACACGGTCGTCGTGACACGCCCGGACCGTTGCGCGGGCCAACGGGGTATCCGTCTGACCCTGCGCACCCCTAGCGAGACGGTGGCGCAGATCGCAGAGGCGATCGGCCTGCAACACCTGCGCGTGGACGTGCTCTGATGAGCCACGGGCCGTTATTTGGTCGGGCCAGCTTTCGTCATGAGGCAGCGCTCTACGCCTCGGATGAAGATTTCCTCGCGCTGGCCGTGCCCTTCCTCGCTGACGGCATCGCCGTCGGCGACCCGACACTGCTGGCGGTTCCGGCCGCCCTGCAGCGGCGGGTCCAGAAAGCGTTGGGAGATCCGGCCGGTCTGACCCTGCTCGCCGGTGAGCAGTACCGCCAACCGTTCACGACGCTGCAGCGCAACTATCAGATGTTCCTGGACTGCGCCGGGGCGGGGACCGGTGGCCGGTGGCTCAGGCAGATCAGGATGATCGGCGCAATACCGGAGCCGGGTATCGGGACACAGTGGGACGGCTGGGTCTGCTACGAGGCCGCGATAAACGACCTCTTTGCGACGCTGCCGGTCTGGTCGGTCTGTCCTTACGACATCCGCGGCGTCCCGGCGGAGGTGCTCGACGACGTCGGACGCACCCACCCCTACCTGGCTGTGGACGGCGAGCATCGGCCGAACCCGCGCTACACCGAGCCCACAACGTTCCTCGCCGAGCGTGCCCGCAACGGGATCGATCCCCTCGACCAGTCCCGCCCCGACCTCACTCTCACCGACCCCGCTCCAACCGACGGCCGTCGGGCGGCCGCGGCCCTGGCCGCCACGACCGAACTGGACCGCGAGACGATCGACGGGCTGGTCGTCGGTATAAGCGAGGTACTGGCCAACGCCATCTGCCACGGCCGACCGCCGGTCGAGCTACGCGCCTGGGCTGCTCCTGATCGGGTGCTTGTCGTCGTCCGCGACAAGGGCAGCGGCACATCGGACCCCTACGCCGGGTATCTCCCGAGGCGCGGCGAACAGGTCGACGGTGGACTGGGCCTGTGGATCACGCGCCAGGTCTGCCGCCGGGTCACCCTGACGCAGACTCCCGAGGGGTTCGCGGTGTGGCTGGTTGCGGGCACTCCGTACCCGGTTTCCTTCGCGCGGGGTAACGGCAAAGGGTCGTGGAGTGGCGACGGTGTGAGCGGGGGCGGCCCGAGCTGATGATCAGCCCCGGACACACCCGAGCCCCAGCCCTGCCGCGGATCAGCCTCAGGACAGCCTGCCTCCGGTCCCGGAAAGACGGGGACGGTTCTGCAGTAGCTCCAGGTTGGCCGCTGCGGGGCTCCGCCGCGCGCCCGCCGGGATGAAGGGTCATCAGGTGTGGGCGGCCAAAGGCCCGTAGCCAAGCCATGGAGGGTGTCGTCACCGAGTGGTCGACGACCGGGTGATCATGTGTGTTGGCCGTTTCGCGGGGACGCCGACGCGGTAGCCGTCGCGCAGGCGTATGTGGCGGAGGGACTGGCCGGCCAGGAGCGAGTCGCGTATGTGGGCGAGGGTGGGCCAGACGAGCTACGGCGCGATCTCGACGGCGTTCCGGCCCTTGACGACGAGCTCGAACGGGGCCGGCTTCAGCTCGTGCCGAGGAACACGTTGCCGGGCTCGGATGCGTCGGTTGATCCGGCTGTGGAGCTGCCACTGCTTGCAGCGATGACCGAGGATGCGCTCGCGGCCGGGTATCGTGCCCTGCGGGTGTTCGCTTACGGGAGCAGCCGGGTGCGGGACCCGGCGCGACGAGCGCAGCAGGTGCGTTACGAGCATCTGATCGACCGGTTCTGCCTCGAGCACCCCCTCACGATGTTGTGCGCCTACGACGCGACCGCCCTGGGGAACAGCGCTGTCGCTGAGCTCGTCTGTGTCCACGCGTTGGCCCACGAAGCGCTTTCTCCGTTCCAGGTGCGTGCCGTGCGCTCGGCCGATGCCGCGTTGGCCGGCAACGTCGACGTGTTCTGCACCGATCAGCTCGAGCAGGCGCTACAACGGATCGGCATCGGCACCTCCGGAGGCACCGTGGTCGTCGACGCCACGAATCTGGAGTTCATCGACGTCCGCGGGCTCCTCACCCTGGATCGGCACGCCGCGGCGAACGACGCCACCATGGTGCTCCGCGATCCGCCCACCGTCGTGACGCAGCTTTCGAACCTGGTGGACCTGATCGCCCTACGGGTGGAGGGCACGACGTGAGGCTGTCACCGAGGTAGGTCGCGGTGGCCGGTTCCGCTCCGGTCCTCGGCCGCAGTGCGGCGAATCGGCCGCAGCTGCCCGGCGCCGGCTGTACAGCACATCGCAGAGCGCGCTGGCTACCGATAACCGCAGATACGCGGGCCGTCGATCAACATGGCAGCACGGTAGACCCTCGGGCTCCCGAGGACGGTCATCATCGCCGGGCATGCCACTCGTCCGCTACCCAGCGACGAACGACAGCAGGTCGATCAGTCGGGGGATCGCCCACGGGTGGCGACGCCATCCGGTCCACCCCGGATGGTTCCTGGACTTCCAGCCCGGCGTGGGGGGCTCACCGGGAGGACCGCCCACACACTCTTGCATCAGCATGTGAGGTGACGCCCCATCTTCTACTCATGACGGCCACCACGTGCAGCAGGCCACCGCTGCCGGCAGCGCCATCGTCGAGCGGCGGTAGGGAAGGGACCTGGCCTGGCTGAAAATCACGTACTGCGAGATGGAGCCCCCGATCGTCCACACCAATCCTCAGTCGACACGCTGTTCGGTGTTGGACGGCATTCAGCTATGTCGTGTTCGCGCTCCCGCTGGTTGCCGCGGCGGTCGCGTCGCTGTTCCGTGTGAAGTGGTGGGTGCTGGCTGGGTTCTCTGGTCCCGATGCTGCTGGTGCTTTTCCACAGCGGCATCTGGGGATGGGGCGTTACACAGCTTCCTGCTGGGCGGCATTCGTGCCGCTCGGCGTCTGGCTCTCCCGGCGGCCGCTGCTTCCGCCAGAGGCGACGCTCGTCGGCCGTGCTGCACCAGGTCGGGAGTGAGCTCGGGCTGGTGGCCTCCACCGTCGGGCGGATCCTGCACCGCAACCAGGTACCGGCCCTCACCACCGTGGACCCGATCACCGGGCTGCCGGTGCGCAGGCGCCACAGCGGTATCCGCTACGAGCGCCGCAACCCCGGTGACCTGCTCCATCACGCCGTGGCCGAGGCCCTGCCCGGGGGATGGTGTGTGCTGCGGCGACCCGCGCCCACGATGCGCGAGGTGTGGCAGGTGATCTCGAGGGCGACCCGGCCGCCGCGGCGCGGGATCAAGAAATGGCTCGACCACCAACCCCACCCACAGATGGTCCGCCAGTTGCAGGCGCTGCTCGATGAGTTCCGCGGCTACTACAACACCACCCGCCCGCACCGGGCGCTGGCCCAGCACACGCCCGCGCAGGCGTACTCAGCCCGCCCGAAAGCCGTCCCCACCGGAACCCCGGTCGACACCGGCCACTACCGCGTCCGCCACGACCGCATCGACAACTCCGGCGTGATCACCCTGCGCCACAACAGCCGCCTGCACCACATCGGCCTCGGACGCCGCCTTTGAACCGATCCACGACCGATCTGCGAACTCTGCCGATGAAAGCCCCCGATAGTTGTCGGGGTGTCTGACGGAGTCGACTCCGACCGAGGAGAGTCTTCGGGACTAGCTCCCACGCGAGTTGGGTACCTTGCAGCTGCGCTGCTGCATGCCGCCTGAGAGGCGTGAGACCACATTAGGGAGGCAGAGTTGCGATGTTGTGGGAAAATCATTTGAGGCCGGCCCTGGTGGCTGAGACGGACACAGCTCCTTCCCCTTCGATCCAAGAAGTCATCGAGCGGCACCTTGCAGCGCTTGCACTCCTCAAAATGCCTGAGAACATCGCCATGTTCCTTAGCCGTTTAGGGTCTTCTGGGGAACGACGAGAACATGACAAGTGTCCGCTTACTTCTTATCTGCAAAGTGTGACACGTACCGCCTGCATCAGCGTTTGTGCTGCGGACACGATGTATCTCGGTGCAGAGACAGATGTCGAGTGCATCCCGAATCCGGAGCCAGTAGCCCAGTTTGTCGCCCGCTTCGACCAGGGGTGCTACCCCTGGCTGGAACTTGTCACGCAGCCTTGACTGGGTGAATGTTCAGGTCGGATCGGTCAGATGACGGCATCGCGACTCGGGTGACCGCCCGCGAACCGTCGCCTGCTCAGTGCGGCCGACTTTGACCGCGAGCGGGTCGCCCGCGATCCGCGCCGGCCCCTCGTCGCACCGCTCGCCGTCTGCCGATGATCCCCAGGGCCCTCAGGAAACGAGTGGTGTCCGCCGGCCTGCAACCACCGTGCCGAGGAACATGGCCACGAATTCGTGGACGGCGTCGCGGTCGTGCTCGTTGAGCACGTCGTGCAGATCACCGGGGAAGACCCGGACCCTCGCGTGGGGCAGGGTCTGCGCGACGGCGTGCGCGTCGGTTACGGGCACGATTGGGTCGGCTGCTCCGTGGACGAGGAGCACTGGCAGGGCAGGGCGGGCCTCGGCGAGTCCGGCGGCGACTTCCGGCCAGACGGCCCTGACCGCGAGCAGCGTCTCCCGCCGGAAGCCGCCCTTCCAGGTCAGCGGGTCGTGCAGGAGGGCGTGCACGTACTGCGGGTGGGTGCTCATCCATTCGGTCGGATCGCCTACCTCGGTTTCGGCGGCGCCGGTCGCGAGCTCCGCGTCGATCCATTCCTGGGCGAGCAGCGGCGCGCCGGAGAGCACGAGCGCGTCGAGGATCTGCGGTGAGCGCAGCGCGAGCAGCATCGCCGCGAGCGCGCCGCCGGAGTGCCCAATCACGACCACGGGCACCTCGCGGTGCTGCGCGTGGACGAGGCGGACGAGCCTGCGGGCGTCGTCGGCGAACTCGCCCCACGAGGGGATCACGGCACGCTCGCCGTCGCTGCGCCCGTGGCCGACGGCGTCCATCGCGTGCACGGCCAGGCCGTCGGTGACGAGCCTGCGGGCGAGCGCGTCGTAGAGCCCGAGGTGCTCGCCGTAGCCGTGCAGCAGGACGACCGCACCGCGGACGGCGCCGTCGGGCTGCCAGCTGTCGTGGAAGATCCGGCCTCGGCAGCCGATGAACGTGGGCATGATGATGGTCCTCTCTCGTGACGGGTGTGGCTGTTGGTGTCCGCGTTCAGAAGTACTGGCAGTGATCCGCCGCGATCGCCTTCTCCTCGAGGAACCAGGTGGCATCGACGATTCCGGTCGCCTCCGGGATGAGGTCGGACTCGTCGACGCCGAAGGTGGCGGCGGCGAGGCGGCAGCCGTAGAGGTTCACCTTGCCGGTGCTGGCGAGGTAGGTGAGCCAGTCGAGGATGTCGGTCGGTTCGCCGTCCTCGACCAGCGTGCGGCGGAGCGCGGCCGCCTCCGCGGCATGCCGGCCGTCGATCTCCAGTGCGGCGGCGCCCGCCTTGGTGAGGGCGCGTACCGCCCAGAGCACGAACAGGATGTCGACCTGCACACCTTTTCTCGCGCAGAGGAAGGCGAAGGTGAGCGGTGTGAGCATCTTGTCGTAGCCGTCGTCCCGGACGACGATGGCGAGCTTCTCCATGACGGGTCTCCTCGGCTGTGAACGGATCGGTTTCGGATCTGGGACCTGGGCCGCCGACCGGCTACCGCCGGATCTCGTACACCACGTTGAACGGGCTCTCCGCGACCCGCCGGAACCTGGTGAACCCGGCCTCCGACGCGACCTCACGGATCGCTACTTCGCCGGCCTGCGCGCCTAGGGCGTAGCCGCCCGGCTGGGACAGCCCGTTGGGTACGCACAGGAACGTCGAGCCTGCGTAGTAGAGCCGGCCGACCGGGTTGAAGTTCTCCTCGACGGTGTCGGAGGCGTTCGGCTCGACCAGCAGCCAGGTGCCGTCGGGCGCCAGGGCGTCATGCACCCGGCGGGCGGCGTTCACAGGGTCGCCCATGTCGTGCAAGGCGTCGAACATGGTGACGAGGTCGTAGCCGGTCCCGCTGAAGGTCTGTGCGGTGGCCACCTCGAATTCGACCTGGTTGGCAACCCCGGCGTCGGCGGCCTTCTTCCGCGCCCGCTCGATCGATTCAGCGTGGTAGTCCGACCCGATTACCTTGGTGTTCGGGTACGCCTGCGCGATCAGCACCGCCGTGGAACCCAGGCCGCAGCCGAGGTCGGCCACCCGGGCGCCAGCCGCGAGCTTCTCCGCCACGCCGTCCAGTGCCGGAATCCAGCTCGGTACCAGTTCAGCGACGTAACCCGGCCGGTAGAAGGCGTCGCACCCGACAAAGACGTCCTCGTGGTGCTCGTGCCACGCGAGGCCGGCGCCGGTGCGGAACGCCTCGGTGATGCGCGGCTCGGCGCGCAGGTAGCCGAGCGCGATGAGGAAGGCGGCCGAGATGTTCGGCCCGCTCGGGTCGGCGAGGCAGAACGCCTGCTCGTCGGACAAAAGAAACTCACCGGTCGCGAGGTCGTAACTGACGTACCCACCCGCGGCTTGGTTGTTCAGCCACTCCGTGAGGTAGCGCACGTGGCAGCCGGTGCGCTCGGCGAGCACACCTGGCGTCGCCGGGCCCTGCGCGAGTGCCTGGTACAGCCCGAGCCGGTTGCCGATCACCGCGAGGCCGGCGGAGCCGGTCGCGCCCAGGTCAGCGGTGAAGCGGCCGAGCAACTCCATCAACTTGTCTTGATCCATGATCCATCCTTTTCGTTGTGCCGGCTCACGGCCGGTCCCGTACGAGGCTCGGCGTGCCCGCTGTCACGCCGCCGTCGTGACACCGGGTGCGCCCGGTGTGCGCCGCACCCGGTGAGGAAGGTGGCGGGCGGCTACTGGATGTCTTGGTGGGTGCGGAAGACGCCGCGCGGATCCCATTCGGCCTTCACAGCGGCCAGCCGCTCGGTGCTGGTGCCGTAGGCGGCGCGCATCCGCTGGCTGCCCTCGTCGCCGACGAAGTTCGGGTAGGTCGCGCCGGTCGACCAGGGCCGCAGATCGGCGCGGAACGCGCGGGCGAGGGCGCGGCTGCGCTCGTCGTCGGCCGCGTCCTCCCACAGCAGCAGGGGGTGGACGATGAATCCCGCGTCCCGGCCGGCAAGCGGTGAATGCTGCGGCCCGAACCGGGCTACCGCGCCGCCCCAGGCCACGATGAAGAGCTGCGAGGGACCGGCCGGGAGCTCGGCCGCGCGCCGTGCCACAGCGTCGATGGCCTCGTCGGGCAGGTCGGCGACGTTCTCGGCGGTCCAGTAGTTGCGGTAGCCGGGCGGGTCGTCAACCGAGCACTGGAAGTCGGCGTAGCCGGTGGGGCCGAAGAAGTCTGCGTCGGGGACCAGCGCCCGGATGGGCGCCAGCGCTAATTCACCGTCGTCGACGCTCCCCGCCCACATGCCGAGGATCGCGATGGCCGGGCGCCCCCGTAGTTCGGTCGGGACGTCGTCCTCTTCGGGCGCGGTGATGAACGCGCAGGCTAGGGAGAGCTCGTCGGGGGCTTGATACATGACGTTGCGGAAGGTGCGCAGCACCCGGTGGGCGCGATGGGCGGCGAACAGCGCCACGCCGGCGAACACCTCAGGTCCGAGTGGGTACAGCGCCAGCTCGAGCGCGGTGACGACGCCGAAGCTCCCGCCGCCACCGCGCAGTGCCCACAGCAGCTCGGGATTCTCCTCACCGGATGCGCGAGTGATCCGGCCGTCCCAGCAGACCAGCTCGGCGGCGATCAGGTTGTCGCAGGCCAAGCCGTGCTTGCGCTCCAGCCACCCGGAGCCACCGCCGAGCGTCAGCCCGGCCACACCGGTCGTGGAGACTCGTCCGCCGGTCGTCGCCAGCCCGTGGGCCTGCGTCGCGCGGTCGAGGTCCGCCCAGCGGGCACCACCACCCACGCGCGCGATGCGCCGGTCCGTGTCGACGTCGATGTCGGTCATGCCGCGCACGTCCAGGACAAGGCCGTCGTCACACAGCGACAGCCCGGCCACGGAGTGCCCACCGGCGCGGACGGCTACTGGCAGGTCATGGCCGCGGGCGAACGCAAGCGCCGCCACCACATCGTCCACCGCCAGGCACTCCGCCACATACCGCGGCCGACGGTTGATCACGGTGTTGAACAGTGTGCGGCTGTCTTCGTAATAGGAGTCGCCCGGCTCGTGCAAGCCGCCGTGCAGGCGGAAACGCAGCTCGTCGACGCCGGCGGTGAGCGGGCTCGTCGTTGTCATGGAGTAAGGCTCGCGCCGGCCCCTGGCGTGCCACTTCGCCCCAATCGGCCAGCACGTGGGATGGCCGGAAACGGCCATCGGGCACCTCAGAGCATGCCGTGGTGGATGGCGTGTCCCACCGCCGCCGCGCGGGAGGACACATCGAGCTTGGTGCGGATGTTGGCCACGTGCCGGTGCACGGTGTGCACGCTGAGGAACAGTCGCTCGGCAATCTGGGCATCGCCCAGCCCGCCCGCCACCAGGCGCAGAATGTCGACCTCCCGAAGGCTGAGCTCCTCGGATGCGTCCGGCCGGCTCGGCCTGCGCGTACCGAGCAGCGCGAACGCCTCCCGCGCGCAGCGTGCTTCCGCTTCGGCCCGTTCGCGGCGCCCGAGTGCCGCCAGCGCCTCCGACAGCAGCATCCGCGCCTGGGCCGCCTCGTAGGGCGCCGAGCAGGCGCCGAACAGGTCGGCGGCATCCTCGGCGGCCCGCCGGGCGCCGTCGTGGTCGCCGCCCGCCAACAGCACCTCCGCGCGCACCAGACGCCCGCGACCGCGCATGTACGGCGTCGCGAGCCGCTCCGCCTGACACTCCACGTGCTCCGCAGCCGCAGCCGCGCCAGCCCTATCCCCGCCGGCCGCGCGAGCCCGCGCGAGCAGCTCCAGCGCTGGCAGTCGATCCAAGACGCTCGCGTCTCCCAGCCGCCGCAACGCGCGGTCCGCCGCGTCCGCGGCCGCCGTAGCATCGCCGCCGGCCAGGTCCAGCTCGCCGAGCGCGGCGATAGCCGCTGGCAGCGGCAGCGCCGCCTCAAACAACCGGCGGGCCTCGGCGAGCTTGCCCTGCCGCGCCCGCAGCAGGCCCAGCCGCACTGCGGTGGGCGCGACCAGCCCGGGGCGTGTCGCGCACAGGTCGGCCATCGCGCTCTGCAGCTCCTGCTCAGCGTTCGGCCAATCGCCGCCGGCGGCGAGCACCTGACCGTACGCGGTGCGGCAGACCCCGAAGAAGAGGCGCGCATGCCAGGTCGCCGACCAGCTGTGAAGGGCGCGACACCACTGCGCAGCTCGCCCGAAGTCGCCCACCTCGGCGCAGGCCGAGACTGTGTGGCACAACGCCCAACCCGGTGCGATCGTCTCAGTGAACTCCTCGCCGACCGCCAACGCCGCCGCCTCGTCCAGCCGGCTCAGACCCTCCTCGGCCGAGCCCGAGGCGACCAGCGCGCTGCCGAGGACCGCGAGCGCGACGACTTCAACTCCCACGTCCGCAATGCCCCGCGCCAGGTCAAGCGCCTCACGCGCCAGGCGCTCAGCGGATGCCGGGTCGCACTTGGCCAGCAACGCCATATCCGCTTCGAGCACCCTGATGAAGCCCGTTTCGGTGCACGGCTCGTGGCCGCTCACCAGCGCCCGCCCGCACGCCACCCAGGCCAACGCGAGCGCGTCGTCGCCACGAAATTTGAGGTGGTCAGAAGCCAGCCACATCGCCATCCGCGCCGCGCCGCACACATCGCCGGTCCCTCGGTAAGCACGGTAGGCGCGTTCGCGCGCGGACAACGTCGTGTCCTGATCGCCCTGCCACCACGCCGCCCAGCTCAGCCCCTCCCACGCCTCAGCGGCATCACTGGTCGCGGCAGCCTCCTCGAAATGAAGGGCGGCCTGCGACCAGGCCGCGTGCTCGAGCGCCGCTCGGCCCATCGCCAGCAGGTCTGACTCGCCGACCATCCGACCAGCATCAGGGGCACGAGCCCAGCCGACAAGACCGAATGGGGGAGACCTGCCTTAGCCCAAGGCTTGGTGGGCGACTATGCGCGGTTAGGGTTCCGGGGCCATACCCGAGCACCTGCGTTCCAAGCCTGGACCGCCCCGGACATCTCCATGCGCTCTCCGTCTGCCGCCAGATGTCCCGCCCCCGGTCCAGGGGGCCGCGGGACGTGACCCGGAGCGTGCTGAGGCGGCTGGGGGCCGAGCGCCTGGCCGCAATGCGTCGTCGTCTCAGTGAGTTGGAGCGGCGTCGCTACCCGCTGTTCTCGCCAGTCAGCTCGACGGCGGGATGCTGGGCGAGGAACTCGAGTGCGAGGGCCTTCACGCGGCTGACCTGTGGATCGAGTAGGACCAGCGGTCTACCGCGCTGCTGGAGCAGGTCTGCCGCGCCGAACAGTGCGCGCACGGCGGCCGCGGAGAAGAACTCCACCCCGGAAAGGTCCACCGTTGATGCGCCCGCGGTCACGGCCGCGCGCACGACCACATCGAATCGATCTACGTTGCTGGTTTCGATCTCGCCGCGCACCAGTAGCCGGTCCGCGACGACGGTGGCCTGCCAAAGGTCATCGATGACGTTGCGGTAGTGCAGTCGCAGAATCCCGCGCAGAACGTCCCCGCCCTCCCACACCGGATATCGGCACAGCGCCCGGACTCCCTGATCGGCGACCAACCGGTCGATGTCGCGTTCGTGGGCGACCAGTTCGACGTCGTCCCGGACCAGCGCCCGCATTGCACGTTCGTCCCCGGTCATTGCTATTCCGGGGAACTCGTCCCGACCCGCCCGCCGCACCTGGCCCAGGTACAGCTCGTACAGACTCTCGGCTCGACCACCGCACTCCGCGCCCCACCGGGCGCTGTCGAGCACCTCCACTTGACCCGATCCGACCACACTGCTCGGATCGACACCCGCCGCCGTGAGCGAGCGGTCGATCAGCGAGGCGTCCTCCCCTGGGGCCCGCAGCAGCAGCACCTTCTCCCCGCGGCCCACCGCGTCGGCGAGCCAGGCGCCGAGCACGGCCTCGTGTCGGGACCGACGCGCAAACACCACGATCGTGTGCATTCCGCTCTCCCCGGCGCTCATCCAGCTTCCCGGGCGGCCCCGCCCACACCGACCTCCGGCACGGCGGCCGCAGCCCGGTACCGCTCGTCAGCCAACTCCGTCGACAACGTCCGTCAAGCGCCCGCCACATACATCGCCCGGGGCGCGGGAGGCGGGTGCTGCCTGAGAGAGCCGACCGATCGCATTCAGCATGATTCGACGCGCCTTCAGCACCCGACAGGTAGCCGGAGGGGTGCCTCGATTGCACCGAGGGGCAGGTCAGGCCGATCAACCCGTGCTGAAGACCGAGTGGTGACGGGCGCCACCAGCGGTCGGTGTCGTTTGACATCCGGGCGCTCAGCGCGCTTGATGGGTACACCGGGGCGCGTCAGTCGTGCTCTGACCGCCCAGCAATCACGGGACGCGTCGGCGGAGCTGTGCATATTCTGATCGCCCACCGGGCGGAGACAAGGCTATGACCTCAACTACTGCCGCTGGTCAGCACGGCTTTCGCCACGAGTTGTTGCTGCACCGCTCGACCCAGGAGTTGGTGGAGTTCGTGGTGCCGATGGTCCGGGACGGGGTGGCCGCCCAGGAGCCCACACTGCTCCTGGTCCGCCCCGACACTGCTGAGGCAGTGCTGCACCAGGTCGGGCCCTCGCCCTACCTCACCGTCCAACCGGCCCTGGCGCAGCCGGGCCGGCCGGCCCTGCACGTGCGGGCGGCGCGCCCGATGCTCGCCAGCTACGCCCGGGTGGTCCACCAGGAGCCGGTGATCCCGTCGTCGCAGTGGCCGGAGTGGCGGCGCCTGGAAGCGGTGCTGAACCTGGCCCTGAGCCATCACGACACCTGGGCGGTGTGCGCCTACGACCGGCACACCCTGACCGACGAGATGGTCGCCAACCTGCACGCCACCCACCCCCTGATCGCCCAGGACGGCGGTCACCAGCACAGCGACCGCTACCAACACCCGGTCGACTTCCTCAAGCAGCACCGAAATTGCTCGGCCGACCCGGTGGAGCGCACTGCCCCGGCGGTCGAACTTGTCGACCCGTCCCCGGCCACCGCCCGCGCGACCGTGTCCGGGTTCGCCCGCCACCACCGGCTGCCCACCGGTGAGATCGACAACCTGGTGTTCGCCGTCCACGAGGCCGTCACCAACGCCCTGATGCATGGACGGCCACCGACGCTGCTGCGGTTGTGGGCGCAGCCCGACCGGGTCACTGTCACCGTGACCGACACCGGGCCCGGGCCCAGCGACCCTCTTGTCGGCCTCCTTCCACCCGGCCCCGTCAACGGCCCCGTCAACGGCCCCGGCCCCGGGCCCCGCCTCGGCCTGTGGCTGAGCCACCAACTCGTCGACGTCGCCCACCGCCACCATGCCGACGGCTACACCATCCGCCTCGCCGCAGCCCATCCCGTCGACCACGCTGACTAACGCGCCATTCGCAACCACCGGCTACGACGTCACCCGCTCGCATTCGCTCGGGCCGACCTACCGGAGGGCTGGCAGGCCGGATTCCCTTCGAGCAGGTCCTGCGGCTACCGAGGCCACCAGAGTTCGGAACCCACAGAGGGCGGGGCAGCGCGGCCAGGTGGGTGGTGGGCGTACCGTAGCTATGCCGGGTGTGGCACGCGTTGAGCCGCAGTCGGTGCGCTATGCGGCTCGCTCCCAGCCGCTGGACTGGCTTTCTGATCGCCATGAACAAGATGAGCACCGTTGCGGTGAGCATTGACCCCGCCGACACCACAGGCGCCCCGGGCGACTGCGGCCACCGGTAACCAGAGGCGTTCCCGCATGTGCCTCGTCGAGGTCCTGGTTGACTGGTGGGGCCGGGAGGACCATCGCCCACGGCGGCATGAGGGTGTGGTTCGGCCTGGACGACAGGCCGACCACGACCCAGCCCGCGATCTGGCCGTCCACGGAACTGGTGCCAGCGGAGGATCGATCGCGGATTGTCGGACACCGAGGGAGTGCCGACACGGTGAGCAACAGCAGCTACCGGCGGCAGGAGGCTGATATGGCGATCGGTGCACCGACTGACCGTCCCGGGTATCTCCATGAGGCGGTCCTCTATGACTCCGACGAGGAGTTCCTGGGTGTCGTCGTCCCCTTCCTGCAGGAGGGAGTCGCCGCCGGCGAGCCCTGCCTGGTCGCCCTCGGCGCGTCGACCACCAGGCTCGTCCGGGCGGCCGTGCGCGACACCACCGGTCTCACCTTCCTTGACGACAGATACGACCGGCCGGCGAGTGTGATCCGATCGAACCGGGACCTCTTCGCCGCGCACGTCGCCGACGGCGCCTCCCGGATCCGCGTGGCGAGTGAGGTTCCCCATCCCGGCGTCGGGGCCCCGTGGGACGGGTGGGCCCGCTACGAGGCCGCTGTCAATCATGCCTACGCCGAGTTCCCGCTGTGGGGTCTGTGCGCCTACGACACGCGCATCACCCCCGGCTCCGTGCTCGACGACGTCGCCCGCACCCACCCCCACCTGGCCACCGCCGACGGCCGCGGGGTCAACCCGCGTTACCAGGACCCCACCGAGTTCCTCGCCCGACGCCCACCGAGCCGAGGCGATCCGGTGGAGACCGCGTCCCCGCCGGTGGTCGATCTGATTGATCCGACACCCGCCACGGCACGGGGCGCCGTCCACGCTGCCAGCACCGCCCGGCCCGACACTTTCCGGTCCGACCCCACCGCGCCCGGCATTTTCCAGGCCGATGCCCCGCAGGCCGACACACCGCAGCGTGAAACACCGAAGCTCGGCCCCACCGACATCGACTCCCTGGTTCTTGGGGTGAGCGAGGCGGTCACCAACGCGCTCATCCACGGCCGTCCCCCGGTCCGGTTCCGGCTATGGCTCACACCGGACCGCATCGTGGCCACGGTCACTGACCGCGGTGACGGACCGAGCGACCCGTTCGCCGGTCTCCTGCCCGTCAGCACGACCTGCCCCGGCGGGCTGGGCCTATGGCTCACCCACCAGCTCTGCAGCCACGTCACCCTCGACACCACCGACCACGGGTTCACCATCCGCCTCGTCGTGGGAACACCCCAGCCCGGAAGGAGCGGACATGCTGCCGACACTGCGTGACCAGCCCGCAGCGCCCCGGCACCAGGGGCTCCTCGCCGCCTCGGCCGGCCACCGCCGAACCGGGATGAGCACCTGGGCGCGGGCCGCGTTGGACCGCAGCGAGAAGCTGCTCACGCTGTGCGCGCCCATCGACACGGACATCGCCAGCCGGGCCGGAAGCGCCCTCACCGCCCTCACTCCCGAGGAACTCCACACCGCCGCGCGGCCCGCCGAGCTACTGCAGCGCGCCCGCCCCGACCGAGACCACGGGCTGGGTATTCTCGTCTGGGCCGACGCGGTGATCAGCGCTACCTCCCGGGACACCCACGAAGAGATCGAGACGACGCTGGCCCGCCTGTGCCGTGATCACCGGGTGTCGGTGCTGTGCGTCTACGACCGGGGCGGTGAACGCCGACGCAAACGCGATGGCGCGGGTTCTGAGCACCTCGACCTGGCCGTGGGCCGCCACCTCGACGGGCTCCAGGAACAACGCCTCGCGCTCCACCGCACCGGGGACTCCCTGTACGTCGACGGCGAGATCGACATGTCCAACCTCGACGTCTTCGCCACCGCATTGCGTGCTCTCACCGACACCCCGTCACCCACCGTACATATCGACATGGGGGGCGTGACGTTCCTCGCCGCCGCCGGGGTCCGCACCCTCATCCGCGATACCGCTCCCTACCGCGACCGCGGAGCGGACGTCGAGATCTACGCCACACCCCACATCACCCGCATCCTCCAGTTGATCGACATTCACAGGCTCCCCCGGCTTCACCTCATCTGTAGAGGGGTGTCGACGAACACGATCTAACGACCGCCGCGGTCAGCCGGACGCCGAGGAGGCAGTCACCGCCGAACCGGACAACGTGCCCGGCTGGCGCGGGAGAGCGGTGAGGAATCGGCGCACCGGAGGACCCCGTGACCCACCAACATGATCAAGAACCGTCAGAGGACTTCAGCTATGACCTGGCCCATGAACTGAAGTCGGCACCAAACGGCTAGAGCAGCCGCGCTCCGACCCGCGCACCGCTGCTCGCCCTGAGATCGGAGACACGGAGCCAGACGGGGACTACGGCTACGACGAAGCCCATGATTTGTGAGCATCCTGCGCAGGGCTGACTGCGTCGCTCTGCTGGCTGTCGCCGATCGCCCGTGCAATGTTCTGCTGGCCGGATCCGCTCCAGCAAACGCCGAGGATCGGGGAGCGGTGATCCTAGGGACGGATCATCCCGACGAAGTACGGGGCCGGGTCGACGTCTTGCTTGAAGGCTTCGAAGCTGACGGTGTAGTCCCCGAGTGCCGCGTACCGACCCTTGAGCTCATCGGCATCGATCGCGGCCGCCGTGGTCATCCGGTTGGCGCTGGGCATGGCGTCCTCCTCTGGAACGAGCTGACACCCCTACAGCGTGACAACCGGCGGAACACCGTGAGACCGCTCGTCACAGCGGCCCATGCGCGGGGAGGGGTCCTCGCCCCGGCTTCTGCGGCGTTCAGCCGAGTTCCGCGCCCGCCCGAGCCTCGAGCGCCCGAGCCTCGAGCGCCTGCAGCACCCACGCCCTTGGCCACCAGCGACGGCGGCATCGAGCACCGCCCCACGCTTCAAGTTTCCGCTCACACATCCGGTAGTTTGATCACGACTGAGAGCTCCCGCCAGCGGCCGGCAGGGCTGTGGCCTGCGGAATTGGTGCGCCGCGTAGTGTCGCCGCGTAGGAATCGAACCTACAACCCGCTGGCTGGGAGTCGCGTGATCAGCCCTCCGCTGGCACGTGCCTCGGTGCTGGTCAGCAGCGGTGCCCAGCCTTAGCGATCATGTCCGGTAGTCGACAGACATCCCTTGAACTCCAGCGTATGCGTCGACCAAAACGGCAGATTGATCACGCCTTGCGGCGGCGGCACCACGCGGAAGCCGGACGGTGTCGTCTACGACGTGTCGGCCGCGCTGCGCTGCATCCTTCGTTACCGGACACGCCCTAGTCGTCGACGGCGACAGACGGTGTAGCGACCCGACGCCCGGACCACCGTCGCACGCCTACTCCGGCGCATCCTTGGTCGGCTGCCAGGTGAGGATGCGGCCGGTCGTGCCGCCGGAGCGGGCGAACTCGCCGGGGAACACTCGCAGGTGCCACGGCTGCAGACGCAGCACTCCCCACGCGGGTGACGTCGGGCCGTCCTTCCACTGCGGAATCAGCGCAGGGTCGTAACCGAGCGGGGGCGGCTCGGCCCGAAACCGCTCCCAGCCCTCCCGCCTGCTCGCCTCGTCGAGCAGCAGCTCGGCATGGCACTCCGCGGTGCAGGTGTCGTACGCCTCGACGCCGTCGCAGTACGAGCATGATGCATACGGGGTGCGTTGCAGATGGGCGCGCTTCATCGGGGTGACGATGCTGCCGACCCAGCCGATCAGCGACCACCCGTCCCACGTCCACAGGGTGTGCACGATCCGCGACCGGGGCGGACCGCGCCGGTCCACCGTCGCAAGTGTGCAGTAGACCATGCGGTTCGCCATCGCCACGAACGCCGGTGCCACCTCGTCCAGACCGGCCACCGTCGCGTACTCGTCCGACCGCATCCGCGCTCCTCCTCGTCGTCAGATGCCCGAGCCCAACCCATGCGGTGACAGGCTTCTCAGTCGGTAGCGACCGACCGGGGTCCTCCAGCCATCTCCGGCCGCAGCGGCCTTGTGGTACGCGCCGTCGCGTCGGCCCTAGGGCTAGTGTCGATCTGCGCGTGATCCTCGTGCACTTGCTGGCGAGTCTGTTGACGATCACTTCTCGTTGAGATGCACCTGTCGCTGGTGGGATGCGAAGGCCGCGGCCGTCGTCGCGACGATGCCGAGGGCGACGCGGAGGTGATGCCACCTCGCCCACTTGTCCAGCAGGTTCCTGGTCTCGGCGTCGGTCAGCGCTCCTGTGGTGAATTGATGATTCGCCGGCTCGTTGACGGTGACGGTGATCGCGATGACGCCCAAGGTTGTGGCTGCGGCCGTGGTGGCCGCTCCGTCGGGGCGACGGTCGGCGACTTGGGTCAGGGCGTAGGCGGTACTGACGGCACCGGCGCCGACACCCAGTGGGATCATCACGTTGCGGATGCGGTCGGAGTGGTCGGTGAACCACTGGCGGAACTCGGCGGGCGAGCTGCCGCGCCAGAACGGCAGCAGCACGACCTCGATGAATCCCATCCCGCCCGCCAACAGGCCGGTGAGCACCGCCGAGAGCGGCGCGAGAAGTCGCGCGATCACACTGAGTCGGCGACGGTTGGTCAGCTCCATGTCAGTTCCCTTCCTCGGGACCCTGCTGGACTTTGCCATCCGCTGCCGGCCCGCAGGGGATCCTGCGGGCAGGTGGCGTCCGCATCGACGAATAATCGTAACGATGCGGACCGCCCGGTTGCCGTCCCTGGACGCCGCGCTCCAAGTTACCGCTCAGTATCCGGTAGTTCGATAAGGCTGTGACCTGCGGAGATTGGTACGCCGCGTAGGACTTGAACCTACAACCCGGTGGCTGGGAGTCGCGTGATCAGTTCTTGCACTGCCGTCCGCTTCGGCGCTGGTCAGCGGTGGTGTGCCGAGCATTCGATCATGACTCGCGCTCGTTCGTAGTCCCTCGAACTTCGACGTAAGCGTCGACCAAAGCGGCAGATCGATCACGCGTGCTACCGCCCATCTCGACCGCCAGCCCGAACGCGGTCGACGTGGACGTCTCGCGCAGACGGAACAGCCGAGTCACTTCCGGTGACCCCGCTCGTATCGGCGACACTCCGACGTCGGGAACCCGGCTACTCGGGGACCTGCACCACCCCGTCTGTCACGGTGATCGCGTCCGACGGCGCGGGCGTCGCCGCGATCGGCGGCAGGTTCGCCGCGGTGATCGCGGGCGCCAGCCCGGGGAAGCCTCCGCGGGGGGTGGTCCGCACCAGCTGCGACGGCGGCAGCGGCGCGTTCGTGGTCAGCGTCGCCCACATGCGGTCCATCGCCTGCACGAAGTAGTGGTGCAGGGGGACGAACGCGGTGTCGTAGCCGGCGAGGGCGGGGAGGTCGATGAACGCGTCGAAGTGCTGCGCGTTGGTCACCTCGACGTACGAGAGCCGGCTCTCCGCGCCCTCGACCGCCTTGTTCAGCCCGAGGTAGGGCCGGGCGTTGAAGTTGACCGGGATCAGGGCGTCCGCCCGCCCGGCGACGATGATCGCCGGCTTCCCCTGTAGGTCACCGGTGCGCAGCACCTCCTGCACGCCGGCACGGACGCGGTTCGCGCGGTCGTCGGTGCCCGTCCAGAGGTCGCGCTGGCAGGCCGCGGCGTCGATGTTGTAGTCCGCCGCGCCCGTTGAGGGCGTGATTGACCGCGTGTTCTCTCGCGCGCCGCCCACGCTCGCGTCGTTGATGATCTGGATGCCGCTGGTCGGGGGGATCCCGTTGCCGGTGCCGAAGGACTGCGCCAGTTGTGCGGGTGCGAGCGGCGCCGGGGCGAAGGCCTGGTCGACGCCGGCGAACGACAGGTCGCAGAGGTTGTCCTGCACGCCGAAGCGGCCGTAGGCGTTCGCGTAGGTGGTGGTGATCGCCGGGGTCGCCAGCGTGAAGTGGGTGGCCTGGATAGGGGTCGAGTCGGGTTCGAAGCCCGCCTGCAGCAGGAGGTCGAGCGACTCGTCGGCCTGCTCGGGTGGCGTCGCGGTGGTGAGCAGCCCGCGGGCGCGCAGGGCGGCGCAGCGGGCGTCGGCGACGACCGGCGCGGGAAGCACGGCCGGCAGGCCGAATGAGCCGGCGCGCGCGGATTGGGCGGCGCACGGCTGGTAGAGGTTCGCCAGTGTGGCGTAGTCGTAGAGCGGGCGACCGCTGCCCTGCACCACCGCGCCGCGCCGGACCGTGACCCCGGGCACCGGGCCGAGCTGCAGCACCGGCTCGGCGACCGCGACGCCGTCGACGAGGTTCTCGGTGTCCTGCTCGGCAGCGGCGACGGCCGCCGCGCCGCCGTTCGACACCGACGACGCGATGACAATGGTGTTCTCGGGGCTGTAGACCCGCCGGCCGGGGTCTCCCGCCCGTTCCCCGCCTTCCCCGTTGAGCAGGTGGAAGGCGAGCCGGACGGCGTCGAGGGTGTCGCGGCCCCAGTCCCGTTCGGGGTTGCGCGTCGAGTGGGCCTGCTTCACCGCGACCCGATGCGGGAAGGCGGCGAGGTAGGCGGCGCGTTCGGGCGCGGGGAGCGCGGCGGTGAAGGTCGAGCCGGGACCGGCCGCGCCGGCGTCGGCGCGCAGCCCGTTCTGCAGGGTCACCGTGTTGGTGGCCAGGTCGTGCACGTGCGGGCCGGTGCCCTTGTCGGCGTAAGCCACGGCGCAGCCGCGCTTGAGACCCCACTCGCCCGCGGTGCCGATCGCGCCGTAGACGCCCCGGGAGCCCGACGACGTGGCGGTGACGATGCACGGCCGGTCGCGGTTCCAGGTCGCCGCGATCTGCACCATGAGCGTGACGTTGCGCCCGCTGCCGTCGTCGGAGAACGCCAGGTACTCCGTGCCCGCGACCTTGCCCTCACCCAGGGTGTCGTTGCCGGCGACGTCGATGTTGGGCCCGAACAGGGTGCCGTAGCCGCCCCTCGGGCTGACGTCGACGAGTGCGGTGTAATTACTGAAGATCGCGAGCCGGCGCAGCTCCGCGGCCGTCGGGGCGGCCTGGTTCACCGGCTGCGGCGCGGCGCCGCCGAGGCCGGTCCGGCCCAGCCCGCCGGTCAGCAGGTCGTCGCTCACGCCGTCGTAGGCCGTCCGGGTGATCTCGCCGATGTTCGGCGGCTTCACGACGGGTGGGGGTGGAGGCGGCTCAACGGCCGGCGTGCAGGCGGTGAGCAGGACCAGGGCGAGCGCGACGCCGGCCCGGTGCACGAGAGAGGACATCGCTGCGCGACGTTACGCAGCAGGCCGCTCGGCGGGCACCTCCGTTGGGGCGGACCGTAGAAGGCGCAGCTGGCCAGCCCTCAGCCGCTCGATGCTGGTGACTTCCGCGAGCCGCAGGACGCAGCGAGCCGTGCCCGCCCTACTTCACCGACCCTGTGTCGCAGCCGCAGCCCACAGCCGCTACCACACGACTTTGCCACCCCGTGCCCGAGCCCCAGTGGCCAGCGCCCCGCCACCGCCTGTCCTCTTCCCCGAGTCCGCACCCGGTGGTACCTTACGCACAGATACCCCTGGGGGGTACCCGGACCGGGACAGAATGGAGGAACCGATGCTCGAGCACGGAGTGCATGATCACGATTCTGCGACCACTACCAACGGGTCCGCCTCGGTGCCGTGGCCGGTCGCTGCGTCGGCCACGCTGCACTGCCTCACCGGATGCGCGATCGGTGAGGTGCTGGGCATGGTGATCGGGACATCTATCGGGTTGTCGAACTGGGCCACGGTCGCCCTCGCCGTGGCGCTGGCGTTCGTGTTCGGCTATGCGCTCACGATGCGCGGGGTCCTTCGTGCCGGAGTTGGATGGCGCAGCGCGGTAAAGGTCGCCCTGGCCGCGGACACTGTCTCGATCGCCGTCATGGAGGTCGTCGACAACGCCGTGATGCTGAGCGTGCCCGGAGCGATGGAGGCCGGCGTCAGCAGCTGGATCTTCTGGGGCTCGCTGGCCTTCGCCCTCGCGGTCGCGTTCGTCGTCACGCTGCCGATCAACCGCTGGATGATCGGCCGAGGTCGGGGACACGCCGTCGTGCACGCCTATCACCACTGACGAAGACACGAGCCAGACGCCATAGACGCCGCCTGCCGCGGGTGTGGCCGCCGGGTTCGGACGAGAAGGGCGTCTGGCTAGATCGACCGCCTCAGCCTCGAGCCCCCTGTGGCACGATCACCCGCGGCCACCAGAGACGGCGGTGGCGAGCGCCGCCGCGCGCTCCTGGTTCCCGCTCACCAATCCGGTAGCTTGATCACTGCTGCGAGCACTCGCCACTGGCGGGCTGGCCCGTGACCTGCGAAAACTGGTGCGCCGCGTAGGAATCGAACCTACAACCCGCTGGCTAGGAGTCGCATGATCCGCTCTGCGCTGCCGTCAGCTTCGGCGCTGGTCGGTGGCGGTATGCCGAGTCTCCGATCATCGTTGATGTTCGGTCACGTGCGTCAGATTCCAACGTAAGCGGCGACTAAAACGGCAGATCGATCACGCGCTCGGCGGAGATCGACGACGTCATCCTTCATGCTGTGCGCCTTAACAGGGACGAGGCGTCGACCTGCTCGGCTCCCCGTCAGTGCGTTCTCTGCGAGACCGGGCCGGTTGCCGTCGCCGACCTGCGCGCAGGAGACGGCGACGAGCCGCATGTGGCCCCGATCAGCAGTCTCCACGCCGTCGGTGACTTCCTCGTCGGCGGCCGCTTCCACCACATGCGGGTGGTCGCC
>NZ_JAVREJ010000045.1:0-22325 GCF_031845345.1 Pseudonocardia charpentierae | reverse complement strand
CCATCGCGTGGCACCTCTCTACGAGATCCTTGGTCGGTTCACGCAGAGACTCACGCGGTGGCCCCTCCCACGTGCTCAGGCACGCCGGACAGGCCCCGGACTTACACCACCAGCCGGGACGCGACCGCGGTGGGCGCGGCAGGGTTCGAACCTGCGACCGCTCGGGTGTAAGACGAGCCGACGACACCTCACCGAGCCTCTACCAGCAACAACACTTACACGTCCATCCTCAGTGGGGCTCAGGAACCACTCCGGTCGACTGCATTTCGTGTCACATAACGTGTCAACGCTCCCAGCGCGGCGCGGTCGTCGCACGGCCTGCGCCCGGGGTGCAGGCGCGCCGGCGGGTGAGCCCTCGCGAAGCAGGACTGCACTCGTTCCCATGACGAGTCCGGCACATCATTCTCGATCACGGCGGTGCAACTTGACCGGCGCAATCGGGCCCTCGGGAGGCACGCCGAACGTCGTTATGCAACGACTTCTACTGGTCCAGCGTCGCCTGGCCGCTGGCGACGTCGGCGGAAGGTTGACC
This sequence comes from Pseudonocardia charpentierae, assembly GCF_031845345.1. NCBI lineage: Bacteria > Bacillati > Actinomycetota > Actinomycetes > Pseudonocardiales > Pseudonocardiaceae > Pseudonocardia > Pseudonocardia charpentierae. The sequence continues at coordinate 21,793 of NZ_JAVREJ010000045.1, read as the reverse complement.
GGGTTCACTTGGTGGATGGACACTTGCCCGTCTTGCGGAGGGAGCCGGCGATGTCGTGGAACCTCAAGGGCAGCTACGTCGAGACGTGCTCGTGTGAGCTGATGTGTCCGTGCAACCTCACGTTCGACCACGGTGCCACCTACGACTTCTGCCGTGCGACCCTGGCCTTCAACATCCGGGAGGGTGAGGTCGACGGCACCGACGTCCGGGGCCGCCGAGTGGTCGCGATCATCGACACGCCGAAGGTCATGACCGACGGTAACTGGCGGCTCGGGATGTTCGTTGACGACCAGGCCACCGACGAGCAGTGCGACAAGCTGGTCAAGGTCTTCGGCGGGCAACTCGGCGGCCCGATGGCCGCGCTCGCTCCCCTCGTGGGTGAGGTCGTCGGGGTCGAGCGGGCGGTGATCGAGGTTCGCGACGACGGGCTGCTACACAGCGTCCGCGTCGGGGACGCGATCGAGTTCGAGGTCGAGGACATCGTGCCGTTCGGGGTCGAGACCGGCCGACCGGTCCGGTTCGACGGCATGTTCCATCCGGCCGGGTCGAATCTGACTATGGCCGAGGCACGACATTCACGCATCAACGCCTTCGGCATCCAGTACGAGGGCAAGACCGGTCTGTCCACCTCCGAGTTCTCCTGGGCCGCCTGACCCGATGAGCGCCCCGGCGCAGAAAACCACCACCGGAAGTGACGGCCTCGCGCCGGCGTTCGCCGCCGTACGCGTCCGGCTCGGATTGGTTGCCGCACTGCTCGCCCTCGCCGGCCTTGGCTGGTGGTGGACGGCCCGGCAGATGGGGGGCATGGACCAAGGGCCGTGGACAAGCCTGGGAGCGCTGGGCTGGTTCCTCGGGATCTGGGTCGTGATGATGGCCGCGATGATGTTTCCCTCCGTCGCACCGACCGTCGCGCTCTACTCCCGGATGACCCGCCACCGGTCTCCGCTGTCCCCGCTGCTGTTCGCGGCCGGTTATCTGCTCACCTGGGCCGTCGCGGGTCTGGCGGCCTTCACCCTCGCAGCGGTCCTGCACCGGATCTCGGGCGACGTACTCGCCTGGGACCGCGCGGGACGATGGGTCGCAGGCGCCACCCTCGTCGTCGCGGCGGTCTACGAGCTGACCCCCCTCAAGGATGTCTGCCTCGGCAAGTGCCGCAGCCCGCTCAGCTCTCTTCTGGGCTCCTGGCGGGACGGCCGCTGGGGCGCGCTGCAGATGGGCGCCAAGAACGGTGCTTGGTGCGTCGGATGTTGCTGGGCGCTGATGGCGTCACTGTTCGCGTTGGGAGTCATGAGCCTGACCTGGATGGCCGTCGTCGCCGGACTGATCGCCCTCGAGAAGACCCTGCCCTGGCGGCGGGTGGCGACCTACGCGACGGCAGCCCTGCTGCTCGCTCTCGGCGCGCTGCTACTCGCCGCACCCGACGCGATCCCCGCCCTCACAGTTCCCGGCACCGACCAGATGACGGAAATGAACGAGATGGAGCCGATGCCCTCCTAGCGCTTCCGCGTCCGCGGGCTGCCGCGGGAGCTGCGGCAGATAGCCAGCTCCGGTCGGCGAACCGCCGACACGCGCACTGCCCAACCGATCACGACCTTCTACTCCATAGTCCGAACGCTGAACGCGTCCATCCCCGCAATGCCTGGTCTGAGCTGCGTATGTGGCGTCGGTGGCCGTGGTGCGATAACGCTTCCCTGCGACGGGCACCGGCCAGCCCCCGCTCGCGCATCAGCCGCTCAACCGTGCACCGGGTCTTCGGTTTTGAGCGCCAGCCATACTTCCAAGCGCCGTAGTTCTCCGCCTGCACCCGCGCGATCAGCGCAACCACCACCGGTACGGTCGACGTGCTCGGCGATGAACCTCACGAGCGCGGGAACGGCGATCGAGCACTGACGCGAAAGAAGGCGACTGCTCTGAGCGGCGCAGCTCGGCCATCTCACGCGTGAGCCGCTTCATCTCCGCGGAGTCCTCAGTGCTGGTGCCCGCCCGCTGGCCGGCGTCGACCTCGGCCTGGCGCACCCACGTGGCCCGCACCGGACGGATCTATTGGTCAAGGCCAGTTGGTGAGCACCTCAGCCCCGTAGTGCCCGGCCAGCGTGACGACTCGCTCGAGGTCGGGCTCGGGTAGCTCGGCCGGCAGCATGCGGCGGCCCGGCACCGGCTCGCCGAGCTCGACGAAGAACGACTCCAAACCGCCGGGGGTAACCAAGGTCAATGCCCGCACGTGCTCACTGTGCAACGTCAGCAGGTGCGGTATGTCTCGTGGGCAAAAGACGAAAGACCCAGGAGCCGCGCTGAACGTGTCCTCACCGACGCGCACGCTGAGATCTCCCTCGAGACGAAGAACGACTCGTCCTCCCGATGGTGAACGTGGGGTGGCGGCTCCGCGCCTCTCGCGAACACGCTTTCCATCAGACCGAAGGCGCCAGCGGTCTGCTCCGCGCTGGCGAGAACGGTGATCAGCTCCCCCACAGACACGTACGCGGAGGCATCCCGAACATTGACTGCAAAAGGTGATCGAGCCACGACGACGGACCCCCTGACTAGCGTTCTACGATAGCGCGAAGAGCATGACACCGAGCGGTCAAGGTCGATAGCCCCACCGCTGACGACGTATACGGGTAGCCGCAGGCGCTCGCCCCGAGCTGGCGTCAAGGTCGACCTCAGACGACCTACCGCTTACCAGGCGGTCCGTCATCGCACACTGCCACCTCTACCCGGGCTCGGGCTGATCAGAGCCTGCCGGGTCGAAGCCGCGCCGAGCGCACAGCATCGCGCCAGCGAACGGCCGCAGACCGGCGACATCACCGATACGACATCACCGATACAAGGCCCCCTCGAAGCCCGCACCGTCCAGCACATGAGTAGCGAGAACCGAGGAGGAACCGGTCAGGACGGCCACGGGTGGACGCGACGTGAGCAGCGCTGCCAGCTGGTGTGCTCGGGATCTGCTCCGCCGACAACGATCGAGCTGATGCCAGCAGCGTGTATGGAAGCCGGGGGGTGCGAGCAGCTGCATCACGGCGCGCTGGGTCAACCTGCACGACTGCCCGCGGAGCATGCTCGAGGTCATGCCTCCTCTCGGCTACCGCGTCACTCCCGGCCCCACCATCGAGTCCAGATTTGCCAGTCGAACGGCGCCCGTCCTCGCGTGGCCGGCCTCATCGACCGCATCCCGCTTGCGGCCGGCATCGAACCGCTGAGCCTTATAACCACCGACGCTACCGTCGAGGTGCTTCCGGCCAAGCGCTGAGGTACTGGTCGTCTCGGTCCAGTCGCCTACTCCGAGATTGCGCCACTGTTCTCGATCCCATCGAGCGGCGGCCGACGATCGCCGTCCCGGTTCTGCAGCACGTATCCCGTAACCCCGCCGAGCACTGCGAGCCCCGCACCAACAATGAAGATCCACGTGCCGATGTCCACCTCGGCAGTGTGACTGATTGCTGGCTTAGCGGTCTGTCAGTCGGGTCGGTGGTGGGGGCGAGGGACATGACGGGGTTTCCTTCCAGCGGGTGGGTTGGATGGGTCCGCTCGAGCGCGGGTGAATGAGCGCGGGAGTCAGCTCTGCGCGAGGGCGCCGGCGCGGCGGCGGGTGGTTCTCCAGCGCCGTAGGTGCGGGGCCAGGACCGTGAGGGTCGCGGCCAGGAACACCACCTGCAGCAGGGTGCGTGGGAGCAGCGCCATCGCGGGCGCACCGCCGAGGGTGAGCCCTGCGAGCGCGGCGTAGACGTTGGCCGGGAACATCGCCACCAGTAGCACGCTCAATCCGGCGGCCGCCCACGGCGCGGTCCGACTCCACAGCAGCCCGACCGCTCCGGCCAGTTCCAGCACTCCGGTGAGGGTGACCAGCAGGCCCGGTTCCGGCAGCGCCGGCGGAACCATGCTGATCAGGTCCTCGCGCATCCCGACGAAATGGGACCCACCGGTGACGACGAACATCGCCGCCAGGCCGCCGCGCAGCGCAGCCGGCCAGCTCCGCAGCCGACGCACCCCCGCGGCTCCCACCGCCCGCAGCGTCACGGTGACAACGATGAGAACGAACAGCGGAGTCATGGAAACCCTCCTGAAGGTGAGTACATCTTGTCGGTGACAAGATGGTGCGCTTCGGGACCGGTCTTGTCAATGGCTAGATCTCGGTTAGGGTTGGCGCATGCCCCCGACCCAGCCCTACCACCACGGCGACCTGCGCCAGGCCGTCCTGACCGCCGCGGTCGCCGTCCTTAACGAGTCGGGCCCGGCCCAGCTGAGCCTGCGTGACCTGGCCCGCCGTGCCGGGGTCTCGCACGCCGCGCCGGCACACCACTTCGGCGACAAAGCCGGGCTGCTCACCGCCGTCGCCGCGCAGGGCTACCAGCTGCTGGCCGACGCGCTCACCGCCGCCCAGCAGCGCCACGCCGACTTCCTCGAGGTCGGCGTGGCCTACGTGCGCTTCGCCGTCGACCACCGCGCACACTTCGAAGTGATGTTCCGCCCGGACCTCTACCGCCCCGACGACCCCGAGGTGGCCACCGCCCGCCAACGCGCCGCCGACGCGCTCTACGGCGGAGTCCGGTCCGTCGCCGCCACCGGCCGCGGACCCGACATCCCCCTCGCCGGCGTCGCCGCCTGGTCACTGGTCCACGGCTTCGCCACCCTCTGGCTCAACCACGCCCTCCCCACAACCCTCGGCGACGACCCGGAAACCGCCACCCGCGCCGTCGCCGCGATCCTGTTCCACACCACCTGACGACCGATCACACCGGCAACCCGCCCCCCTGTCCGGCCCGGCCCCTACCCGAACTGCAGGCCGAGCGGTACGGGCTAAGGCTGCTGACACGCCGGCCCCGGTCGGTGCGGTTCAGCGCCACACCCCGTCGCGGTCGAGGCCGGTTGTGTTCCGCCTCCGCGGACACCCCACCACCACGATCCGCACCTAGCCAGAGCGGCGGCGGCTGAGAGAGTGGCGGCATTGTCCCGCGCCGGCTTCCCCCGACGCGGGACGGGACCGGGGGCGGGACGGTGGACAACCGGGACGCGGGACACGTCGACCGAGCGGTGGCGATACGGGAAGCGGTCATCGCCAATCGGGACACGATCAACGCCACCCTACGGGCCGGTGGCGGAAGGATGTGGTGCTGCCTGGCCGCGCTCGCGGTGTACCCGGCACCATGTCCCTTCGGTCATTCACCAGGACGACAGCCGACCTGAACGACGAGGAACGCCGCCGAATCGTGGCCTGGGAGGGGCCGCGGACCTGCAGTTCGATCACCACGCATCTTCGGCTACGGCCACCCCTCAACCCGGCGCCCGCGGATTAGAAGATCGCTGCTTTATGCCAGCTGGCGTGGATGACGTTGTATGACCTGCCGTCGCCGCTGCCTGAACTGCACGGGTTGCACCACGACGACACATCTTCAATGACAGAACCATTGACAACTGGTCCACAATGGATGATCCAGAGGGAAGCCGCGCCCCGCGTGCGGCGAGCCCGTACGGTCGGTGGTTGAGCTCGGGCAGTGCGCGGCACCCGCACGCTTACGTGCGCGGTCCGCCGGGCCAGCCTCTTGGGCTGGGTGGGGCTGGCTGGACGAGTCCGGTCTGGTAGGCGTGTACGACGGTTTGGACGCGAGCGCGGACGCCGAGCTTGGCGAGAACCCGGCGGCCTGCGCGCCACCTCCACCTCCCGCACTCGACGCGCAGGCAGCCTGGCGACGACGACCGACGAGATCAATTACCCGGTCAACTCAGCGTGTCGAGCCACTAGTTTCGGACCGGACGCGACAGATCTGGTGCGCGGCGGACAGTGACCGGCAAGCTGTCGAGGGACCGGGTGGTGTTACCGAGCTTGCGCTGAGGTGCGCCGGTCAGCTCCCAGCGTTCAACACGTGCGGCCAGCGCCTCCAGGATGGCGTGCGCTTCGAGCCGGGCTAAACCTTGACCCGGGCACATGTGGGGACCGAGCCCGAAGGCGAGATGGTCGACGTTGTCGCGCCGCACGTCGAAGCGGTCGGGGTCGGGGTAGCGCCGCTCATCCCGGTTGGCAGACCCGTAGAGGACCACGACCCGCGTGCCGGGCGGAATTGACCCCCCGTCGGTGGAGTAGGTCCGGTGGGTGACGCGGGCAAAGACCTGCACCGGCGACTCGATCCGGAGGACCTCGTTGAACGCGCCGGGCACCAGCGAGGGGTCGGCACGGACGGCGTCCCACTGGTCCGGGTTCTCGGCGAAAAGCTTCATCGCGCTGCCCAGAGCACTGATCGTCGTGTCCATGGCCGGGATCGCGTAGCCGGCCATGAGGGGCACGACGGCCTCGGCCGGGATGTCACCGCGCTCGGCGGCTTCGTGGATCGTGGTAGCGAACCCGCCGGGAACCATCCGGTCGGGAGTGCAGGTCGTCGTGAGCCATTCGAACAGGTCCTGCATGACCGGCAACGCGTCACGCATGCGCCGATTCTCCGGGCCGCAGACGTTGAAGCTGCCCTCGGCCCACTCGAGGAGTCGGTCCCGGCCTTCCTCCGGGAAGCCCAGCAGGTCCAGCACGATCGAGATCGGGACCGCTCGTGCCAGGTCGACCACCGCGTCGAAGGACCCGCGGGCGACGAGTGCGTCGACGTGCGCTGCGGACCGCTCGGTGATGTCGGGCTTCATCGCCCGCAGGGCCCGGGGCGCCAGCCGCTCGCTGAGCACGGAGCGAAGCTGACCGTGGTACGGCGGGTCCGATGCGATGATGGTGCCCTGCCACGCCTCGTTGAGAATGTCGTTGAGGCCGACGCCGTCCGCGGAGGAGAAAGTCTGCCAGTCCTCCAGCGCCGCCCGGGCCTGTTCGTAGCGCGCCAGCGCCACAACGCCGTATCGGGGCAGTTCGACGAGCGGCCCGAGATCGCGCAGCCGGCGGTAGTGAGGGTAGGGGTTCGCTAGGACCTCGTCGGAGAACAGGTCGATGTCGCTGGTATGTAGCGCCGAAGTAGTCGACGTCATTTCGGATGCTCCCCGTTCTTCACAAGTTAACTTGTGGCACTCACACCACTTGGCGAGCCCGACCTTCGGTTCTTGACATCTCCCTCGACGCGAACGTCTTTCGCGACTACAGAGCGCAACGGCACCGCTTTGGGGATCGGCCTCGTCCAGCCAACCAATCCCCCGCGTGACTTCGAGCTACAGGACAACGATCAGGGCACCATGACTGCCCGCCCGCGGATCTCACCTCGTTCGAGCTTCGCGTAGGCCTCCTCGACCTCGGCCAGGGGAAAGACCTCCGTCTCGGCCTTGACAAGACCCGCCCGGCTGAGCGCCACCACCTCCACGAGATCCGCATGGTTGCCCCAGTACGGCACGACGGCAGTCGTCTCGAGCGGGATCGGATTGAGCGGGTTCCCGGGCGTCGGCCGGAACGTCAGCTCGCCCTGGCCGAGGCCCACGAGAACAAGCCTTCCCCCCGGGGAGACGACCTGGCGAGCGATGTCGAGTGTCGCTGTCACACCGACGAAATCGAAGACCACGTCGGCACCCTCGGGCACCGGACCCACGATCTCGCGGATGTGCTGGACGGCGTCGTGATCCGATTTGACGGTGTGTGCCGCGCCGAGCCGTCGCGCGAGATCCAGGGCGCCGTCCGTCACGTCAACCGCGATGATGGACACCGCGGAGGTGGCGGCGAGGATCTGCACCGCCATGTGCCCCAGGCCGCCGACCCCGATCACCACGCAATACGCGCCCGGGCGGAGGGCGTTCCGGCTCAGGTCGATGGCGTGGTAGGCGGTGAGTCCAGCGTCCGCCAGCGGCGCAGCCTGGGTGAGGTCGAGGTCGCCCACGCGCACGAGGTGCGTCTCGGGCACGACGACGTAGTCCGCCATGCCGCCGTCACGGGTGAGCCCGACGGCATCGAACTCGACGGTCCGGCACTGGTTCTCCAGCCCCTGGGTACAGGCGCGGCAGCGGCCGCAGCCGAGCAGTGCGTGGACGACGACGGGTTCGCCGATGTCCCAATGGCTCACTCCGGCTCCGAGCCGGTCGACGTATCCGGCGACCTCGTGCCCGAGCGTGAGCGGTGTGGGGAACGCACCCGGGGGTGCGGCGAGGATGCCGAGGTCGGAGTGGCAGGCGCCGCTGGCACCGACCCGCACGAGCACCTCGCCGAGGCCGGGCTCCGGGTCGGGGATCTCGCTGAGTTCGGCCTTGTGCAGACCGGTGTAGCGGTAGGCGCGCATGGGCTATTCCTCCCGGCCGTGCCGGAGCTCGTTCCGTGTCGGGGTCTCGGTGCGACGTGGGCCTCCGCGCACGCACGTGGCGGGCTCGATGAGACGTGGAGTCATCCGGCCAGGACTCCACCGTCGACGACGAGGCACTGGCCGGTCATGAAGTCGGACGCCGCCGATGCGAGGAACAGGGCGGGACCGCGGATCTCGCTCGCCGCGGCGACGCGTCTCATCGGCGTGTAGTCGGAGACCGTGGCGACGAACTGCGGATCGCCGTACTCGCCGAACTCCGTCCGAAAGAAGCCGGGGCACAGCGCGTTCACCTGGATGCCCGACGTCGCGTACTCGAGGCCGAGTTCGCGCGTCAGGTTGACCACGGCTCCCTTGGCCGCGGTGTAGCCGGGCATGGGGACGATGCCCGCCGATCCGGCGATGCCCCACATCGACGCCACATTGATGATCTTGCCGGAGCCTTGTTCGACCATGACCTTGAGGGCTTCACGAGCGGTGTAGTAGACGCCGTGCAGGTCCACGTTGATGACGTGGTGCCACGAGGCGCTGGACATCTGGTGGGCCGGCACCGGTGGGGCGTCGGCGACGCCGGCGTTGTTGAACACGACATCCAGCCGGCCCAGGTCGCGCACCGTCGTCTCGATGATATCGGTGACCTGCTGCTCGTCGGTGACGTCGCAAGTGATGCTCACCGCGCGCCGTCCGCGCTTCTCGACCGCTGCCGCCGTGTCGGCGGCAGCGGTCCCGTGCAGGTCCGCACACGCGACGTCGGCTCCGGCCTCGGCCACCGCGTCGGCGAACTCTCTGCCGAGGCCACCGGCGGCGCCCGTGACGAGCACGACCTTCCCGGAGAGGTCGAAGAGGTCAGGTAGGGACAACGCGAACTCCTTCAGACGGTGACGGCGACGCCCCTAGTACAGGTGGACGGGTCACTCTGCTCGGGAGTGACCGTGCTCCGGCTGCGGGCTGTACTCGGCCACGCCCGGCACCTCGGCGTGGGCGATCCCGCGCCGTGCGAGAACCCGTGGCGCGGTCTCGTGCAGGCCGAATGCGAGCAGTGTGGCAATCACTGCGCCGCCGGCGGCGATGTACATGGCGGATTGCAGGCCCCACGCGTCGGAGGCAATTCCGGCGATCACCGGGGCGATGGCGCCGCCGGCAATCTCCCCGATCCCCATGACGAGGCCCAGTGCCGTGGCGAGCGCGCCGTGCGAGACGGTCTCACCCGGGATGGTCGCCATGAACAGTGAGAAGACGCCGATACCGACGAAGGTGAGGGCGACGGCGATCGACAGCCCGGTTGGTGAACCGATGAACACGATGGCGAGCGGGCAGAACACGGCGACGGCGCTGAAGGCGATCACCGTGGTCTTGCGGCCGATCCGGTCCGAGATGGCGGGAGTGACGGTTCCCCAGATCACCCAGGCTATGCCGAGGAAGGTCATGACGGTCGCCATCGTGCCCGGAGCCAGGCCCTTTTCCGTCACCAGGTACGTGGGGGTGAAGGTCAGGATGAGGATGAACCAGGTCAGCATGCAGACGGCGATGAGCATGCAGAGCCAGATGTTGCGCATCCGGATGACCTCGCCGACCGACGGCTTGTGTCCGGCCGGCTCGGCCCAGGTGCCGTCCTCCTGCAACAACGGTGAGGCCGGCGGGCGCTCCCGGACGGTGCGCCAGACCCAGAGCGCGATGAGCAGCCCGGGGATGATCGTCAGGTAGAACGCCGTCCGCCATCCGAACACCTGGGCCAGGCCGACGATGATCGGCGGTGCGAGGACCCCGCCCAGCAGCCCCGACGACGTGGTCTGCACGAGCCCCATGTTCAGCCCGCGTCGCCGTGGCTCGGACGCTTCGATCATCAGCGACTGTGCCATCGGTAGGACGGCGCCCTCCGCGATGCCCATCAGGGCCCGGATGAGCAGCAGGCTGAGGAAGCCGGTCACGAAACCGGAGAGGGCCGAGAACGTCGAGAATGCGAGGATGGCGACGAGCAGGATCGGCTTGCGTACGCCGAGCCTGTCCGAGAGCTTACCGACTGCCGCCCCGGACACCGCCCACGAGACGGCCAGGACCGCCGTAACGATACCCAGCTGAGTGTTGGTCAGACCGATGTCTTCGCTGATGAACGGGAAGAGAAACGGTACTGCCTGCCGGTCGAAGAACACGAAGCCGAAGGCCAAAAAAAGAATGACGACCAGGAGGTTCTCGTACCGCTTCGCCTCCCGGGGATACGGTGTATCCGTCATGAGTACACCTCGCTGTGTCTCGTGGTTACGCGACGGTGACGGTCACCGGCAGGTTGAAGAACGACCTCGTGGTGTTGTTGAGGCTCCGGCGGGCGTCGCCGGTGATCTCGAAGCGGGTCACGCCCTGGTCGATGAAGGCGCGCAGGAGGCGGTTCGCCTGAAGCTGCGCGAGGTGCTGACCCGGGCAGCCGTGGACGCCACCCCCGAACGACACGTGGTCCATGGGGTCGCGGGTGATGTCGAAGCGGTCCGGGTCGGGGTAGTGGCGCTCGTCGCGGTTGCCGCTGCCGAACAGCAGCATCACCCGGGAGCCCTCCTCGATCGTGACGCCGTCGGCCTCCCAGTCGCGGCTGAGCACGCGGGCGAACCACTGCACGGGGGCGTCCATGCGGAGGACCTCGACGAGCGCGGGGCGCATGAGCTCGTCGGGGTTCTCCCGCACCAGGTTCCACTGGTCAGGGTTCTGCGCGAAGAGTGCGATCGCGTTGCCGATGATCCCGAGGGTGGTGTCGGTGCCGGGGATGCTGTAGCCGGCCATGAGCGGGACCACGGACTCCGGCTTGATGTCGCCCCGTTCGGCCGCCGAGTGGATCGCGTGCGCGAACCCGCCGGGCGACACATTGTCCTTGGTGGCGACGGTGGCCAGCCATTCGAACATCTTCTCGAGACCGGACACCGACTCCTGCATGCGCTTGTTGTCGGCCGGACCGTTGACGTTGAAGATCTCCTCGGCCCAGCCGAGCAGGTGCTCGCTGCCGCTTCCTTCGGGCGGGAAGCCGACGACGTCGACCACGAAGTTCGGGACGACGCGGTAGGCGCAGTCCTTCATCGCGTCGAACGACCCGCGTTCGACGAGTTCACTGACGATCGCGCCGACGCGGGTGTCGATGTTGGCGGTCATCTTGCGGACCTGCCTCGGCGACAGCCGCTCGTTGAGCACTCCGCGCAGAGCCGAGTGGTAGGGCGGGTCGGTGGCGATGACCGTGCCGGTCCAGGCCTTGTTGAGCAGGTCGTTGAGGCTCACGCCCTGGCCCGAACGGAACGTCTCCCAGTTGTCCACGGCTTCGCGGACCGCCTTGTAGCGGGCCAGCGCGGTGACGTCGAGACGCGACAGGTGGACGGCCGGGCCGGCGTCCCGCAGGGCCTTGTAGTCGGGGTAGGGGTTCTCGAGGTGCTCGTCGCTGAACAGGTCGATGTCACTCGTCGGAATCGTCCGTGCCGCGGTCATCGGTGTCGTCCTCCTGGCAGTATCAGCTGGGTATGTACGGTCACGACGCGCACCCACCGGGTCGGCGCTCGACCGCCGGTCAAATCGTCAGAACCGGCCGGTTCTGGCCGGGAACGGCCGCCGGACGTTGAGGCTGCCGGCGCGCTCGCGGACGAGCATCGTGCTGACGATCTCGTGTGCCTTGACCGCCGCGACGTCCGCGTTGACCAGCGTGAGGTCGCTGCGTGCGCCGTAGTGACCGGCGTGGCTCTGCATCGACTCGATCACGTGCTTGTCCTCGTGGAGGATCCGCTCGTGCACGGCGCGCAGGTGGGCGGTGACCTCCGCAGAACCGCGCCGGTAGTTGCGGGCTACCCAGTAGAAGACGTGGGTGCGGTACGGGTTCACCGGCGTGAAGCCGCGGATCCAGGGCCGGAGATAGGCCTGCTGGTCGCCCTCGGACACCGGACCCGGCACCAGGATGTCCATGTGCACGACGTGCAGGGCGGGCGAGACGAACTGCCCGGACTCGCGGATCTCGTAGTCGCCTGCGGGATCCAGGCCGGTCGCGGTGACCTGCCACTTCGGCAGCGGGCCGGGCGGGAAGCTGCGGCTGTAGGAGACGGAGAACTCCGACACCGCGATGTCGAGCGGCGGGGGCAGGCTGACGTATCCCTTGGGCGAGAGCTCCTTGTGCACGTACGGCAGGTGCGTGAAGTCGAGGGAGTTATCGTGCAGTGCCAGGTAGTTGGCCTCGACCTCGAGCTGGCCGGCGAAGACGTCCCAGCCGTCCTCGTGCAGCCACGGGAGCCGGGGCGGTTCCCGCCGGGTCGCCTTCGCCGGGTCGCCCATCCAGATCCAGACGACGGGCGCCTCCTCCACCACCGGGAACGCCCGCACCGAGGCACCGAACGGCACGTGCGCCTGCGACGGCACCCGGACACACCGCCCGTCCGGCCCGAACTCGAACCCGTGGTAGCCGCACACGACGCGGTCCCCGTCGAGCTGCCCGGTGCTGAGCTGCGTGCCGCGGTGGGGGCAGATGTCGGTGAGCGCGACCACCTCCCCCGACTCCTGGCGGTACAGCAGCACCGGGCGGCCGAGAATCTCCCGGGTGAGCATGGTGCGGCCGACCTCGCCGCTGGTCGCGGCCACGTACCAGCAGTTCAGGGGGTAGTTGACGTCGTCGTCATGAGCGAAGCCGTTGCCGGGGGTGTTCACCGTGGTGTCCTTCTGCGTCTTCTCGGTGGTGGGTCCGCTGGGGCGCGGTCAGAGGTCGAGAACGAGCCGCGGCGACAGGGAGCGGGAGATGCAGACGAGCATGAACTCGTTCTCCGCCCGCTCCGCGGCCGAGAGCACCGAGTCGCGGTGGTCGGGCTGACCGTCGATGACGTCCACCTCACAGGTGCCGCAGACGCCCGCGCGGCAGGAGGCGAGTACCTTCAACCCGGCCTCCTGGGCCGCGTCGAGGATCGTCTGGTCGGGGCCGATCTTCAGGTTGACACCGGAGCGCTGGCAGACGACCTCGAACGTGTCGAGCGCCCCGGGCGAGGCCGCCACCGGCTTCGCCGCGAACCGCTCGATGTGCAGCGACCCGGGCGGCCAGTGCGCCGTGGATGACTCCATCGCGTCGAGCAACGGCCCCGGCCCGCAGCTGTAGACGAGTGCACCGTCGCGTGGTTCGGCCAGGATCGAACCGAGAGGGATGTGGCCGACCTCCTCCTGCGGATAGACGGTGACGCGGTCCCCGTAGGCGGACAGCTCGTCGAGGAACCCCATCGACGCCCTGGTGCGGCCGCCGTAGTGCAGCTCCCAGCGGGCGCCGACGGCCTCCGCCGACGCGATCATCGGAAGCATCGGGGTGATGCCGATGCCGCCCGCGACGAACACGTACTCCGGGGCGTCGAGGAACGGGAAGTGGTTACGCGGTCCGCGGACCTGCACCGTGCCCCCGGCCTGCAGTTCGTCGTGGACGAACTGCGATCCACCGCGGCTGCCGGGGTCGCGCAGCACACCGACGCGGTACGACCGGCGGTCGGTCGTGCTGCTGCACAGGGAGTACTGCCTCGTCACCGAATCGGTCAGCACCAGGTCGATGTGCGCCCCGGGGCTCCACTCGGGCAGCTCCGCGCCGGACGGGTCCGTCAGGGTCAACGCGACGACGCCCTCGGCGGACTCCTCCTTCCGCTCGATGCGGAGGTCCGCCTCGCGCTCGTGGAAGGTGGTGCTGCTCTCCAGTGTGGACGACAGCTTGTCGACGGACATGCGATGCTCCGCTCCTCTGCGTGGTCTGCCGCGCCGTGGCGGGTCGGCTGTGCGATGAGTCGGCCCGACGACGGGCGGTTCCGCGCCGTCCAGGGCCCGTCCGGCCTTCTTCAGGGCGCGCTGGGCGAGACGGTCGCTGAACGGCCCCCGCCCCAGCCGGTGGACGCGGTTCAGCTTGATCACGACATCCGTCGTCGGCACTGCTCGGCAGGGCAGACAGACTCCGTCGACCCGGTCGCTGTCGGAGAGGACCGACTGGGCGACCGTCTTCGGATAGGTGACGATCCCGGCCGCCAGCTCGAGGGCGCAGCCACCGCAGCCACCCTCCCGACAACCCACGTTGAGGCCGTAGCCGTAGCGGCGAGCCGCCTCGAGCACCGTCTCCCCGGGTTCCGCGGGGATGCGCGTGCCGTCGGGCAGCACGGTGACAACGTTGATCATGACCACTCCTCCTGGGAGAGCGCGTGGTGCGCCGCCTCGCGCCGCACCACGCGCCCGCCGACGCCGGACCGGCTCAGGTGTCGACGGTGAAGTGGTTGTCCGCGACCTCTCGACCGATGTAGGAGACCGCAGGGTTGGTCTTGTCGGCGGTCCAGGTGATCGTCGGGAAGTCCGGGTACGTCTCGTACCCGCCGGCGAACACCTCGTTGCGGTTGCCCGACGGGTCGAAGAAGTAGATGGTGTCGCCCCGGCTCAGCCCGTGGACGTCCGGCCCGAACCCCACGGAGACGTCGTCCATCGACAGGATCGCACCGGCGTGCTTGATGGCGTTCCAGTCCTCGAGCTTGTACGCCCAGTGGTGCAGCTTTCCGTCCTCACCTGCGACGAAGGCGATGTCGTGGGTCTTGTGCTGGCAGAACATCCACGTTCCGAGCAGTTCGGCGTCGTCGCTGAGGTCGCTGACGAGTCGCTCTGCGGGCTTGAAGTCCAGCGCCTCGCTGAAGAAGCGCTCCGACAGCGGGATGTCCTCTGCCTTGAGCAGGCAGTGGTCCAACCGCGGCACCCCGATCCCGACCAGATGCCGCGGGAACAGCGCAGGGTTGATCAGCCCGACGGCCGTGTCAGTGAACTCGATCTCGTGGTAGAGCTCCATCGTGTGGCCGGACGGGATGGTGACCCGGATTCCGTCACCGACGGCCGGGTTCTCGCCCTTGCTCATGCGTTCGGTCGTACAACCGAACGCCTGGATCCGCTTCTCGAAATCGGCGAGGTCGTCCTCGCGGGCGACCTTGTAGCCGATTTTGTCCAACCCGACGCCACCCTCCTCAAGCACGACCGAGTGGTGGTCCCACTCGTCCCATGCCTTGAGGAACAGCCGGTTGGGTTCTTCCATCACGACCTGCATGCCAAGCGTGTCCACGTAGTGCCGCCTGGCGTCGGCCAGATCCGTCACGCGCGCGTGCAGGTATCCAAGGCGCATCACACCCATTACTGGACGCCCTTCCTCTCTGAATCGTCGTCCGGTCCGTCAACAGGACTGCTGTGTCATCTCGCCTGGGAAGGAATCACGGGGAGCAGCAGGTACGACTCGTGCTCCCCGCCGGTGTGCACACGCACGGCCCCACCGAAGACCTCGGTCGGCCGGTCGATCGGGTCGTTGTGCACGAACGGCCCGACCCCTCGTGAGGGATAGCGGTGCGCGGCGTTGTCGCCGCCATCCGTCGGACCGTCGTACTCGTAGTCCTTGCCGCGGACGGTCAGCGCGATGCGGTACCCGGCCGGCACCACGACCGAGGTCGGCCAGATCTCGACGTCTACCTCGTAGACCTCGTTCGGCTCGAGCGGCTCGCGCACCGTGTGGAGGTGGTACGGCCGGTACGGCGTGCTGCGCTTCGGGTCCACCCGACGGTGGGAGGCGCGGAGCCAGCCCTGCGCGACCGGGGTGTGCGCGTCCATCGCCCCACGGAAGACCACCTCTCGCCCGATCGGGTCCAGCACCCGGAGGACGAGGAAGAGGTCGGCATCGTCGGTGGTCGAGCTGATGAACAGCTTCGCGGCCAGCGGGCCGGTGATCTCCATGGTCTCGTCGAAGATCCCGCTGGAGAAGGTGACCCCGGGCCCTGCCGCGTCGTACTCCGCCTGGGCCGGCGCCCCCGCCTTCTCCAGCGTCATCGTGTGGTCGTGCCCGTGGAGGTGGTAGCGGGTCCACTGCGTCCGGTCGAGGGGCCACGCGTCCTCACCCCGCTCGACGAACTCGCCCGCGATGCTCCCGTGGTCGCCGGGCTTGATCTGCCGCACCTGCAGCGTGACCTTCGGCTGCTGGTCCCAGCCGTTGTCCAGCTCGCGCAGGAAGTGGTCGAAGAACCGCTTCTGCAGGCCGACACCGTAGGGCGTGTAGAAGTGGGTCCAGTGCTCCAGGCCGTGCACCTCGAGCCACTTGCTCTCCGACGCGGCCTGGGTGAAGCCCTCGATGTTGCCGCGGAGGTGCAGGCCCTGGCCGCCCCAGTTGGCCGCCGACAGCACTGGGACCGTCACCTTGGACCAGTCCGGCGCCAGGCCTTGGTAGTAGTCGTCCAGCAGGGGGTGGGCCCGCACCTCGGCGACCTTGTCGACCCGGTTCTTCTCGAGCTCGTCGTCCGTCAGCGTCTCCGGGCCCGCCACCAACTCACCGGTGATCGGGTTCCGCGCCCCGCGCTCGCCGTACCCGTGCTGCATCGCGAGCTGTTTCGGGAGCCAGAGGTCGAGGAAACCGTTGCGGATCCCGCCGTGGCGAAACACCTCGCGGTACCAGTCGGAAGTACCTTCCCAGGGAATGATGGCCTTTAATTGCGGGGGCTGCAGGCTCGCCACGAGCCACTGGTTGGCCCCGTAGTAGGAGATGCCGAGAAGGCCGACGTTGCCGTTGCTCCAAGGCTGCTCCCCGGCCCACTCGATGCACTCGTAGTAGTCCCAGATCTCCTGCATCGACCACACGTTCTGCACACCCTGCGACCGGCCGGCCCCCCGCGAGTCGATGCGGATCACGACGTAGCCGTCGGGCACCCACCTCTCCGGGTCGGCGACCTCCCAGCACTGGTACTTGTTGGTCGTCCCTTCGGTGATCTCCGGGAAGTCCTGGACCATCCGATCCCATTGAGCCTTATAGGCAGTCTGAAACGAGAGGCCCTTCGCGTAACATCCGTAGCTCATGATGACCGGATAGCGGCCCTCATCCACCGGGTGAAATATGTCCGCCCGCAGAACAGTGCCGTCACTCATCGACACCGGAACGTCCCAGCTGATCCGCATTCCGTCGCGAACCTCGGTGTCAGCGTCGCGAAGTGCAGCGTCGGTCATCGCCCTGATCCTCCGACTGATCGATGAACTGTCCGACGAAAGCCATCCGTCCCGGTTCAGGCCAGCGACGAATCAGCGCACCACCGCCACGTCCGGGTCGACCGAGAGGAGCCAAGTATTGGCCTAGAAATTCACGATGGTCTATGTCACGGCGGACAGCGCAACGACGCGGATGATGTTCGTCCGGACAGCTGACCGCGGGGACGGTCCAGGTCGCAGGCGCGGGCACCGTCGTTGTCGGTGGGGACAACGCGGCCGGAGCGCCGCTGTTCGTGCCCCCATGGACGGGACGCATCGGCTCCCACCAGCATGCAGCAGTCGAATGTGCATCCACCGCGGGAGGCGATTGGTGTGACAGGGCTGTCACGACCGGGCCAGCCGACTGGCCCGAACAGGCGGACGTCGTCCACGGCGTTGCTGCGCCCCCTCGTGCCGATCTTCACCGGCAAGGTCGACGAGCTGGTCGAACGGCTTACGATCCGCCTGCGGCAAGAAATCCCGGACTACGCCGACATGGACTACGCAGAGCTGTCCAACCAGGCGGATACGCAGGTCCGGTACGTGCTCGACGAGCTGGCCGGCGCACAGGTCGCACCCGAGAACGGTCCGGCCGCGTACGGGCGCCTGCGCGCCGAGCAGGGAGTGCCCCCCGAGGTCGTGCTGCACGCTTATCGCGTTGCGTGGGCCGAGCTGTGGGCGGGGTTGATCGACGATGTCGGCACCAACGGCGCGTCCACCGACCAGCTGCTCCAGGCATCCACGGCGTTCTTCTGGATGGCCGACGAGTACGCCCGACGGATGCTCGGCGCATACCGGCGCCGAGCCGTGGAGCTGTTGACCCGACAGCAGGCCGAACGCGGAGCGACACTCGAAGGCCTGTTTACCGGGTATCTCAACGGATCCGAAGCGCTGTGGGAGGCCGCCGCCCTACTCGACCTGCCCTACCACGGCCACTTCGTCGTCATCGCCGCCGCAACCCCGGCACCCGGACGGGAGGCACTGCCCGGCATCAGGGAAGTGCTGCAGAAGGCCCACATCAACTCCGCGTGGCGCCTCGCGGCCGACCTCGAGGCCGGCATCGTCGCACTGCACGGTCCCGCAGAACTCGGTCCGTTGCTCGACGAGCTCAAGGGGCACGCGGGGGTCCGGGTAGGGCTTAGCGGTCCCTACACGAGGTTGGCCGACACGCCCCATGCCATGCGTGTCGCCCGTCTCGTCCTAGGCACCATCCCGAACGGGCACAGCGAGATCAAACAGTTCACGGAAAGTCCCATCGGCGCCCTCCTCGCTGCCTCGCCGGACACGGCTGGCGAGCTACGTCGATCGGTCCTCGGCGGCCTGGACGAGCTTCCCAGGGAAGACCAGGAGACGCTACTGCTCACGCTCTCCACATGGTACGAATCCAGCGGATCGGTCACCGACGCAGCCAAACGCCTATACGTACACCCCAACACGGTTCGCTACCGGCTACGTCGAGTTCAAGCCGAAACACAGCGCAACCTCGACGATCCGCGCGACGTCGCCGACATATGGGCAGCCCTGGTCGCCAATGAGATGATCCCGGCATTGAGGGACCGTTCTTAAACCGGCTCGGTAAGTGAGACTGCTCGTGTTGCACTACTACAAGTGAGGAGAACCGGATGACCACTACTGCAAGCTCGGCAACCCCTACGGGGAATCCTGCGATCGGCCGGGACGTCGACGCCAACGGCATCCGCACCAACTACCTGGAGGCCGGCTCCGGGGACCAGACCATCGTCTTCGTCCACGGCTCGGGCCCGGGCGTCACGGCGTACGCCAACTGGCGGGGAGTGCTCCCGGTGCTCGGCGAGCACTTCCGCTGCGTCGCCCCGGACATGGTCGGCTTCGGCTACTCCGAGCGGCCCGAGAAGCCGAACTACGGCCTCGACACCTGGGCCGACCAGACCCTCGGCGTGATGGACGCTTTGGGCATCGAGAAGGCGCACCTGGTGGGCAACAGCTTCGGCGGCGGCATCGCGCTGCGGCTGGCCACCAAGCACCCGGACCGGGTGGACAAGATGGTCCTGATGGGCAGCATGGGGGTCCCGTTCCAGATCACCGAGGGCCTCGACAACGTCTGGGGCTTCGAGGGCACGCTCGAGCACATGAAGACGGTCATGGGCTACTTCGCCTACGACAAGTCGCTGACCAGCGGTGACCTCGCCCAGGCCCGGTTCGAGGGCGCGACACAGCCCGGCTTCCAGGAGTCGTTCTCCTCGATGTTCCCCGCCCCGCGCCAGCGGTGGGTGGAGTCGATGACGGTGCCGGACGACGAGATCCGCAGCCTGTCGCACCGCACCCTGATCGTGCACGGCCGCGAGGACCAGGTCATCCCGCTGGAGACCTCGCTCAAGCTGCTGCAGCTGCTCGACAACGCCGACCTGTCGGTGTTCTCCCACTGCGGGCACTGGTCGATGATCGAGCGCCGGGACGACTTCAACCGGCAGGCCCGCGACTTCTTCCTCGGCAGCTAAGGACGCTCGCCGAGGTCGCCGGGACGCCACCCCGGTTGGGATGCAGCGGCTGCTGAACTCGGCGAACGGGGACGCCGACGGAGTTCGGGACGATCTGCGCAGCTACGTCGTGGAGCACCTGGATGAGCCGGGTGGGGTGCTGCTCGTCGACGAGACCGGGTTCCTGAAGAAAGGCGTCAAGTCCGCCGGAGTGCAGCGCCAGTACTCCGGCACCGCCGGCAGGGGGTCGAGAACTGCCAGCTCGGCGTGATCCTGGCCTACGCCACCGGCAAAGGCCGCACCTTGTGTAGCCCGTTCTGCGGTACGACCTGTTCCTGTCCGCCGGTCGTCCGTGCGAGGTGCCCAATCTCCGCTGGGGCGTTGGTCGACGGTGATGTCGAACTCGACGTCGGTGCCACGCACCCGGCTGACCCAGACGGTGACGCCGAAGACGCCGAAGTCGGAGACCAGCGTGCAGCGGCGGGTGGCACTGAGCTGCGCCGGTAGCTCCGGGCAGGTGACCCGGTTCACCTGGGCATCATCAGCGCGCAGCTCGTCGAGACCACCGTCCACGCCACCGACCACCGGAGGCGGCGCGGGCCGCGGCGTGGTGACGGGACAGCGGGTAGTAACCGGCGGTCGGCGGGCTGTTGCCGGGGGCGTGGCTGGCTGGTCCTGCGTGCTGAGATGGTCGTTAGCCCGGCCTTGGTCGCTGTCGTAGGCGCAGGCGCTGGGGCCGTTGAGGACGTCTTCGGGTTCGTGAGCGGCGGCGTGGTGTGCTGACGAGCGGGACACTCAGCGGCACCGCGTTCTGCAGCCCGGTCGAGCCGGGCGAGCTGGGCGAGGAGGACGGCGGCTCGGTGCGGGCGGCGTCCACCGCCAGCCAGGTCGTCACACGGAGGACCGCCACAACCGCGGCCACCGGACCCACCCGCCACCGGCGCGCCGCGACCCCAACGGCGCGCGGCGGGTCGAGATCCTCTTCCACACGGCCGCCCGGGTGGACCACCACCCGGTACTCCCACCCGTCGCGCTCGTCGACAATCAACGCCCGCACCGGGCCGTCGGCGCGTCACACCCGTTCCAGGCAACACCGGACCGGGTCGAGCCCCGCAGGCACCTCCACCACGCGCCCTGTCGACGCTGGCGCCGTCACCGGTGATCCAGACGTGGCGGTCATGACCGACACACGCGCCTACCCAAGGGGCGGCCCAGTCCCTCGGCGACCGCGCGCGCCAGGTCGGTCACCCCGACCTCCGGCTTGAGGCCGCCGACGGTGATCTTCACGGGGCGCCGCCGCCAGTCGGCGGCGCGGTCGGGAACGCGGCCTCGTAAGCGGCGCGTGCGGCCAGGAACTCCTGGCCAGCCGCATCCTGGAGCGGTCCGGGAGGCGCGGTCAGGTGCTTCTTCGCCGCATCGGCGACCTTCCGCTGCTCGGCGGCGCGGGCGCGGAGGGCAGCCATCTCGGCGGGCGACCGTGACAGCGGGTCGGTCAGTGGCCGAGACGGCAGCTGGATGAGCGCATGGACATAGCCGGCCAGCTCCACAAGTTCCGCGAACTGTTCCATCTGGCCCGACGTGGCCTCGTACACCCGCACGTAGCGAGTGAGGTCCGCGAGGATCTCAGATGTCATGAAGAAGCCACCGGCATCCCGCGCGGCATGTCGCGCGAGGTGCTGGCGTTCCCTGTCGGTCAGATCGTTGTTGCCAACACTGATGTCACGACCCGTCGCGCTACAGACATCGCAGCCGTGCGACAGGGACTCCACGGGGAGATCCGAGTGCGGCGACGGTGGCAGCGGCTCTGGGTCGGAGGGTGCAGTCATGGCCACGATCGTGCTGGTACACCGTTGTGCCGTCTCGGCGGCACGCCGTTTCCACCGTCGAAGCGCTCACCATGGCTATGGACGGCGGGTTGGCGAACCTTCTTACTCCCGGCAAGTACTCCAGGTTGAGGACCCGGTTGTCCATGGAGCGTTGCGGCCACCGTTGCGGTTCTTCTCGTCAGGAAAGGTCGCGTCCCGCTGCGTGGTGTAACTCGCTCCGCGGGAGGCTCTGCGGTTCAGATCATGCCGTCATGAGTTCGGCGGTGGCCACCCCTTCCGGTGGTGTCGGGGTGGCGAGCAGGGCCATGGTGGC
>NZ_JAVREJ010000044.1:0-22511 GCF_031845345.1 Pseudonocardia charpentierae | reverse complement strand
ATCGGGGTGCAGGGTGTCCTCGACGGCGAACCCCTCGCGCAGGAACTCGGGGTTCCAGGCCAGGATCGCGTCGGGGACCTTCTCGTGAACCAGCTCGGCAAGCCGCGCGGCCGTCCCCACCGGCACGGTCGACTTCCCGACGACCAGCGCCCCGGACCGCAGCACGGGCAGCAGCGACTGGACCGCGGCCTCGACGTAGCGGAGGTCGGCGGCGTACTCCCCCCGCTTCTGCGGGGTCCCGACGCAGACGAAGTGGACCTGCACGTCGGCAGCCGCCTGGAAGTCGGCGCTGAAGGACAACCGCCCCGACGCCAACGACGCCGCCAGCAGGTCGTCGAAGCCGGGCTCGTAGAACGGTGCCTTGCCGAGCTGAAGGGCCTCGACCTTGGGCAGGTCGACGTCGATCCCGACGACGTCGTGCCCGAGCTGGGCCATCGACGCCGCATGTACGGCTCCGAGGTAGCCACACCCGACCACCGAGATCTTCATCGGTCCTCCCCCGCACGCATGCTCAACGGTGCTCCTTCGCAGCCCCGGCGCGTCGCGTTACAGGTGGCTGCGCGCCAGGTGGCGCTTGTTCAAGGGTGGCACGAAGCGCGTGTTCCCCGTCGAGTGGTACTGGTTACGACGAGTCAGCGGACGACGCGCATGGCCGCGTCGAGCTCGCCGGCCTGCTGGCGGGCGTTGAGCACCGCCAGCCGCGTGAACCGCTTGTCGAACGCCTCCTGCGTCAGCCCGCGGGCCCGGTACTCCCGCGCCAGCTGCACCGCGCCGTCCGGGATCGTCCACTGCGCCTCGTAACCCAGCTCCTTGCGGGCCCGGGAGAAGTCGACGCGGTAGGACCGCGGGTCGTTGCCGTTCTCCCCGGTGATCAGCAGCTCGGCACCCGGCACCGCGTCCGCGACGGCCTCGGCGATCTCGGCGACCGTGCGGTTGTTGCGCTCGGTACCCACGTTGTACGCCCGCGCCCGCACCACCTCCGCCGGCGCCACCAGCGCCGTCACCACCGCCGTAGCGATGTCGTCGGCGTGCACCAGCGGCCGCCACGGCGTCCCGTCGGACAGCACCCTGATCGTGTTCGACAACAGGGCGTGCCCGACCAGGTTGTTCAACACGATGTCCGCGCGCAGCCGCGGGGAGAACCCGAACGCCGTGGCGTTGCGCATCGACACCGGCACGAAGTCCGCATCGGCCAGCTCGGCGAGGTCGTCCTCGACGCGCACCTTCGACTCCGCGTACGGGGTGACGGGCTTGAGCGGCGCATCCTCGTCGACCAGCTCGTCGCCCGACTGCGCCCCGTACACCGAACACGTCGACGCGTACACGAACCGCTGAACCCCGGCGTCGCGCGCCAGCCGGGCCAACCGCGTCGACGCGTGGTGGTTGATGTCGTAGGTGATCTCCGGCGCGAGCGACCCGAGCGGGTCGTTGCTCAACGCGGCCATGTGCACCACGGCGTCGAAGCCCTGCAGCTGCTCCACGGTCACGTCGCGCAGGTCGACCGCCAGGGTCGGCGCGTCCGGGACGTCCAGCGAACCCAGCACGGATGCGGCGAACAGCCCGCTGTCCAGACCCGTCACCTCGTGCCCGGCCGCGGCCAGGATCGGGGCCATCACGGTGCCCAGGTAGCCCTGGTGACCGGTCAACAGAACACGCACGGCAGACCTCTCCTCGAACGGTCGTCAGCGGTCGAGCGCGTCCTGCAGGTCCGCGATCGCGGCCTGCAGCGGGTCCCGGTCGGGGGTGTCCCACAGCATCCACGGTCTGGTCCCGCTCTGGTAGGCCGCTTCGAGTGCCGTGCGCTCTTTCACGGTGTCGGCCGGCTGCCAGAACCCGCGATGCCGATAGGCCATCATCCGGCCCTCCTTGGCCAGCGGCGCACACACGTCACCGATCAGGTCGCAGTCCTCCTCGAGGTGCTCGAACACCTCCGGGCGGAACATCAGGTAGCCGCCGTTCTCCCACAGCGGCATCTCCTGCAACGTCGAGATCGACGACACCTCGTCGCCCTCACCCAGGTTCACGCAGTGGAACGCCGACTGCGGCGGCACCGCCAGCAGCCCGCCGACCATGCCCGACGCCCGGAACTTCTCGATCATCGCGTCCAGCGGCGCGTTGGTCAGCACGTCGGCGTAGTTCGCCAGGAACATCTCCTCGCCCTCGACATGCTTGCGGACCCGCCGCAGCCGCTCACCGATCGGCGAGTCCAACCCGGTGTGGGCGAACGTGATCGTCCAATCCTTGATGTCGCTGCCCAACAACTCCACATCGGTGCCCCGCAGCACGAAGTCGTTGCTCGCCGTCTCGTCGTAATTGAGGAAGAAGTCCTTGATGTGATGCGCCCCGTACCCCAGACACAACACGAAATCCTTGTGCCCGAAATGCGCGTAATAGCGCATCACATGCCAGATCAGCGGGCGCGGACCCACCTGGTGCATCGGCTTGGGGAGATCGGACACGCCGTCGCGCATCCGCATCCCGTAGCCGCCGCAGAACAGAACGACCTTCATGTGTTCAGACCACCTCTGCTTCAGACCACGTCGAGGGTCGGGATCGGGAAGACCAACCGGCCGCCCCACTCCCGCACGTAGGCGAGCTGCTCGGTCAGCTCGGTGCGAAGGTTCCAGGGAAGGACGAGGATGTAGTCGGGCCGATCCGCCGCGATCTGCTCCGGCGGCAGGACCGGGATCCGGGTGCCGGGTGTGAACCGGCCGTGCTTGTACGGGTTGCGGTCCACGGTGTAGGCCAGCAGGTCGGGCCGGATCCCGCAGTAGTTGAGCAGGGTGTTGCCCTTGCCCGGCGCCCCGTACCCCACGACCGATTTCCCGGCCCGGCGCGCCTCGATCAGGAACGCCACCAGGTCGTCACGCACCCGCGAGACCGCCGTGGCGAACCCGTCGTGCCCCGCCGCTGTGTGCAGCCCGGCCGCCGCCTCCGCAGCGAGCACGTCACGTACGGCCTGCGACGGCTCACCCGCCACCTCACTGGGGCGTGCCCACAGCCGCACCGACCCGCCGTGGGTGTCGAGCAACTCCACATCGACCAGCGTGAGGCCGCCGGAGGCGAGCGCCCGCTGCGCCGTGAGCACTGTGTAGTACTGGAAGTGCTCGTGGTAGATCGTGTCGAACTGGGTGCGCTGGACCAGCGTGAGCAGGTGCTGCACCTCGATCGACACCCAGCCGTCGTCCGCGACCATCGACCGCAGACCCTTCGTGAACCCCACCACGTCCGGGATGTGGGCGTAGACGTTGTTCAACGCCACCAGATCGGCCGGCCCGTGCTCCGCCCGCACCGCAGCGCCCGTCTCCGGGGTCAGGAACGCCGTCAACGTCGGCACCCCCTTCTCCCGGGCCGCCTCCCCGACATTGCGCGACGGCTCCACCCCCAGGCACCGGATACCGCGCCCGACCACGTGCTGCAGCAGATAGCCGTCGTTGCTCGCGACCTCCACCACGAACGACTCCGGACACAGCCCCAGCCGCTCCACCGCACCCTCGACGAACCGCCGCGCATGCTCCACCCAACTCGTGGAGAACGACGAGAAGTACGCGTACTCGGTGAACGTCTCCTCCGGCGTGATCAACGGCGGCAGCTGCGCCAACAGACAGCTCTCACACACCCGCACATGCAACGGGTAAGTCATCTCCGGCCGCTCGACCGCCTCCGCAGGCAGGAACAACTCACACGGCGGCGTCGCCCCCAGATCCAGGAAACTGCGGAGGTAGCCCGATCCACACAGCCGGCAGGTCAACGCCAGGGGCACGGGTGATTCGTCGAGGCGCAGTTCAGTCTTCGTCAGCACCCGGACCTCCATGGTCGGTCCCGCCCGCAGGCTCGCGGCTGGCATGCGAGCGCGCTACGTGCGCGACGTGGCTGAACCCAGCTCGCTTCTCGGCCTGCAGCTGTTACGCGATACCGGTGCGCGGGAGGTGCGTGATCAGCTGGTGAGGGCGAGCACCCGCTTGTCTGTTCACCCACGGGGTCGGTCGCCGCGCCAGTATGGTCCACATGACCACTCCCCCGCGCAGGCCCGAGGGAGGCGGACGGCGCCGCTGGGCACTGGCTCTGGGGGCCCTCGCACTCGGCTTGGTCGCCGCGATCACCCTCTCGGCCCGGACGCACAGCACCTCGCCACGTTCCCCGCAGACGCCCGTGGCGGCCTCGACCGTCGAAATGCCGGCACCCGCCTCGACGTGTCTCGCAGGAGGCGGCGTCCCGATCGGCACCGACGACGACGCCCAGAGCCTGGTGAACAGCCATCGACCGGGCACCACCTACATCATCAAGGCCGGTACCCACCTGCGGAACTTCAGTGTCGAGCCGAAGTCCGGCGACACGTTCTGCGGGGAGCCCGGCGCCGTGCTCGACGGCGGACGGAGCCTCCGAGCGGCATTCTCAGGGGCCGCCGGCCAGGTGACCCTGGACTCGATCACGGTGCGCGACTACGAAAGTGGCCGACAGGGCGGAGCGATACAACCCGAGCCCCGGGCTGAAGGTTGGGTGCTCCGCAACGTTTCGGCCATACACAACTCCTGGGCCGGCGTCCTGGCCTCCGACGGCATGCGCATTCTCGGTGGCCACTACAACGACAACGACCAGATGGGAATCGGCGGCAACGCGACGACCGGGATCGTCTTGGACGGGCTGGACGACGATCCGGCCACCTTGGACGGGCCGGAGATGGCTCGCAACCGCACACTGCGCGCCTCGTGTGACTTCGAAGGCGGCGGCATGAAGTGGGACGTCGGCCAGGTCACCATCCGTAACGCCTACGTCCACGACAACGACTGTCGGGGACTCTGGGCCGACATCAACGCCCACAGTGCCCTCATCGAGCACAACCTGGTCGAGAACAACCGCGCGGAGGGGATCTACTACGAAATCAGTCAGGACGCCGTCATCCGTCACAATCGGGTCTACCGCAACGGATTCGGCGCTCTCGGCTGGCATTGGGGGGGCGGCATCACGGTGGCCTCCAGCTTCAACGTCGAGGTCTACGGCAACCGACTTTCCGGCAACTACAACGGGATCACGGGCATCCAGCAGGACCGTCCCGACTCGACCCCGCCGGCACACCTGCTCACCGGTTTCGACGTCCACGACAACGTGATCTGCGCGACCGACGACGGTGGGCACCCCACTGGCGTGGCGGCCGACAACGGCGCCGACCTCGCGGCACGAGACATCCGCTTCGCCGACAACACCATCGCATCGGCATCCTGCGAGTAGCGGACGACGTGGCGTCAGAGTCCGGCGCGCTGGGTTGAGCGACGACCGCGGCGCGGATCCCCGCGGTCGACTCGGCCGCGTGACTCATGAGCCCGAGCTACGTCGCCTGCCGGCCGCGAACCCGACGTGGCCGAGGGGCCGAGGCGTGACAGTCAGCCACTGATCCACCACGCAAACGTCATCAAAGTAGTGTATTTGATTTTGATACTGGTCTGTTCAGGTGGTAGCGGCGGCCACGGCTCACGCTGGGTGCCCACGAGACGAGCAGGGGGGTGAGCAGTACACGCACGACGAAGGAGTCAGGGCGTGAACGTCGGCAACCAGGGCGCAAGCCAGACAGTGCTCAACCAGCCTCTCGTCCTCCGCTCCTCACGCAGAGCATGGGAGCGGCGCTGCGTCAGCGCAGTGATCGGGATCGATGCCGTCGCCTCGCTGGCGGCCGGACTGACCGCCTACGCCGTTCGTTTCGGTGATCGTTCGGCACCGGGCTTGAGGTGGGACTATGTGGCACTGAGCGCAGGCCTACCCCTGCTGTGGCTGGCGACGATGGCGGCCGCTCGTGCCTACGAGGCCCGCTTCCTGTCGGTCGGATTCGAGGAGTTCCGCCGTGTCCTCATGGCCGCAGTCGTCGTCATTGCAACCGTCGCCACGACCTCCTGGGCGACGAAAGCAGAAATCGCGAGAGGCTACGTTCTCGTCGCACTGCCGATGGCGACAGCACTGACGCTGCTGGGACGTTATCTGGTGCGGAAGTGGGTCCACCGCGAGCGTCGTCGCGGATTCTACATGAGCGATGTCATCCTCGTGGGGCACGGACGATCGGCTGCCGAGCTGGTCCGACAGATGCGCACCGACACCCATCACGGAATGCGGATCGTGGGAGCGTGTGTCCCTAGCCGGGAAGGCTCCACGGAGCTGACAGCACTGGGCGTGCCGGTTCTCGGCAGCTTTGAAGACGTCGACTTTGCAGTCCAGATGACTTCCGCGGACGCTGTGGCGGTATTGCCGTGCCCAGAAATGGACGGCCCTGCCCTACGGATCCTGTCCTGGAGTCTGGCCAAATCGGGGATCGACCTGCTCGTGGCCCCTGCATTGATCGACGTCGCCGGTCCCCGGATCGCCATCAGGCCAGTTTGCGGGCTGCCCTTGCTGCACGTCGACGAACCACAGCTGGCAGGTGGGCGTCGCGTGGCGAAGGAGCTCTTTGACCGACTGGCGGCACTGATCTTGCTGGTCGTCGTCGCGCCGGTGCTGGTGGCGATCGCGCTGGCCATCCGGCTCAGCAGCCCTGGGCCTGCGATCTTCCGCCAGGCCCGCACCGGCTGGCGGGGGCGGGAGTTCACGATGTGGAAGTTCCGCACCATGGTCCAGAACGCCGAAGAACTTCGGTCCAGCCTCGACCAACTCAACCAGCACGCGACCGGCGAGCTGTTCAAGCTGTCTGCAGATCCTCGGATCACCAAACTGGGGCGACTGCTACGCCGCACGTCGCTCGACGAATTACCTCAATTGATCAATATACTGCGCGGCGAAATGTCGATGGTCGGCCCGCGCCCACTTCCGGTGACCGACCGCCCGTACGACGGTGAGGCACGCCGACGATTGTTCGTGAAGCCGGGCCTCACCGGCCTGTGGCAGATCAGTGGTCGATCGGACCTCAGCTGGGAGGAGTCGATCCGTCTCGATCTGCGCTATGTCGAGCAGTGGTCGCTCGCTCTCGACGCTCTGATCATCTGGAAGACCATCTTCGCGGTCCTGAAGCACCGCGGCGCCTACTGAAACATCACCTTGCTCACGGAAGGACGGCAGCGATGAAGCGAGTGTGTGTCACCGGAGCCGGGGGGTTCATCGGACATCACCTCGTCACTCTACTCAAGGAGAAAGGGTACTGGGTCCGCGGGGTCGACCTCGTGTACCCGGAGTACACCGGGGTGGATGCCGACGAGTTCGAACTGCTGGATCTGCGCCGGTGGGATGCGGCGCTACAGGCCACTCGCGGGGTGGATGAGGTATACGCGCTGGCAGCAGACATGGGAGGCATGGGCTTCATCTCCACACACCATGCGCAGATCCTGCACAACAACTCTCTCATCAACCTGCACACACTCGACGCCGCACGAGTCAACGGCGTGCAGCGGTATCTCTACAGCTCCTCGGCCTGCATCTATCCGGAATACCTGCAGACCGAGACCGATGTGGTGCCGCTGAAGGAGAGCGACGCGTACCCCGCGCAGCCCCAGGACGCCTACGGGTGGGAGAAGCTGTTCACCGAGCTGCTCTGCTCCTACTACGCCGCTGAGTACCCGATCGAGACCCGCACCGTGCGCTTCCACAACATCTACGGGCCCTTCGGCACTTACGACGGCGGCCGTGAGAAGGCCCCGGCGGCGATCTGCCGGAAAATAGCGCTCGCCGAAGACGGCGCCAGCATCGAGATCTGGGGAGACGGGGAGCAGACACGATCGTTCTGCTACATCGACGACTGCGTCGAGGGCATCTACCGCATCATGCAGTCCGACTACGCCAAGCCGCTCAACCTCGGCACCGACGAGATGGTGTCCATCAACGAGTTGGCGCACCTCGTCGGCGACGTGGCAGGCAAGCGGCACGTCGACATGAAGCACATACCGGGTCCGCAGGGTGTGCGGGGACGTAACTCCGACAACTCGCTGCTGCGGGAGGTCCTCGGCTGGGAGCCGCCGACGTGCCTCCGCGACGGGCTCGGTCCCACCTATCGGTGGATCGAGAAGCAGGTGACCAGCGCGTGACCGCACCTGATCACCACAGCCCCTCACCGGTGAACGGCCCGCCACGGGTCGCTGTACTCGGGGTGCGGATCAGCTGCTTGACACTCGACTCCGCGGTCGAGGAGGTGACCGGTTGGGTGGACCGTGCCGAGCATCAGTACGTGTGCGTGACCGGTGTGCACGGGGTCATGGAGTGCCAGCGCGATCCGGAGTTGCTCCGGATCCACAACGGGTCCGGCCTGACCACTCCCGACGGCATGCCGATGGTGTGGTCGGCCCGGTGGGCCGGTAGGCGCGAGGTCCGCCGCGTCTACGGCCCGGACCTGATGCTGGCGGTCCTACCTCGGGCTGTCGAACGGGGCTGGTCGTCCTTCTTCTACGGGGGCGGCCCCGGAACCGCGGAGTTGCTCGCAGACCGGCTCGTCACCCGGTTCCCCGGGCTGCAGGTCGCCGGCACCTTGACGCCGCCGTTCCGATCGCTCACCCCCCAGGAGGACGCGGACGCGGTCCAGGTCGTCAACGACTCCGGTGCTCAGCTGGTGTGGGTAGGTCTGAGCACGCCGAAGCAGGAGCGCTGGATGGCCGACCACGTGGGCCGGCTGCAGGCCAACGCCCTGTTCGGCGTCGGCGCCGCCTTCGACCTGCACGCAGGCACGATTCCCCAGGCGCCGCGCTGGATGCAACGTAGCGGGCTGGAGTGGACCTACCGGCTGGGCCGGGAACCGCGACGACTGTGGCGTCGCTACCTGCGGAACAACCCTGCCTTCGGGCTGAAGATCCTGGCCCACCCGCCTCGGCTGGCACAGACCCCGTCCGAACCGTCCGTGATGGTCGGGTCCGACATCACACCGGGAGCACCGCAATGACCGCGACCTACCGACCATCGGACGTGAAGCCGGCCTTGGCGATCGGTGACGTCGTCGAGGTGAAGCCGGCCGAGGTGATCCTCGCCGGGCTCGACGAGCGGGGTGAGCTCGACGCCCTCCCGTTCATGCCGGAGATGGTGCACTTCTGCGGTCGGCGGTTCGTGGTGGACAAGATCGCTTTCAAGACCTGCGATACGGCCACCTGGACCGGCCTGCGGCGGATGACGGACACGGTTCATCTCACGGGTGTTCGCTGTGACGGTCAGGGACACGGCGGTTGCCAGGCGGGCTGCCTGGTCTTCTGGAAGACCGCCTGGCTCACGAAGATCTCCGGCTCGAGCCAGGGCCGTCACGTGGCGGAGCCTCGAGCCCAGCAGCTGAGCGCGTCGGACCGGACGACGTCGGACCAGCCGACGTCCCAGCCGGCGACAGGGCTTTCCGGGTGCACCCGGGAACGGCTCGGCGAGGTCGCCCTGGGTGCCTGCCGGCCAGCGACTGCCGAAGCCGAGTCGGGCCAGCCCGTGTACTCGTGTCAGGCCACCGAGCTGACCCGCGCGGCACCCGTCGGGATCCCGTTCTGGGACGTACGCCAGTACGTGCAGGACGTCCGGACCGGCAACGCTCCTGCAGGTCAGGTCGTACGGGGTGTCGGCATCGGAGCCTTCAACCTCGTGCAGGACCTGACGAGGAGCAAGCTGCCCGACAGGCTCCGGATCCGGGGCGGACGGCGTTACCCCTTCATCGAAGGCACCGCGGACACGAGCCCCGTCGAGAAACTCGACCTTCAGCCCGGCGAGTGGGTCAGGGTCAAGTCCATCGAGCAGATCAGCGCCACCCTCAAACCCGACAACCACAACCGCGGATTGTCGTTCGACGTCGAGATGCTCAAGTACTGCGGCCGGACGGCGCGGGTGCTGCGTCGGGTGGACCACATCATCGACGAGCAGTCCGGACGGATGCTGACGATGAAGACGCCCTGCATCGTCCTGGCGGACGTCACCTGCACTTCCGACTACCACCGAAGCTGCCCGCGCAGCATCTACTCGTATTGGAGGGAGATCTGGCTGGAACGAGTGCCGGGCCCCCTCAGCACATCCTCAGGAGCAGGAGACCAATCATGAGGACGCGACGTGCAGTTGTCACCGGCGGCGCCGGCTTCCTGGGATCGCATCTGTGCCACCGACTCCTGCAGCAGGGATACGAGGTCGTCTGCCTCGACGACTTCTGCACCGGAAGCTCGGCGAACGTCGAACACCTTCTGGAGGACCGTCGGTTCCGGCTCGTCCGTGCCGACGTCACCGACTACATCCACGTCTCGGGACCCGTCGACGCCGTACTGCACCTGGCGTCTCCGGCATCGCCGATCGACTACCTGCAGCTGCCGCTGCACACCTTGAAGGTGGGCTCGATCGGCACCTTGCACTCCCTCGGCCTGGCCAAGGACAAGAACGCCCGCTTCCTGCTGGCCTCGACGTCGGAGTCGTACGGCGACCCTCTGGTTCATCCTCAGCCCGAGTCGTACTGGGGCAACGTCAATCCGGTCGGCCCGCGCGGCGTGTACGACGAGGCCAAACGGTTCGCGGAGGCGGCAACCATGGCTTACCGCAACGCGCGGGGGGTGGACACCGCCATCGCCCGCATCTTCAACACCTTTGGACCCCGGATGCGGCCCCGGGACGGCCGCGCCATCCCCACATTCATCGGGCAGGCGTTGCGCGGCGAACCGCTCACCGTGGCGGGCGACGGCAGCCAGACCCGGTCGGTCTGCTACGTCGACGACCTCATCGAAGGCCTCCTCAGGTTGCTGCACTCGGACCTGGCAGGACCGGTGAACATCGGCAACTGCGGGGAGATGAGCGTCCTGGATCTCGCTTACTTGATCATCGACCTCACCGGCTCGCGTTCGGAGATCGTCTTCGTGGAGCGCCCGCAGGACGACCCGACCGTCCGACGCCCCGACATCACGCTGGCGCGGGCTTCCCTCGGGTGGGAACCCGTCGTGGATGTCCGCGACGGACTGCAGCGGACCATCGACTGGTTCCGCAATCAGAGCCTCGTCCTCGAGCCGACGTCGGTTCCTGCACCGAGCCAGCCGCTCACCGTGAGCGGGATGGCGTGACCGCCAGCCGACCGAGGACGGATCCTGGCACGCCCCTAAAGGGAACAGGACGTCACACTGAAGAGGCCGTCGAAGTCGCAGCTGGCTGCTGAACGCCGGCCACCTCGCAGGGGTGCGCCGGAGCGACGGTGGTCGACGCTCAGCCCGCCGTGGACCGTGGTCGTCGGCGTCGCCGCCTCAGTCGTGGTCGCGCTCGTGGCCGCCCTCGTCTGGCGGACTCGCCTGCCCAATGCGGCCGACGCGGAGATGATGCGCTGGCAGGAAGTCGTGAGGGTTCGGGGCGGCGGGATCGCGACGGCGGTCGCGTACGGCGTCGGGCCGTTGGTCGTGCTGGCCATGCTGGTGGTCGTCGGGCTGGCATGGCGAGTCAGGCGGTGGGATGCGGTGGTGCTCGCCCTCGTCGCTGCTCCCGGCGCCCTTGCCGTCGAACTGTTGCTCAAGCAGGTGGTCCACCGTCAGCGACCTGACGGCGGCGCGGCGCTGCTGTACCCGTCGGGCCATGTCGCCGTCGCGGCCGCAGCAGCCACGGCCGCTGTGCTGGTGGTGAGGGCGACGCCGGCATCATCGCGGGTGAGGGTGCACGTCGCCTGGTGGGTTGGCTGCCTGGTGCTCGTCGTGGCCGCGGCGCGCCTGGTGCAGACGGTCCACTACGTGACCGACGTCGTCGGCGGCGCAGCCCTGGGTCTGGCCATGACCTGCTGGGCGGCGTTGGCGATCAGCGCTGGTTACAGATGCCGGCAAGATCGACGTTCGGCACACGCTCGGTATACGGCGGCGAGTCCACGGCCTGCTGCGCCATCGCGAACATGGTGGGTTGGGGCGCCGCCGCGGGATCGTTGTCGCTGGCGTAAGCAGGGTGGTTCTGCGCCTCGTCGAGGCTGACGAAGCGGAAGCCCATCTCTCGATAAAGGGCGAGCGTGCGCGGGAACATGCGCGCGTCGAACGAGCCGATATGGGTCAAGAGCACATAAGGGATGTCGCCGCCGTAAACCGATTTGGCCACCCTCCGCGACTCCTCCGCGTTGTAGCGGACCGCGTCGAGCCAGTCGTCCTCGAGCCTCGAGATCGCCGACCCGTCGCCCTTCACGGCGCAGCGCGCGTAGGCGTCGGCGTACTTCCAGTCGTCGAAGTCCATCGTGACAGCGGCGATCCTGTATCCGCGCGAGGCGAGGACCTGGCGGATCGCGAGTCGCTTGGCCGGATCGTCGCCTTCCTCCAGCCACGGGTAGCGGAACCAGTGCCAGTCGCCTGCGGGCGAGAGCTTTTCGAGCAACGGTTCACCCCGAGCGATCTCCTTGATGTAGTCCTCGGGGCTGAGCTCGTTCACGTTGGCGTGCGTCCAGGTGTGGTTTCCGATCGGGAACGCGCCGGCCCAGTATTCGAGCGCCGCCATGTCGTCCCGGTTCGCCTGGGCGGGCCCGCCGTTGACGAAGCCATAAGCGGGAACACCCTCGGCTTCGAGCGCGGCGACCAGGCGGCGGGTCAGGTCGAGCCGCGTCTCGCCCGGCGCCATCCCACCGTGCTCGGGGATGTCGTCCACGGTGACTGCGATCACCGGCTGCTCGATGGACGGCACCGCGGGCGCGGGCGCGGGCGCGGGCGCGGGCGTGAGTGTGAGTACCGGCGCGCAAGCAGCGAGAACGGCGACCAGCGCGATCAGCGCGACGCTCGCGACTCTCCGGATCATCGCGGGCAGGCCTGCGCCGCCGGCGCCGAACCTGGTTCCGATCGCGCCGGGAGAGGACGACGACAACGATGATGAGCAGGGCCACGAACCCCGGGTGGCAGCCGCCGGTCGTTCATCCCGCCACCTTTCCGGTGGTGGCACGAGCCGGCCCCCTGGGTAGCCGGTCCCGCACCCGGTACTCGAGCGCGCCGCGCAGCCGCCCGGCGTACTGGGCCCCGACGGAGATCCACTGGCCACGTCGGCGGCGTGACCCGAGCAGGTAGTGCAGCCTGGTCACGAGCCACACGCCGCGGCCCAGGGCACGCCCGAGGGCGCCGGTGCCGTCGTCGACCGCGTGGACGGCCTCCGCCTTGGCGGGCAGGTCCAGTTCGCGCAGGAAGCCGAAGTCGCGCAGGAGCCGTTCGCTGTTGATGCCGATCGTCCAGGCCTTGCGAGCAGACGACCGCAGACCGGGCCGGTAGCGGACCTGGACGACGGCGTCGGGGGCGAAACCGAGCCGGTAGCCCGCCAGCTGGGCCCGCCAGCACAGCTCCACGTCCTCCGCACCGGCCTCGTAGTCGTCGGACCAGCCGCCCAGGTCGCACAGTACCTCGGCCCAGATCGCGAAATTGCCTGCGCCCGAGTAGGGCAGCAGCCAGGATCTGAGCCCGTCCCTCGGGTACGCCCCGTGCCAGGAACGCGTGGCCTCGTCGTTGAGGGGCTCGGGGTCGAGCCAGCCGCCGACCAGGTCGTAGCGGCAGGCTGCAGCCGCTATGGCCCTGAGCCACCCCGGAGCCACGACGTCGTCCGCATCACAGTAGGCGAGCAGCTCACCCCGGGCGGCCCGAGCCCCGTCGTTGCGCGGGGCGGCATGCCCGCGCCGGCGGCCCTCGACGACCCTGCAGGTCGGTAGGCGCTGCGCGTAGTGACGGGCGATGTCGGCGGTGGCGTCATTCGAGCCGTTGTCGACGACCACGACCTCCCAGTCGCCCTCGTAGTCCTGTCCAGCGAGGGCCTCGAGCTGCTCGGCCAGCGTCGCGGCCGCGTTGTAGGCCGGAATCACGACGCTGACGGACGGCGGCCACGAGTGGCCGGTCTGCCCCGGTGGGCTGGTCGCCTCGGTCATGGTCGTCCAATCGGCTCGGGGGCGGGCAGGGTGCCTGGCCCGGCGCGCTCCGGGGCCAGCGTCGGGTCCGACCGCCGGTCGGCGAGGGGCATCGCCGCCATGGCCAGGGCCAGGCCGGTCACGACGCCCTGCTCGCTGCCCGGGATCCACGTCAGGTACCAGACCACCTGCATCGCCAGCAGCGCCGGCATCATTCCGGCATCGAGCAGGCCGGCGGCGGGTGCCGGCGTTCGCCAGAGCACGCGGCCCACCCCTACGGTCAGCACGAGCAGAGCGATCAGGCCGGGGACACCGGCCCGCATCATGGTCTGGATGTAGAAGTCGTGCGGGTTCGTCGTGACCTCGATGCCGTTGATCTCGCGGGCGAAGCTGCTGCCGAACGGTTCGCCGACCACCCACGACAACGGGTTGTGCAGCCATGGGCCGAGCAGGTCCAACCAGCCCTCGACCCGCCAGGTGAAGTTGCCGGCGTCCTCCTGTGTCACCGGTTGCTGGGCGCCCTCCTGGAGCCCACCCAGCGCGACGAAGCCGAGGACCCCCAGGGAAGTGCCCAGCGTCACCAGGACCATCGCGCGACGGCCCAGACGCCGGTCCCGCAGCAACAGCACAGCGATCCCGGCCCCGACCGCCAGCCACGCCGTGCGGCGATTGAGGGCGATCACCATCAGCAGCAGCACGATGCTCAGGACGCGCTGCCTGCGCGACGGCTGTCCGTGCAGCCAGGCCGGGATGGTGAGCACGAAGGCCTGGGCCAGGAAGAACACGTAGGGTCCGTCGAGGACGCGGATGGCGGCGTCGGCGCCCCACTTCGAGGCAGGGACGCCCAGCTGCAGCCCCGCGAAGTTCTGCACCCAGCGCAAGCCGGCCAACAACATCATGGGCACGGTCATGACCAGCCAGATGCGACCGATGCGCGCCGACAGCCCCGAGGACGGGGCGAAGGTCGAGAAGTACAGAGCGCTACCGACGAAGAACAGGTACTGGCGGAAGTCGTTGACCGCGGTCTGCATGCCGAAGGCGGCCACCCCCTGCAGTAGGGAGACGCCGAGCAGCACGGCCAGCAGCAGCAACCAGCGTTGGAAGCGGTCGAAGCGCTTCAGGCGCAGAACGCGGGCCAGTGCAGCAGCCGTGATCGACACCGCGACGAGGTCGGTGACGTACACATGCGTGCCGGACAACTGCAACGCCGGCACCTTGTCCACGAACAACGCCTGGACCACGGCGGTGGAGAACAGCATCGTGGCCGCGACGTCGGGCCGCCTGATGAGCACGTCGAGCAGGACGAGGCCTGCCGCCCCGGCGACCAGGAGCACCACGCCCAGCAGGGCCGTGACCATCACGGGCGACCTCTTTCCGGCGTCGGCACCTCAGGCCCGAGGACCAGCCGCGCCAGTCGATGGCGCAGCCCACCGGATGCGCCGAGAAGGGCAGCCGCGTCGAGTCGGAGACGCAGCTCGCGGCGGAAGGGCGGCACCGGGCAGAACCTGATGCACAGGACCACCGCCAGCACTCCGAGGCAGATCTCGGCCGCCAATACCAGGATCGCGGGGGCGTGGCCGGCCAGGGGTGCGCGCACGGCCGCCACGGCCAGGGCGACCCCGGTGCTGGCGAACGCAGCGGGGAGGTGGGCCTGCCACAGCTCGCCGAATGTCAGGTGGAGGACCCGGCGGGTCAGGCGCAGGTAGCTCAGGTAGCGCAGCACCTCCGCGCCGGCCACGGCAGCGGCGATCACCCAGACCCCGTGGCTCCGGAAAGGCACCGCCGACAGCAGCAGTAGAGCAAGGGCGGCCAGGTAGACGACCTGCACGGCCAAGGAGCGGTTCAGCTCGGCACGGGCCTCGGCGAGCAGCTGGGACATCTGGGAGGCGACATGGCAGCCGCCCGCGAGCGCGAACCAGGGGACCAGCCCGGGCACCAGGGTCCACTGGGGGCCCAGTACGACCCGGACCAGCTCATCCGCAGCGACGGCCATGCCTGCGCACATCGGGAAGATCACGATGCTGGTGATCGACAGAACGCTGAGGAAGGCCCGGCGCAGGCGGGTCAGGTCCTGCTGGACGCGGCTCAGCATCGAGAACAGGACGGTGCTCAGCGCCTGTGCCACATAGTTGCCCAGTGGCTGGAAGACCAGGTAGTAGGCCCGACTGTACTGGCCCAGAACCGCGGTGCTGGCGATCCGGGTCACGGTCAAGGTGTCCAGGTTGCTGCCGACGTAGTCCATCAGGTACGCACCCGACAGGCGGGCGCCGTAGCCGCACACGACCCGGTAGGGCTCCCAGTGCAGCGCCGGCCGGACCGGGTGGCGCAGGAGCGCGTACTGCAGTACCGATTGGACTGCGGTGGACGCCACGGAGGCGGCCACGAGGCTCCACAGGCCGGCCCCGAGCAGGGCCAGACCCACCCCGACGACGAGGTAGGCGAACACGTAGCTGCACACCGCGACCAGTGACAAGGCCCGGAAGCGCAGGTGGCGGCGGAGCAGGCCATTGCCGGTCTGCGACCAGCCCATGAACACGCAGGACACCGACAGACCGCGCACAATGGACGGCAACGTCGGGGCATCGAAGAGGGCGCCCATGGCGGGGGCGAGGACCCAGATACACGCCATGCAGATCAAGCCGATGACGATGCCGACGGTGGAGGAGGCCCTGATCTCGTCGTCGGACAGGTCCGGCTTCTGGACCATGGCCGAGGCCAGTCCCATACGCGCGAAGTACTGGACGAACAGCACGACCAGATTGGCCATCGCCAGCAGACCGAAGGCGACCGGCCCGAGCAGACGCGAGATCGTGGCCGTGTAGGCCAGATTGGCGACCACGAGAGTCGCCACGGACAGGTATGACCAGCCCAGTCCGGATGCGGTCTGAGCCGTCAGGTTGCTCGGTGGCCTGCGCGGAGCGGCCGCCCCGGGGGGCTCTAGGTCGGTCATATCATCCTGACCTGCCGCCGATCATGCTTTTCCCTCTCCGTACCCGAGCCGGCGCCGCGGGTGCTCGCGCGGTGGAGATCAGCCGGGATGGGTCTGTTGCGCAACCATTTCCGCGTCCTGGCGGCGCAGAAGGCCGCGGGCGAGCACCTTCGCGCGCCGCAGACCGCGGCGGAGCAAGTTCCGCTCGGCCGCACCTTGGCTCGCGCGGCCACGCCGTCGCGTCGACGTGCCGTTGAAGAGGTAACCGATCAGCGGGGTGTCGGTGATGCCGAGCCGGTCGCGGGCGCGTCGCAGGTCTGCACCAGAGGTACCACGGTCGACCACCAGGAGCACCGCGTCGGCATGATCAGCGATGTGCACGGCGTCCGACACCTCGAGCAGGGCCGGTGTGTCGATCAGGACGAGGTCGGCCGGCTCACCGGAGATGCTGATCAGCTTGCTGAAGGCCGTCGAGCGGAAGAAGACGGCCGGGTGATGCCCGTTCCGCTGGCTCGGCTCGATCTGCAGCACCGTCTCGTTCAGCTCGGCCGTGCTGCTCTCCCCGCCGAGCGCGACCTGCTCGGTGACAGCCGGGCACTCGCCGCCGTCATGACTCACGCCGAGCACGTCGAAGTGCCCGCCGTCGCGACACAGCTGGGACAGCTTCCGCGTGCGCTCGTCGGCGTCGACCAGGAGCACCTTCCGGCCTTCGCCCCTGGCCGCACGCGCGAGGTTGAGGACGGCCATGGTCTTGCCGTCGCCCGGCTCCGCACTGGTCACGGCGACGACCTTGCCGTCCACTTTGGAGAGGGCCCGTTCCAGCAAGGCCAGTACGAAGTGATATTCCTCCGCGGCGACCGGGTCCGGCTCGTCCGGCCGCAACGACGGGTCATCTGATTCCCGCAGCGTCCTGCGCCGTCGCGGCGTCTCTCCGAGCAGCGGAACCCCGAGGATCGCCCCGGCATCACCTTCCGTCTTCACCCAGCGGTGCCGCCCGGCCGCCCACCACGCCCAGCCACTGGCGACCACCAACCCGATCACCGCGCCGATCAGGGCGAGCATCAGTGGGGTGGGCTGCGAGGACGAGACCGGTCGAACCGCCTGCTCGGACCGCTCCACTCCCGACCCGTACAGCGCGGCCTGGGCGGCGACGTTGTCCTCGTGGACCTGCAACCCGCCGATCAGGTTGGCTACGTGCGACGTCCGATCCTGAAGAGTGCTCTGCGCGGGACCGGTCAACTGCGTGACCTGCGCCCTGAGGGCGTCGAACTCGGCCTCGCGTTGTTTCCTGACCTGCCGCAGCCGGGCGATGGCGGCGTCGGACTGCGCCACGATCTGCTCGCCGGCCACCTGCTGGTAGGCCAGGCTGACGGCGTTGGCCAGGTCCGCGGCCTGGGCGGGGTCGCCCGAGGTGGCACTGATCGTGAGGGACGCGAGGTCGGCCGACGGCTTCACCACCACCATGCGGCCGAGGTCTTCGGGTGTCCCGCTGAGCTTGAGCAACTGCAGCGCCCGCCCGTACACG
The DNA here is from genome assembly GCF_031845345.1 of Pseudonocardia charpentierae. Lineage (NCBI taxonomy): Bacteria > Bacillati > Actinomycetota > Actinomycetes > Pseudonocardiales > Pseudonocardiaceae > Pseudonocardia > Pseudonocardia charpentierae. The sequence goes on along the minus strand of NZ_JAVREJ010000044.1, from coordinate 4,325 downwards.
TCGGCCGAGCCGGCGAGGCCGGCCTGTTGGGCCATGAAGACGGCGTGGTCGCCCGACTGGGGACTTGCCCCCTCCAGTGTCAGGACGTCGGCTGTGCCTGGATCGCGCAGGTAGAGGTTGGCCTGCGCCTCGTACCGGGTCGGGATCAACAGTGATGCGGCACCTCCCGCGACGGCAGCGACTGCCACCACGATCACGATGACGAGCCGGTACCGCCACAGCGAGCCGATGAGACCTGGTCCGCCGACCAGGGTGCTGTCCGCACCCGACCCCGCTGGTGTCCACGGCACCGCGGAGGATCTGCCGGTGTCCGAGTCGGCGGAGCCGCGGAAATTCGACGTCGTCTGGCTCGCGCCCGTCTTGGCAACGCTCATAGCCTGGCCCCTTCGCCGTGCTCGCCCTCACTCCTTGCTCGTCGTCTCGAGCAGCAGCGTGAGCGTCACGGAGCCCAATCACCCAAACGGAGCATCGTCAACGCCCTGCTGCACTACACAGCGCGACAACCGGCGCCCGGGGACGTCGCGGTCAGGGCTGCCTAGCTCTGCCGGCCGCATGTCAATGCCCCGAGAACTCCATCGGCGAACCGCTGCGCCATCGCTTGGATGGTGAAGGTGTGCAGTGCCGCCTCCCCGCCGCGCCTGAGCTGCAGCCGCCAGGCCTCGTCGGTCAACAGTTCGCTCACCGCCTTCGCGTAGGTCCGCACGTCGTCCGCTACGATCAACCCGTTCTCACCGTGCCTGAGGTACTCGATCTCGGGACCGTGACCGGGAACGTCCGTGGTCACCATCGGAGTGCCGTAGGCGAACGAGTCGAGCACGCCGAGGCCGACGACACCCGGTATCAGGAGCACCCGGGCAAGGCTGACGAGCTCGGTCTTCTCCACGCCGAATCTCGGTCCGGCGTAGTGCACCCAAGGCAGCTCGGCGGCTGCCGCTTCCGCGATCCCCGCGTCCGGTCCGGCGCCCATGATCAGCAACTGGAAATCGGGTACCGCCTCACGCACCAGGCGAGCCGCATCGAGCAGGAAGCCGAGCCGCTTCCCGGGATATAGCCCGCCGACGTAGACGCCGATGTTCTGCGCGCCGTGGAACAGCGATTGCCGTAGCGCCGTCTGCGCCGCCGGATCGAGCGCCGCGACTTCTGCAGCGATCCTGGAGGTGTCGATGGCGTTGTTGACCACCGTGATCCGATCGCGGGGGAAGCCGGCACCGGCGACGACGGCGGCGGAGCGCTCGGTGTAGGCGAACCACCAGTCGACCTGCTTGATCCAGAGCCGCTTGAAGCGTTCCGCGGCGCTGTCCGGCCGCGAGGATTGGAAGTTCTTGCCGTGACCGAAGTAGGCGAGCTTCGGCCCGCCGAACCTCCGCCAGAGCTGCAACGCGTAGTTGTTGAGGAGCGCGTTCTCCTGGGTGATCACCACAAGATCGGCGCCGCGCACCCTGCGCAAGACAGACAGCCACACCAGCTTGCCACCGGGACCGAGGTAGGTGGCGCGGATCGCTTCGGCCCAGCCGATGGCCGCTGCGTCCTGCCTGGCGGCTTCGCCGGGTCTGGGAGCGCCGTACAAGAGCCGATATCCGACGTCGTTCGTCGTCAGCTTCGTGCGCAGTGCTTCGTGAAACGGCACCCGGTACTGCGCGACGTAACGGCTGACCGTGACCATGTCGGGCATCAGGCTGTCCAGAGCGGGAGAGCAACCGCGGTCGAGAACGCGAGTCGGACGGGCAGCCACTTGGGCGACGGGCCGAGCGCCTTCACCGCCGGCAGGCGGAAGAGCTGCAGCACGTCCCTGGCTTCGGCCCGCCGCCGCACCCGCAGCCTGCGGTAGGCACCGGCGAGGATGAACTGGTGCACGAAGTCGGCCTGCCACCGGCGCACCTCTCGCTCCGGGACGACACCGGAAGCGACGGCTCGGTCGAACACGGTCCCGAGCGTCTCGATCGTGCGGGGGTTCCACATGCCCATGGTGGCCGCAGCCTCGTGGATCGTGTAGGCGCAGGTGGCCAGGGGCAGGCAGCGAGCGCCGTGACGAGAGAACAGCTTCACCCACATGTCGGTGTCGGTCGCGTCACCCACCTCGAGCTCGAACAGGCCCGCGTCGACGAGCGCGGCTCTGCGTACGACGACCATCGGTTCTCGCACGAAGGAGGAGTTGCGCAGTAGCCGCCGCAGCGCCTCCCTGGGCGACAAGTACTGCTCACTCGCGAACGTCTGTTCGCGCTGCTTGACTCCGGCGACGTCCACGATGTGCGCCCCGAAGATCAGGACCTGCTCCTGGGGTGCCGTACGCCGGAGGGCGTCGATCATCGGCTGCCCGCACCCGGGCAGCATGAGGTCGTCGTCGTCGAGCTGTTGGGTCCACTCGCCGGTCGCCAGCTCCGCCGCGCGGTTCATGTTCTCGACCAGCGTCAGGGCGGGACGGTTCCACACGTAGCGGTGGCCGCCGGGCCAGTCGCCGAGTACACGCTCCACCACTCGCCCGCTGGTGTCGGCGTCCGAGCCGTCCGAGACCGTGACCTCGACGTGCTCCGCCACCGGCGCCATCGCCGTGACGAGCGACCGCAGTGCTCGTTCGAGCAATTCGGGACGGTTGCGGGTGGGCATCGAAATGGACAGGACAGGGATCGCCACGGAAGACCTCCAGACCCCTGCGGGCGGGATCACCCTCTGGCTCGTGTCGCCCTCCCTCCGCGTTACGGCACCCCACCTTGTAACGAACGGCGCAGCGGCCGCGAGCCCCAACCAGGCGGCACCTCGAAAGTGAAGGCGCACGTCGTGGCGAGAGGGAGCCATGTGAACATCGACAACTTCCGCCGCTCCAACGCCCTGCAAGCCCGCCTGCACCAGATCGTGCCCGGTGGGGCGCACACGTTCGCCAAGGGTGCCGACCAGTACCCCGAGCAGATGGCGCCGGTGCTCCTGCGAGGCCGTGGCGCACGGGTGTGGGACGTCGACGGCAACGAGTTCGTCGAGTACGGGATGGGCATGCGCTCGGTGACGCTCGGCCACGGCTACGAGCCCGTCGTCGAGGCGGTGCGGGCGGTTCTCGCCGACGGACTGTCCTTCAGCCGGCCGACCGAGCTCGAGCTCGCCGCGGCGGAGGACTTCCTGACGCTCGTGCCTGGCGCAGACATGGTCAAGTTCTGCAAGAACGCCTCCGACGCGACCAGCACGGCCATTCGCGTCGCGCGTGCCGCCACCGGCCGCGAGCTGGTTGCGTACTGCCGTGATCAGCCCTACTTCAGCTCACAGGACTGGTTCGTCGGCACCATGCCGATCAACACCGGAGTGCCGAAGGCGGTCCGCGAGCTCGCGCGATCCTTCAGCTACAACGACCTCGACAGCTTGCGGTTGGTCCTCGACGAGAACCGGGGGGCCGTCGCCTGCGTCGTCATGGAGGCCGCGACGGGCATGACCGAACCCCTCCCGGGTTTCCTCGCGGGCGTTCGGGCGCTCTGCGACGAGCACGGCGTGGTGCTCGTCTTCGACGAGACCATCACGGGGTTCCGGTGGTCGGCGGGCGGGGCCCAGGCGGTGTACGGCGTCGTACCGGACCTCTCCACCTGGGGTAAGGCGATCGGGAACGGATTCCCCATCGCGGCGCTCGCCGGTCGGCGCGAGTTCATGGAGCTCGGCGGGCTCACCACCGACAAGCCACGGGTGTTCCTCCTGTCCAGCACACACGGAGCGGAGACCGTCTCACTCGCCGCATTCCGAGCAGTCGTCCGGGCCTACGCGGAGACCGATCCGGTCGGAGCGATGGAACGGCAGGGCCGCGCGCTGGCCGACGGGATCAACGCCGTGATGTCCGACGCGGGGATCGCCGACCACCTGTCGGTGATCGGTCGCCCGTCGTGCCTCGTCTTCCGCACCGCCGACGCCGAGGGAAACCCGTCGCAGCCGATGCGCACGCTGTTCCTCCAGGAGATCCTGCGTCGCGGGGTGCTCGGTCAGTCGTACGTCGTCTCGGCAGCGCACACGAACGCCGACATCGACCAGACCATCGACGCGGCCCACGGCGCCGTCCCTGCCTACGTCAAGGCCCTCGAGACGGGACGCCCTGAGGACCTGTTCACCGGACGGTCCGTAGCTCCCGCGCACAGGCTGCACTCCGCGCCGCGCCAGATCTCCGCTGGGCCGCCGTAACGTCCGCTCCGGCCAATCAGTGCGTATAACGGTCGCTCAGGGCAGGTTCCGGCGTCCCAGCGCCCGGTAGCTCCAGCCGGCCGCCTCCCAGCGGGTCCGGTCGAGCGCGTTGCGGCCGTCCAGCACCCGCTTCTGCCGGACCACCCGGCCGAACGCGACCGGATCCAGGTCGCGGTACT
>NZ_JAVREJ010000043.1:0-23776 GCF_031845345.1 Pseudonocardia charpentierae | reverse complement strand
ACCGCCTGAGACACCACGCGGTGGTTCACCCGAGCTTTGCAGTAGGTCGCGTCCAAAAAGACGTAGGGGAACGCCTCGCCGGTCAGCGACCGGTCGCGGAACGCGCCCACTTCCTGGTCGAGGTCCGAAACGGGCGTCACGAGACGCGCTGCGACCTGCGCGGGGTCGACAGGTGGACGCCGCGCATGCGGATCCCACGCTTCCGGCACATCGCGACGAGCGCGTCGGCCCAGGCACGGTCGGCCGGAAGCACGTAGTCGGCCCCTAGACGTTCCCGGACGAACACCACGGAACCGACGCCTGCCGGAGTGGTCAGGTCGGGCAGAATCCCGTCGATGACGTCGCCCAGCGCCGCGATCAACTCGTCGTCGGGCGGCCCGGACATCTCCTCGACGGGCATCATCACGGGCGCCTGACGATCATCGCCGTCGACGAACAGCAGCCACAGGGTGTCGTCGCGCGCCGCACGCCCGAGGAGGTCCGCGACGCGGCGGGCGACGTCGTCGTCCGTCCGCAGTGGAGGGGCGGTGGTGGGAGAGAGTTCGGTCATGCCGGCGAGCCTCCTGGGCTCGGCGGGCGACGGGAGCCGAATCGGTCCCAACCGAGTACTTCCACTCAGCGCTTGCGGGCCCGCTTCTCCCGCACCCGCACCGACAGCCGGATCGGCGTGCCGGTGAAGCCGAACTCCTCGCGCAACCGTCGCTCGAGGAACCGGCGGTAGCCCGCCTCGAGGAAGCCCGAGGTGAACAGCACGAAGGTCGGCGGACGCGTCTTCGCCTGCGTCGCGAAGAGGATCTTGGGCTGCTTGCCGCTGCGCACCGGCGGCGGGGTCGCGGCGACGATGTCGGAGAGCCAACCGTTGAGCCGCCCGGTCGGGATGCGCATGTCCCAGGACGCCAGGGCGGTGCGGAGTGCGGGGGCGATCTTCGCGACGGCCCGCCCGGTCAGGGCGGAGACGTTGACGCGCTCGGCCCACTGCACCCGGACGAGGTCCCGCTCCAGCTCGCGCTTGAGCGCGATCCGCCGGTCCTCGTCCACGAGGTCCCACTTGTTGAACGCGAGCACGAGAGCGCGGCCGGACTCCTCGACCATCGTGATCACGCGCTGGTCCTGCTCGGCGATCGGCTCGGAGGCGTCGATCAGGACGACGGCGACCTCAGCCGCCTCGATGGCCGCCCGCGTGCGCAGCGACGCGTAGTACTCCATGCCGCTCGCGAAGTTGACGCGCTTGCGCAGGCCGGCGGTGTCGACGAAGCGCCACACCTCGCCGTCCATCTCGACGAGCGAGTCGACGGGGTCGACGGTCGTCCCGGCGACGTCGTGCACCACCGAGCGGGTCTCCCCCGACACCCGGTTGAGCAGGCTGGACTTGCCGACGTTCGGCTTGCCGACCAGCGCGACCCGGCGCGGGCCGCCGGTGCCGGTACCGAAGGTGTCGCGCGGGCTCTCCGGCAGCGCCTCCAGGATCGCGTCGAGCAGGTCGCCCGATCCACGGCCGTGCAGGCCGCTGACCGGGTACGGCTCCCCCAGCCCGAGGCGCCACAGCGCGGCGACGTCGCCCATGAGGCGGTCGTCGTCGACCTTCGTGGCAGTGAGCAGGACCGGACGGTCGCTGCGGCGCAGCACGCGGGCGACGGCCTCGTCCGTGGCGGTCGCGCCCACGCTCGCGTCGACGACGAGCAGCACCGCGTCGGCGGTCTGGATCGCCAGCGCCGCCTGCTCGGCGACGGCGGCCTGCAGTCCGGTGGCGTCGGGCTCCCAACCGCCGGTGTCGACGAGGGTGAACCGGCGCCCGTTCCACAGTGCGTCGTAGGCGACCCGGTCGCGGGTGACGCCGGGGATGTCCTGCACCACCGCTTCCCTGCGGCCGAGCATGCGGTTGACGAGGGTCGACTTCCCGACGTTGGGGCGCCCGACGACGGCGAGCACCGGCGCCGCGGCCAGCACCTCGTCGTCGGACGCCTCGTCGAGGTCTCCGTCTCCGTCTCTGTCTCCGAGCGGACCGTCGTCGGCGACGAAGTCGCCCGGGTCGATCCCGAGCCGCGTCATGTACGCGACGTCATCCTGGTCACTCACTGTTGCTCCGTCTTTCGTCCAGTTCGACGACCAGTCCGGCCAGCGCGGCGCGGACGGTCTCGGTGGCGCCGGTCAGTCCGGCGCGGCCGCCGCCGGGCGCCACCGTCAGCGGCACACCGACCAGCACGTCCACCCGCGGCCGGAACCGTCGGCGCAGACCTTCATGGCGCCGGGTCCCCCGGACAACGACCGGCAGTACCGCGGCCCCGGTGGCACGGGCCAACCAGGCCGCGCCGTGCTGTGCGGCCATGACGTCGCCCGCCCCACGGGTGCCCTCGGGGAACACCCCGATCATCCCGCCGCCCCGCAGCACTCCGACCGCCGCGCGAAGGGGTGCGGGATCCGGTTCTCCGCGGCGCACGGCGAGCTGGCCGATCCGGCGCAGCAGCCAGGCCAGCGGTCCGCGGAACATCTCCCGCTTGGTCAGGAACGCCGCCCGGCGCCCGATCAGCCCCAGCAGCAGGGGCCCGTCGACGAACGCGGTGTGGTTGGCGACCAGCACGACCGGGCCCGTCGCCGGGATCCGCTCGGCGTGGTGCACCCGCACGCGCAGCACCGGCCGGAAGCACCAGCTGCCGACCCACCGGGCGAGGTCGTGCAACCGCGGAGACGTACCGGGAGGCAGATCGGATGTCGCGACGGCAGGGACGGACGCGGATGTCCGCCCAGGGATCAGCACGGCGGTCACGTCAGCAGCCCGCGCTCGTGCGCGAGCTCCTTCAGCCGGGCGAGCACGGCGTCCACGCTCAGCCCGTCCGTGTCGAGCACCACGGCGTCCGGTGCGGCGTGCAGTGGTGAGGTGGCACGGGTGGAGTCGAGGTCGTCGCGCCTGCGGACATCCGCGAGCACGGCGTCGAGGTCGGCGACCCGCCCGGCCTTGCGGTCCTGTGCGGCCCGCCGCGCGGCCCGGACCTCGGCCGGCGCCGTGAGATAGACCTTGAGCGAGGCGTCCGGCAGCACGACGCTGCCGATGTCGCGCCCCTCGACCACGGCGCCGCCGGTACCCGACAGCGCCTCCGCGACCAGCTCGCGCTGGCGCTCCACGAGCAGGTCGCGCACGGCCGGATGTGCCGAGACCGCGCTGACCAGCTGCGTGACCGGGCCGCCGCGGATCTCGGCCTCGACGTCCGCGCCGTCGAGCTCGATGCAGGGCGCATCCGGGTCCGTACCCGAGCGCAGCCGCGCCGACCGCGCCACGGCGACGACCTCGTGTTCAGGCGCCGACGCGTCGAGTCCGGCGCGCAGCACGGCCAGCGTCACCGCCCGGTACATCGCGCCGGTGTCGAGGTAGGCCGCACCGCCGGCGCGGGCGAACCGCCGCGAGACGGTCGACTTGCCGGTGCCCGAGGGGCCGTCCATCGCGACGACACCCCGGAGCTTCCCGTGGGGCAGCGGGCCCGTCACAGGCCCACAGCCCGGTACAGCTGGCCCACCTCGGAGACCGTGAGCGGCCGGACCTTGCCCGGACGCTGGTTGCCCAGCTGCACCTGGCCGATCGCGGTGCGGACCAGCTGCTCCACGGGGTAGCCGACGCTGTCGAGCAGCCGACGCACGATGTGCTTGCGCCCCTCGTGCAGCACGATCTCGACCATCGAGTGCCCGGACAGGTTGTCGACCAGCTTGAACGAGTCGACCGTCGCCATGCCGTCGTCCAGCTCGACGCCTTCGCGCAGCCGCCTGCCGACGTCGCGGGCGACGTTCCCGTGCACCTTCGCGAGGTAGGTCTTCGGCACCTCGTACGACGGGTGCATGAGCCGGTGACCGAGCTCGCCGTCGTTGGTCAGCAGCAGCAGGCCCTCGGTGTCGGCGTCGAGGCGCCCGACGTGGAACAGTCGGCCGGCGCGGTTGATCAGCTCCGCGCGCTCCATGATCAGGTCGCCGACGCACGACCGCCCCTGGTCGTCCGACATCGTCGAGAGCATCCCGAACGGCTTGTTGAGCGCCAGGTGCACGACGTCGTCGCGGACCATGATGCGTCCGCCGTCGACGTGCACGACGGCGGTGTCGGGGTCGATGCGCCGGCCCATCTCGCGCACGATCTTGCCGTCGACGCTCACCCGGCCCGCGGCGATGAGCTCCTCGGCGGCACGGCGGGACGCCACACCCGCCTGGGCGAGCACCTTCTGCAACCGGACACCGTCCGGCTTGTCCTGGGGGTGGTTCACTGTCCTCTTCCGGTCTTCAGGCCCGCGTCGATCGCATCGATGGCGTCGACGTCGGGCAGCAGGGGCGCGAGCGGCGGCAGGTCGTCCGCGGACGACAGTCCCAGCCGCTCGAGGAACAGCTCGGTCGTACGGAACAGCGTCCCCTGCGTCGCGCCGTCCACGCCCGCCTCTTCGACGAGCCCTCTCGTCACCAGGGTACGCAGCACGCCGTCGCAGTTCACACCGCGTACCGCCGCGATGCGGGCACGGGTCACCGGCTGGCGGTAGGCGACCACGGCGAGGGTCTCCAGCGCCGCGCGGGTCAGCTTGGCGCGCTGGCCGCCGAGCAGCAGTCGTTCGACGTAGGGGGCGTAGGTGTCGCGAGTGTAGAACCGCCAGCCCTCCCCCACCCGGCGCAGGTCGATCCCGCGGCCCTCGGCGGCGTAGCGCTGCGCCATCACGATCAGCGCCGCCCGGACGCGGGCGACGGGCTGGTCCAGCGCGGCGGCGAGGGCGTCGTCCTCGGTCGGGGCGTCGACGACGAGCAGCAACGCCTCCAGCGCGGACTCGAACGCACCCGGATCGGCGAGCTCGGGAACGTCGCCGAGGTCAGGCCCGTCGGTCGTCGTCACCCGCCGTATTCTCCTCTGGCACCGTCAACCCCCCGGGTGGGGTCCAGCGGACTGTCAGCTCACCGAAGCACTCGGGTTGGTCCAGCTGGATCGTCGCCTCGCGGAAGAGCTCCAACACCGCCATGAACCGGGCGATCACCTCCAGGGCGCTCACGCAGTCGGCGGTCAGCGCGGCGAAGGTCGCCTCGCTCAGCTCGGCGAGCCGCTCGCGCAGGATGGCCACGTGCTCGGCGACGGAGACGGTCGGCGCGTGCAGGTGATCCACACCGACCGTGGGCGGCGGCTTGGGACGCAGCACCGCGGCCGCGAGGTCGGCGAATCGCGCCGGGTCGACGCCCAGCAGCACCTCGGGCAGCAGTCCCGCGAACTGCTCGTCCAGCGCGACCGAGCGGGGGAATCGGCGCAGCGCCGTGGCCTCCAGCTCGACGAACAGCCCCGCGACCTGCTTGTAGGCGCGGTACTGCAGCAGCCGGGCGAACAGCAGGTCGCGGGCCTCGAGCAGTGCGTCGTCGCCGTCTTCGGTGTTCGCCTCCGCATCGGGCAGCAGCCGGGCGGCCTTCAGGTCGAGCAGCGTCGCCGCGATGACGAGGAACTCGGAGGTCTCGTCGAGGTCGGCGTCGTCGCCGAGCGCCGTCAGGTGGGCGATGAAGTCGTCGGTCACCCGGTGCAGGGCCAGCTCGGTGACGTCGAGCTGGTGCTTGCCGATCAGCTGCAGGAGTAGGTCGAACGGGCCGGTGAAGTTGTCGAGGTGGACGGTGAACCGCGGCGGCGCCCCGGAGTCGTCAGCGGCCGGCCCGGCGGCGCCGTTCTCGGCGAGCAGCGTCACCGGGCGAGGACCTCGCGGGCCAGCAGCCGGTACGCGATCGCACCTGCCGACGTCGGCGCCCACGTCGTGATCGGCTCGCCGGCCACGGTCGTCTCCGGGAACCGCACCGTCCGGTTGATCACCGCCCGGAAGACCAGGTCGCCGAACGCCTCCCGGACCCGGTGCTGCACCTCGCGGGTGTGCAGGGTGCGCGGGTCGAACATCGTGGCGAGGATGCCCAGGATGTCCAGGTTCGGGTTGAGCCGGTCGCGCACCTTGTCGATGGTGTCCATCAGCAGTGCGACGCCGCGGAGGCTGAAGAACTCGCAGGCCAGCGGGATGAGCACGGTGTCGGCACACGCCAGGGCGTTGATCGTGAGCAGGCCCAGCGAGGGCTGGCAGTCGATCAGCACGATGTCGTAGCGGTCGAGCACCGGCTTGAGCGCCCGGCCCAGCGCCTGCTCGCGCCCGACCTCGAAGACCAGCTGCACCTCGGCCGCCGACAGGTCGATGTTGCTGGGCAGGAGGTCCATGTTCTCGACGCCGGTCTCCCGGATCACCTCGTCGATCTCGGAGTCGCGCTCCATGAGCAGGTTGTAGACCGTGCTGTCGAGCTGGTGCGGCTGCACGCCGAGGCCGACCGACAGTGCCCCCTGCGGGTCGAAGTCGACGAGCAGCACCTTGCGGCCGTGCTCTGCGAGCGCCGCGCCGAGGTTGATCGTGGACGTCGTCTTGCCGACGCCGCCCTTCTGGTTCGCCACCGCGATCACGCGAGCTGGTCCGTGTTCGGTCAGCGGGGCGGGCTCGGGGATGCCGAAGGCATCCACACCCGCGGCGGCCTCGGTGTCGTCCTCGGGGCCATCCTCCCGTCGAGGGTCGGTCGGCCGCGTCCTGTCCATGCGGGCTCCGGTTTCTCGCGAACGATCCCGGACGGGATCAACGGCTGAGAGTAGGAGGCCGTCGACGCGGGCGGCAACGCGCCTCGCCGTGCGAACCGGCACGTATTCACGGGATTTCTGCACGTCGCGGGGCGCTCAGCCGAGAGCGCGCGGGTGAGAGGTGGCGTAGACCTCCCGCAGGGTGTCCACGGTCACGTGGGTGTAGAGCTGCGTCGTCGCCACGGACGCGTGCCCGAGCAGCTCCTGCACCACGCGGACGTCCGCACCGCCCGCGAGCAGGTGCGTCGCGAAACAGTGCCGCAGCGTGTGCGGCGAGACGTCGCGCGCCACGCCTGCCGTCTCGGCGGCCGCACGCAGCACGTGGAAGGCGCTCTGCCGCGACAGCCGCGCCCCGCGCGCATTCAGCAGCAGGGCGGGCGAACCCCGGCCGCGGGTCGACAGGGCGGGCCGGGCCCGCACGACGTAGGCCTCCACGGCCGCGAGCGCCGGGCGGCCGACCGGCACCAGCCGCTGCTTGCCGCCCTTCCCGCGCAGCAGCACGGTGCGGGCGCGGGTGTCGAGGTCGTCCAGGTTGATCCCGACGGCCTCCGAGATCCGCGCGCCGGTGGAGTAGAGCACCTCCAGGAGCGCCCGGTCCCGCAGCGCGGCGGGATCGTCGCCAGGGCAGCCCGCGAGCAGCTGGTCGACCTCGTCGACGCTCAGCGTCCGCGGCAGCCGTCGCGGCAGTGCGGGCGGGGTGACGGCACGGGAGACGTCGGCGGGGACCAGGCCGTCGCGCGCGGCGAACCGGTGCAGCCCGCGGACCGCCGCCAGCGCGCGCGCAGCCGACGACGCGGCGAGCGCGGGCCGCCCCTCGGCCGGGGTGCGCAGCACGACGACGAAGCCGGTGACGTGCTCCTCGCGGACGGCGGCGAGATCGTCGACGCCGACGGCGCGCAGGTGCACCACGTAGCGCTCGAGGTCGACCGTGTACGAGCGCAACGTGTTCGTGGCGCTGCCGCGCTCCACCGCGAGGTGGTGCAGGAAGGCCTCGACGACATCCGAGGGGCGTGGCACGGTCGGCCCGATTCGCTCAGCGGTCCGGGTCAGCTCAGCGCCGGGACGACCTCGCGTTCGAACAGCTCGATCCCGGACCGGTCGTAGGCGGCCTCCGGGAAGTAGAAGATCCCGTAAGCCATCCCCGCCGCCTCGAGCTTGCGCAGCTTCTCCACGATCTGCTCGGGAGTGCCGCAAGCCGGCAGCCCGCGGAACCCGCCCAGCTGGGCCTCGGCCCTCTCCTCGCCGACGAACGGCGCGATCCTGGCCTTGAGCTGCTGCAGCCGGTCTTCCACCTCGGCCTCGGTGGCACCGATCGCGACGTTGTAGTTGGCGGAGCGGGTGATCGCGTCGAAGTCGGTGCCGACGTCGCGGCAGTGCCCCGCGAGCAGCTCGGACTTGCGCGTGAAGCCCTCGAGCGTGCCGTCGAAGTTCGTGTACCGCGCGTACTTCGCGGCGATCTTGAGCGTCACCTTCTCGCCGCCGCCCGCGATCCACAGCGGGATGCCGCCCTCCTGCAACGGCAGCGGCCGCACGATCGCGCCGTCGAACTGGTAGTGCTTGCCGTGCAGCGTGGCCCGGCCCTCGGTCCAGGCCTGGCGCATGATCTGGACGCCCTCGTCCAGCATCCCGAGCCGGACGCCCGCGGACGGGAACCCGTAGCCGTAGGCGCGCCACTCGTGCTCGTACCAGCCGCCTCCGATGCCCATCTCCACCCTGCCACCGGACACGATGTCGCAGGTGGCGGCGACCTTGGCCAAGTAGACGGGGTTGCGGTAGCTCATGCAGGTGCACATCTGGCCGAGGCGGACCCGCTCGGTGACCGCCCCGAGCGCGGCCATCAACGTCCACGCCTCGTGGCAGGCCTCGTCGGTGGGCTGGGGCACGGTGTGGAAGTGGTCGTAGACCCACACCGACTCCCACGGCCCCTCGTCCGCACGGCGGGCCACGTCCCGCATGACCGCCCACTGCTCCGCGGGGTCGATGCCGACGAGGTCGAGCCGCCAGCCCTGGGGCACGAAGAGTCCGAAGCGCATGCGGCGGAGCGTAACGAGAGCGACGCCGGTCCGCCGGAACGCGTTTGCCCGCGGTCGAGGGCGACACCCACACTGCGCCGGATCGGGCGCGCGGCGGGAGCGAGGAGGAGCGGTGGAGCGGCTGGGGCCGAAGCTGTACAGCTGGGCGTCGTTGCTGGAGGACGGCACGCGCCGGCAGGCCGAGACGACCGCGGCGATGCCGTTCGTCCAACCGCACCTGGCCCTCATGCCGGACGCGCACCTCGGAAAGGGCGCGACGGTCGGCAGTGTGATCCCGACGGACGGCGCCATCATGCCGGCCGCGGTGGGCGTGGACATCGGCTGCGGGATGCAGGCGGTGCGGACCGGGTTCACGCTCGCCGACCTGACGGTCCGCGGCCTGCAGGAGCTGCACGCCTCCATCGCGCGACGGGTCCCGTTGTCGGCGGGGCGCTACAACCGGAAGGTCGAGGAGACCGCCGCGCCGAGGGTCGCGCACCTGACCGAGCTGGCCGCGCGGGCCGGATTCGACCCGGCGCGGTACGCGGGCAACTGGGCGCTGCAGCTCGGGTCGCTCGGATCCGGCAATCACTTCGTCGAGGTGACTGTCGACGAGCGGGACCGGGTGTGGATCTTCCTGCACACCGGATCGCGGGGTGTGGGCAACAAGATCGCGACCACCCATATCGCGGTCGCGCAGCGGCAGATGCAGCGCCGGTCGGTCGCCCTTCCCGACCGCGACCTGGCCTACCTCGAGGAGGGCAGCGACGAGTTCGACGCCTACATCCGGGAGATGCGCTGGGCGCAGGAGTTCGCGCGACTCAACCGCAAGGAGATCATGGACCGCTGCGTCGAGGCGGTCGGGGAGCACGTCGGAACGCCCGTGGAGCGACGGGAAGAGATCAACTGTCACCACAACTACACCACCCGCGAGACCCACTTCGGGCAGGAGGTGTGGCTGTCGCGCAAGGGAGCCATCGACGCCGGCGAGGGCGCGCGCGGGCTGATCCCGGGGTCGATGGGCACGGCGTCCTTCGTCGTGACCGGGAAGGGGAACGCGCTGGCGCTGCGGTCCAGCCCGCACGGCGCGGGGCGCAACTACTCGCGCACGGCGGCGCGGAAGCGGTTCAGCCGCGAGTCGCTCGACACAGCGATGACGGGGATCGCCTGGGGCCGGTCGGACGCGTTCCTCGACGAGCACCCGGAGGCCTACAAGCCGATCGACACGGTGATGGCAGACGCCGCGGACCTCGTGTCGATCGACCACACGCTGCGGCAGGTCGTCAACGTGAAGGGGAACTGACGGCCCCGGGCCGCAGCGGCCGGCTCGGCGACCTCATCCCTGCGGCGAGTGGGCGTGCTCCGGCGGTACCGTCGAGGACGTGGCGACACCCGATCCGCGATCGATCCGCATCGGTACCGTCGAGCGGGAGCAGGCGGTCAAGGCGCTCGGCGACCACTTCGCGCTGGGCAGGCTCGAGCCCGACGAGTTCGAGGAGCGGATGACGGCGGCGTACGCCGCGCGCACCGCCCAGGACCTCGACCGGCTGTTCGAGGACCTGCCGCCCGCGGCCGCCGCCCATGCGGCGGGGCCGTATCCGACGGCTCACCCGACGATGCAGCATCCGACCGGCCACCAGCTGACGGGTCCGTACCCGACGGGCGGGTACCCCGCCGCCTTCCCCCCGGCCCACTACCCGGGTCCGATGCCGCACCCGGGCCCGGTCGCGCACGGTGGCTACGACCCGCAGGCGCCCTACGGCCGCGATCCCGTGAGCGGGTTCCCCTACTCGGACCGCTCGAAGGTCGTCGCCGGCCTGCTGCAGCTGCTCCTGCCCATCGGCATCGGCCGGATGTACGCCGGCCAGGCCGGGATCGGCGTGGCCCAGCTGCTGCTCACCCTGTTCTTCGGCATCGGGATCGTGTGGGCGTTCATCGACGGCATCGTCATCCTCGCCGGACGCCCGACCGACAGGCACGGCCGGCCGCTGCGGCCCTGAGGCGCGTCAGGCCTTCCGGGCGGCGAACCGGGTCGGCCGGTCCGGCCACGGTGCGTCGACCGGACGGGGCTGCGCCGCACCGCTCCGGACGGCGTGCACCGCCAGCACCGCCGCCGCGCAGCTCGAGTTGACGATCGTGCCCTCGAACACCATCGCGACGGCGTCGGCCAGCGGGATCCAGTGGGTCTCGAGGTCCGCCTCCTCGTCGTCCGCGCCGAGGTCGGGGCGGCCGACGTCGTGCAGGCCGGTCGCCAGGAACACGCGCACGCTCTCGTCCGAGAATCCCGGCGACGGGGCCACGTCGATCAGCACCGACCAGTCGTCCGCGGCGAGACCGACCTCCTCGGCCAGCTCGCGCTTCGCCGTCTCCACCTCGGGCTCGCCCGCGACGTCCAGCAGGCCCGCCGGCATCTCCCAGAGGCGCCGCTCGAGTGCGTGCCGGTACTGGTAGATCATCATCAGCCGGTCGTCGTCGTCCAGTGCGGCGATCGCAACGGCCCCGGCGTGCTCCATGATCTCGCGCACGGACGTGCCGCCGGCCGGCATGCGGACGTGGTCGCGGCGCACCGCGAGCACCTTGCCCGTGTAGATGTCGTCACTGGAGACGACGGCGAAGTCGTGACGGGGTGCGGAGACCTGCGGGGCGACCGAAGAGATGCTCACTGCACCCCTGTACCCGAACCGACCGTCGCCCGTTCACGGTGCAGCTCGACCGGGAGCCGGTCGGCGGCGCGGTAGTCGATCGCCGCACGGACGAACGCCGCGAACAGCGGGTGCGGGCGCGTGGGGCGGCTCTTGAGCTCGGGATGGGCCTGGGTGCCGACGAAGAACGGATGCACCTCGGCCGCCAGCTCGACGAACTCGACGAGCGAGCCGTCGGGCAGGGTCCCGCTGATCACCAGGCCGGCCTCGGAGAGGCGATCGCGATAGGCGTTGTTGACCTCGTAGCGGTGCCGGTGCCGCTCGGAGATCTCCCGGGTGCCGTAGGCCGCCGCGGTCACCGAACCCTCGGCGAGCAGAGCCGGGTAGGCCCCCAGTCGCATCGTGCCGCCCATGTCGCGCTGGCCGGACACGACGTCGATCTGCTCGGCCATCGTCGAGATCACCGGGTGCGGGGCGGTGGGGTCGAACTCGGTGGAGTTCGCCCCCTCGAGCCCGGCGAGGTGGCGCGCCGTCTCGATGACCATGCACTGCAGTCCCAGACACAAGCCCAGGAGCGGGACGCCCCGTGTGCGGGCGTGCCGGATCGCGCCGATCTTCCCCTCGATGCCGCGCACACCGAAGCCGCCGGGAATGAGGACGCCGTCCACGCCGTCGAGCGCCGTCGCGGCACCGGCCGGGGTCTCGCACTCGTCGGACTGGACCCAGCGGATCTCCACCTTCGCCCGGTGCGCGAACCCGCCCGCCCGCAGCGCCTCGGTCACCGAGAGGTAGGCGTCGGGCAGGTCGACGTACTTGCCGACCAGCGCGACCGTCACCGTCTCGTCGGGGTCGTGGACGCGGTCGAGCAGGTCGCCCCACACCGTCCAGTCGACGTCGCGGAACGGCAGTCCGAGCCGGCGGACGACGTAGGCGTCGAGTCCCTCGCGGTGCAGCACGCGAGGGATGTCGTAGATCGACGGGGCGTCGGGCGCGGCGGCGACGCCGTCGAGGTCGACGTCGCACATCAGCGAGATCTTGCGCTTCATGCCGTCCGGGATGTCCCGGTCCGCGCGCAGCACCAGCGCGTCGGGCTGGATACCGATGTTGCGCAGTGCCGCGACGGAGTGCTGCGTCGGCTTGGTCTTCAGCTCACCGGACGGCGCGAGGAACGGCACGAGCGACACGTGCAGGAAGAAGCAGTTGTCGCGGCCGACGTCGTGGCGGACCTGGCGCGCGGCCTCCAGGAAGGGCAGCGACTCGATGTCGCCGACGGTGCCGCCCACCTCGGTGATCACGACGTCCGGAGTGACGCCGTCGTCGTCCGGGGCCGACATCGCGAGGATGCGGTCCTTGATCTCGTTGGTGATGTGCGGGATGACCTGCACGGTGTCGCCGAGGTACTCGCCGCGGCGCTCCTTGGCGATCACCGACGAGTAGACCTGCCCGGTGGTGACGTTCGCCCGGCCGTGCAGATTCCGGTCGAGGAACCGCTCGTAGTGCCCGACGTCGAGGTCGGTCTCGGCCCCGTCCTCGGTGACGAACACCTCGCCGTGCTGGAACGGATTCATCGTCCCGGGATCGACATTGAGGTAGGGGTCGAGCTTCTGCATCGTGACCCGCAATCCGCGGGCCGTGAGGAGCTGGCCGAGACTGGACGCCGTCAGGCCCTTACCGAGGGAGGACGCGACGCCTCCCGTGACGAACAGATGACGCGTGGCGCGTTGCTGCACGGGTTTTCAGCGTACAGCCCCGCGCCCCGGTCCCGCCGCCGCACCCGACTCTCAGGCTCCGGGAACGACCCGGACCGCGGGGGCCGCGCCGTCCGTCGCGCCCGTTCCGGTGCCATAGCTACCCGCCCGCTCGTCGAGCTGCTCGTGCAGCGCCAGCACCGCCGCGATCCGGCCCGTGCCGGACTGCACGTCGTCGACCGTCGAGAGCCGCGCCACCACCTGCGGGTCCGCCCGCGCGACGCCGATCGCCCCCGTGGCGTCCGCCGACCCGCTCCGCCCCGCCAGAACCGCTCCGCGACCCGCGAGGTCCAGCTGTGCGGCCAGCCGTGCGTACACGGCCGCGGTGTCGGCAGCGTCGATCCCGTCCTGTGCGCCCCCGGTGAGCACGAGCACGAGGTTCGCCGCACCCGGGACCTGGCCGGGATGGACGAATCCGGCGCTGGTGAGGCCGGTGAGCACGGAGTCGGCGTCGTCACGGCCCGACGGGGCCTGCCCGTCGCGGGCCAGCAGCACCCCGCCGAGCAGTCCCCCGACCAGGCTGCCCGTGTCCGACGCCGCCGGCAGCTGCGCGCCCGCGGGCAGCAGCTGGGAGGTGAGCTCGCGGAGCTGGTCGGCGCGCGCGGGGTCGCCGACCGCATCGGTCAGCTCGACCTGACCCGTGACGGTCCCGCCGGCCTGGTCGACCAGGCCGGTGATGGCGTCGCGGTCCTGCACGTCGGCACCGGCCACGACGAGCGCGACGGTCTGTCCAGCCAGCAGGCCACGCACCGCGGCCGGCCCGACCCGGGACGCGAACTCGTCGGCTCCCCGTTCCTGTGCGGCCAGCGCGTCGCGCTCGGCGGTCAGCCTGGTCACCTGCGCGCCCAGGTCGTCGCGCTGGGTGGAGACGGCCGCGAGCACCCGGTCGGAGACGCCGCTCGACCCGAGCACCACTCCGACGGCGAGCGCGAGGAACACCGCGGCGATCGACACCGCGTGGTAGCGCAGCGAGATCACAGCAGACCACCCCGGACCAGCTCGACCGCCACCGACATGCACTGCTGGGCCCACGCCAGCACGCCGTCGCCGGCCTGCGACACGAGCAGCGCGCCGACCACCGCCGCAGCGGCCGCGACGAGCAGGAGCGCCACGAGCCAGCCCGAGATCCGGTTGCGGTGCAGGGCCGCGACCAGGTGCCCGTCGACGACCTTGCCGCCGGTCTGCAGGCGGGTGAGGAAGGTCGAGGCGTTGCTGCCCGAGCGACCGCGGTCGAGGAACTCCGACATGGTCGCCGAGAGCCCCACTGTGATGATCATGGAGGCGCCGTGGCGGTGGGCCAGCAGCAGCGCGAGGTCCTCGGGGTTGGCCGAGCTCGGGAACGTCACCGCTCCCGCACCGAGGTCCTGCACGCGATGCAGGCCGGGTGCGTGGCCGTCGCTGAACGCGGGGACGACGACGTCCGCACCGCAGGTCAGCGCCTCGTCCGACACCTCGGCCGGATTGCCGACGATGAGGTCGGGCCGGTGCCCCGCGGCCAGGAACGCATCGGCGCCGGCACCGACCCCGATCAGACGCGGCCGGTGTTCCTTGATGAACCGGCTCAACCGGCCCAGGTCGGCGATGTGGTCGTAGCCGGCGGCGACGACCAGCACCTCGCGGTCGGTCAGGTCGACCTGGATGTCGGGCACCCCGACGCCCTCGAGCAGCAGCCCGCGCTCGCGGCGCATGAACTCGATGGCGTTCGCGGCGAACGCCTCCAGTTGGTGGGTCAGCCCCGACTTGGCCTCGACCAGCGCGTCGGCCACGGAGTCGGCGGTCTGCGCCACACCTTCGGCGAGCACCTGCTCCCCCGCGTAGAGCACGCCCTCGTGCAGGCGTACCCGGGCGCCGTCCTTGACGGCGTGCAACACCTCGGCCCCGACCGCGTCGACCAGCGGGATACCGGCGTCGACGAGGATCCGGGGCCCGAGGTTGGGGAAACGCCCGGAGATGGAGGGAGCGGCGTTCACGACCGCGGCGACGTCCGCGGCGACCATGGCGTCGGCGGTCGCGCGGTCGAGATCGAGCTGGTCGAGCACCACGACGTCACCCGGGCGGAGCCGGCGCAGGAGCGCACCGGTGTGCCGGTCGACCCGGGCGACACCGCTGACGCCGGGCAGCTCGGACCGGGTGCGATGCAACAGTCCGGAGAGCTTCATGTACGCACTGTGACATCCGGAGGCCGATATGCCGGGCAAGGCACGCCGAAGATCACCGGAGCGTGACGGTCAGGCGCGCCCGGGCAGGCGGGTGACGACGACTCCGGTCACCACCAGGACGCCGCCGGCGACGGTGTTCCAGCCGACCGGCTCCGCCAGCAGCACGGCCCCGATCGCGGTCGACCACAGCGGGATGACGTAGGTGACCGTCGAGGCGACGGTCGGCCCGGCGGCCCGGACGACCCCGAGATTGAGCACGTAGGCCAGGCCGGTGCCAAGTGCGCCGAGCGCCAGCAGTGCGACGCCGGCCGGGACACCGGGCCAGGCCGGCAGGCCTGCGAGCACCGGGGCGACCACCGCGAGCTCGGCGCTCGCGCACACGAGCTGGGCACCCGACAGCGCCGCGGCGGAACCCGTGCGACCGGCGAAGAAGCGCTGGGTGTAGGCGAAGGCGGCTCCGTAGCAGGCCGTGGAGCCGAGGCAGGCGAGCGTGCCCGTGACCGTCGCGCTCGCGATGCCGCGCCACACGCCGAGCACGCACAACACGCCCGCGAACCCCACGAGCAGCCCGACGATCCGCAGCGCCGTGATCCGCTCGGTGGGCACCAGCAGCGGGACGAACAGCAGGGTCATGAGGGGCGTGGTCGCGTTGAGCAGCCCGGCCAGCACCGAGTCGACGTGCTGTTCCCCGTACGCCAGCAGCACGAACGGGACGGCGTTGGCGAGCAGCGCCACGACGGCGGCGTGTCCCCAGGTGATCCGGTCGCGCGGCAGCGGGCTCCGGGTGATCGCACAGATCGCGAGCAGCGTCAACGCACCGACGGCGCACCGGGCGAAGGCGACCCACGGCGGCGCGACGCCAGCGTCCACCGCGATCTTGATCAGCGCGAAGCTGGAACCCCAGACGGCGGAGAGGAGCGCGAAGCCGGGGAGCCAGGCCAGGGAGTGCGGTGAGCGGGTGGCGGTCGACACCGGGGTGATCCTGCGGCGCCGGGTCGGGGCGGTCCAGCGGGTTCCGGACGACGCTGTCGGGCGTCAGGCCGGGACGTGCGCCGACCCGCGCCGGCTCCGTCGGCTCGAGGGGGTCGTGGGCGCCTCGTCGCTCCGACGATCGGCGGCCCGATGCGCCCGGGCAGCGGCCAGCAGCTCCTCGGCGTGCGCGCGGCCCGTGTCCGTCTCGTCCAGCCCGGCCAGCATCCGCGCCAGTTCGCCGACCCGCTCGTTCTCGTCCAGCGTGCGCACGCGGCTGCGCGCCGGGCCACCGTCGGCCCGCGCCTTGTCGACGAGCAGATGCCGGTCGGCGTACGCGGCGACCTGCGCCAGGTGGGTCACGACCACCACCTGGTGCCGCGCCGCCAGCCGGGCCAGCCGGCGGCCGATCTCGACCGCCGCCCGGCCGCCCACCCCGGCGTCGACCTCGTCGAACACCATGGTCGGTACCGGATCCGCCCCGGCCAGCGCCACCTCCAGCGCGAGCATCACGCGCGACAACTCACCGCCCGACGCGCCCTTGTGCAACGGCTGCGGAGTGGCGCCGGTGTGGGCCACCAGCCGGAGCTCGACCTCGTCGACCCCGTCCGACCCGGCGGCCAGGAGTTCGTCGCCGACGCGCAGCGCATCGGCGGCGCCAGGCGCGGCGGCGCGAGGTGTGACGGCGACCAGCAGCCGCGCGTCGGGCATCGCGAGCCCGCCCAGCTCGGCGGTGGTGCCGTCGGCCAGACGGTCTGCCGCCGCGGTCCGGGCCACGGTCACCGTCGCCGCGTGCTCGGCCAGCTCGCCGGCCAGGGCATCGCGCCGGCCGGCGAGGGCCGCGAGGGCCTCGTCCGAGGTGTCGAGATGCTCCAACCGCTGCCGGGCCTGCTCCGCCCAGGCGAGCACGCCGTCCGTGTCGGCGGCGTACTTGCGGGTGAGCGCCTTCAGCTCGGCCTGCCGGCTGAGCACGTGGCCGAGCCGTTCGGGGTCGGCGTCGAGCCGGTCCAGGTACGCGGTGAGCTCGCCCGCGACGTCGTCGAGCTGCGCGAGCACGTCGCCGAGCACGGTGTCCAGCGCTGCCAGTGCGCTGTCGCCGGACGCGGCGAGCCGGTGCCGTGCCTCCCCGACGAGCGTCACAGCACCGCCGCCGATGTCGACGGTGTCCATCGCGTCGCCCCCGGCGACCGCAGCGCGCGCGGCGCCGGCCGCCTCGCGCAGGTCGTCCGCGGCGGCCAACCGGCGCGCCTCCTCCGTCAACGCGCGGTCCTCGCCGGGCTGCGGGTCGACCGCCTCGATCTCGACGAGGCCGTGGCGCAACAGGTCGGCCTCCTGCGCGAGCCGCCGCGCGCCGTCGCGCCGCTCGGTGAGCTCGGCGGTGACCGCCTGCCACTCGGCCCGCACCGAGCGGTAGCGCTGCAGCGGTGTGCCCACGGCGTCGCTGGCGAACCGGTCGAGAAGCGCCCGCTGCTCCGCAGGCCGCAACAACCGCAGCTGGTCGTTCTGTCCGTGCACCGCGAGCGCGGACTCGGCCAGCCGAGCGAGCACGCCGACGGGTACCGCCCGGCCGCCCAGATGGGCCCGTGAACGCCCGTCCGCGCCGACGGTCCGCACCGCGATCAGCGCGCCGTCGTCGTCCGCCTCGGCGCCCACCTCGTCGGCGACCTTCATCGCGGCGGCGTCCGCCGTGAACCGACCCTCGACCACGGCTCGCCGGGCCCCGTCCGCCACCCGCGACGCCTCGGCACGGCCGCCCCCGAGCAGCGTGAGCCCGGTGACGACCATGGTCTTGCCCGCGCCCGTCTCACCGGTCAGCACGGTGAGGCCGGCGTCGAGTTCCAGGGTCGCGTCGTCGATCACGCCGAGGCCCTGGATCCGCATCTCGGCGAGCATGGGGAAAGCGTACGTGCCGGGGCCGGCCCTCTTCGGCGGGCTTGTCACTCCGCGCTAGAGGGAGCCCGGGCGTTGGGGGGCGCCGCGCCAGCCGCGGATCGGCAGGTCGAACTTGCGCACGAGCCGGTCGGTGAACGGCCTGCCGTCCAGCCGCACCATGCGGACCGGTGTGGCCCCCTGCGTGACCTCGACCCGTGCGCCCGGGGGCAGCGCGGCGGTGCGCCGACCGTCGCAGTCGAGGACGGCGGGCGGCCCGGTGAGCTGGATCTCGATCGCCACCTGGCTGTCCGGTGAGATGACCATCGGCCGGGCGAAGAGCGCGTGCGCGTTGCTCGGCACCAGGAGCAGGGCCTGCACCTGTGGCCACAGGATCGGGCCGCCCGCGGAGAACGCGTACGCGGTGGAACCGGTGGGTGTCGAACACAGCACGCCGTCGCAGCCGAACGCGGAGAGCGGACGGCAGTCGACCTCCAGCACCACCTCGAGGATGCGTTCGCGGCTGGACTTCTCCACCGACACCTCGTTGAGCGCCCAGCTGCGCGCGATCTCGGCGCCGTTGACGAACGCGACGGCGTCGACGGTCATCCGCTCCTCGACCTCGTAGCCGCCGTCGATGATCGCCCGCAGTGCCTCGTTGAGGGACTCCTGCTCGGCCTCGGCCAGGAACCCGACGTGCCCGAGGTTCACCCCGAGCAGCGGGACGCCGACCGGCCGGGCGGTCTCCGCGGCGCGCAGCAGGGTGCCGTCGCCGCCGAGCACGAGCGCGACCTCCGCCCCCTCCGCACATCCCGGCCGGGCGTCGACCACCCGCGGGATCAGGTCCGGCGGCAGGTCGCCGAGGAGCGGGGCGACCTGCTTCCACTCGTCGTCGAGCATCCGGAGCCGCACACCGTCGGCGGCGAGGCGACGGGCGACGGCGGCGGCGGTGTACCGGTTGGTCGCCCGACCGGCGTGCAGGACGACGAGCACCTCGCGGGCCATCACAGCTCCTTCACCGCGGCCGGGGTCATCGGGGCCCCTCGGCGACGGCACGGTCCAACACGTCGTCGCCCACGTCCACCGCGGCGGGATCACGGACGAACCACAGGAAGAACTCGACATTGCCCGACGGCCCGGGAAGCGGGCTCGCGACGGCACCGCGCACCACCAGTCCGAGCTCCCGCCCGGCTGCGGCAACCTCACCCAGGGCCGCACGGCGCAGGTCCGGATCGCGCACGACCCCGCCGGAACCCAGCCGGTCGCGTCCGACCTCGAACTGCGGCTTGACCATCGGCAGCAGGTTCCCGCCCGGGCGGGTGCAGGCGACGAGGGCGGGCAGCACCGTGCGCAAGGAGATGAACGACAGGTCGGCGACGACGACGTCGACCGGGCCGCCGATGTCGTCGGGAGTGAGCGTGCGAACGTTCGTGCGGTCGTGCACCCGCACCCGCTCGTCCGAGCGCAACCGCCACACGAGCTGCCCGTACCCGACGTCCACCGCCACGACCTCGGCAGCGCCGTGGTCGAGGAGGACGTCGGTGAAACCGCCGGTCGAGGCGCCGGCGTCCAGGCAGCGGGCCCCCGCCACGGCGACGTCGCCGAAGTGGTCGAGGGCGCCGATCAGCTTGTGCGCGCCGCGGGAGGCCCACTGCCGCTCGTCCGACTCCTGCACGGTGACGGGCGTGTCGCGGTCGACGACGGTGGCCGGCTTGCCCGCACGCACGCCGCGCACGGCGACCCGGCCCTGCTCGATCAGCTCGGCAGCCTGCTGGCGGGAGCGGGCGAGTCCCCGGCGCACGAGTTCGGCGTCCAAGCGGGCGCGGGTGACCACCGCCGTCACGACCGGCCGGACGCCTCGGTCATGGCACCGTCCGCGAGCGCGTGCCCGAGTGCGGCGTGCACCTGCTCGAAGACGGCGACATGCTCGGCGAGTGGCCGGTCCGCGAGGCCGTCCAGCGCGGCGAGCGCGGCCTCCACCGTCTCCTCGGGCGCGGGGTGGAGAGTGCGGGGGTCGGCGGGTCGCGGCGGACCTGACGGGAAGGTCATCTCCCGACCTCGTCACGCTTGTCGGACGTGTCGCGCAGACCGAGAACACGCAGGGCGGACGCCGCGTCGTCGCCGTCGGCACGCACCCGGGGCGGTCCGCCGCCCGTGTCCCAGTGGTGGACGCACAACACGCGCAGTGCGTCCAGCGGATCCCCGGATCCGGAGAGGACGAGACCGTCAGCGCCGCCCTTGACGGTCCAGCCCGGTCCGGAACCCACCGCCAGCGTGTCCGGGTCGAGGTCGAACGCTCCGAGGTCCGCGCCGACGTAGTCCGGCCGGGCCTCCGCGGGCGCTTCCAGCAGCTCGGTGGCGTCGGAGACACCGGTGAGCACGAGCAGCGTCGCCATACCGGCCGCCCGACCACCCTGGATGTCGGTGTCGAGCCGGTCGCCGACCACGAGCGGCGCGGTCGCACCCACGCGCCGCGCGGCGGTCTGCATCAGCGCCGGGGCCGGCTTGCCCGCCACCTGGGGCTCGAGCCGCGTCGCGGTGCGCAGGACCGCCACGAGCGCCCCGTTGCCGGGCACCGGTCCACGCTCGCTCGGCAGGGTCGGGTCGACGTTGCACGCTACCCAGACCGCACCGGCTCGCAGCGCGACGCAGGCCTCGGCCAGCGTGGCGTAGTTGAGCGCAGGGTCGAGGCCCTGGACGACGGCGGTGGCGCCGTCTGCGGAGTCGACGGGCGTGAGCCCGACGGCGGTGACCTCCGCCGCCAGCGCGGCGGTGCCGACCACGAGCACCTTCGCCCCGTCCGGCAACTGCTCGGCCAGCAGCGCAGCTGCGGCCTGCGAGCTGGTGGCGACGTCGTCGGCCTCGGCCGGATAGCCCAGCTCCGCCAGATGGACGGCGACGTCACCGGGCGCACGCGACGCGTTGTTGGTGACGTAGAGCGTCCGGACGCCCTTCTCCGCGGCCGCAACCACAGCCGCGACGGCACCCGGAATCGCCTCACGTCCCTGGTAGAGCGTGCCGTCCAGATCGGCGAGTACGAGGTCGTGACGGTCGAGGAGGGTGGTCATCGATCGTCGGTCGGGGTGTCGGGCTCGTGATCCGGGGCGTCCACGACATCAGCATCGGGGACAACGGCCTCGGCGACAACCGGGTCGGCCGCACTGCTCGGCACGTCGTCAGCTGCCCTCTCGACACCGTCTGCGGCCACGGCGGCCTCGTCGTCGACGTCTTCCACGACCGATGCGCCGTCGGTCGGGTCGTCGCCGACAGAGGGCTCGTCGTCGATCGAGGTCGGCGCTTCCTCGGCCACGGCGTCGCTCCGGACGTCGTCCTCCTCGAAGGAGGCGTCGTCGTCCGGGAGCGGCTCACCGGTCAGCTCCGCGAGCCTGGCAGCGGCGCCCGTCTCGGCCGCCTCGTCCGCATCCGCGGCGTACATGAACCACTCGACGGCATCCGCCTCGCGCCCGGCCGCCGCGAGGTTGTCGGCGTACGCGTAGAAGAGCCGGGCACTCCACGGGTCGCGGGCCGCCGGAGTCAGCTCGGGCAGCTGGAGCCCGACGACGGCGGCGTCCAGCTCACCCAGGTCGCGGCGGGCGCCGGCGGCGACGATCGCCAGCTCGATGGCCTCCGCCCTGTTCAACTCCCGCGCCTCGGGGCCGCGGGCGAGGTCGAGGGCGCGCTCGGGGCGCCCGAGCGCGCGCTCGATGTCGGCCATCACCGCGAGGTGCCCTGGACCGCCGCCCATGCGACGCGCGGCGCGCAGCTCCCCGAGAGCCTCGGCCCACTCGCCCGCGTGGTACGCGGCGATGCCGGCGGCCTCGCGGACCAGGGCGATACGCGACGCGCGGTACCGGGCGTAGCGGGCGTGAGCCAGCGCCTGCTCCGGATCCTCGTCGACGAGCGAGCCCGCGGCGACGAGGTGCCGCGCGACCGTCTCGGCGGTCTCCTTCTGCAGACCGCGCAGGTCGCGACGGACATCGGCGTCCAACTCCGCAGCCGTCACGTCGTCCGGCAGCGGCGGCTCCGCGACCCGGACCTCGTCAGAAGCCCGGCGCTCGCGCACCTCGGACTTGTAGCCGGGCCCGCGCTCCCCCGCGCCGCCGCGTCCGCTGTCGGAGGTGCGGCGGTCGCGGTCGGGCCGACGCTCTCCCGCCGACCGGTCGCGCGTGCCTCGCGAATCGCGGTCGCCGGAGCGCTCGGACCACGGACGGTCGCCACGGTCGTCGCGGCGTGGCGGCCGGCGGTCGACGGCTCCACCCGGGCTGTCCGATCCCCGAGCCGCTGCACCGGACCGGAATCCGCTGCTGCGCTCGTCGGAGTCGCGGTGTCCACGGGGCCGGTCGCGGTCGGGCCGTGCGTTCTCGCCGCGCGCCTCGTAACGGTTGCGGCCGTCCGATTCACGCGATTCCCGGTTCCGGAAGCCGCGATCGTCCGGGCGCCGGTCCGTCGACCGCTCGGACGGTCGCTCGGCCGACCGGAAGTTCGTCGAACCCTCGCGGGTCGGACGGTTCTCGCGAGGCCGGCGATCGTCGCTGTCGTATCGCCGAGCTCCGCTCTCCTGCCGCGAGCCCTCGCGGTACCGCCCGCTGTCGGATGCCCGATATCCCGGAGTGCGATCTCCCGATCGGTGATCGGAGCTTCCGCGGTAATTGCTGTCGCCCGATCGTCGATCAGCGGTGTCCTTATTGCCGCCACGGTATCCGCGATCGTCGGAACGGTATCCGTCGCGATTGTTGCGATATCCGTCGCGGCCAGCGGGGCGGTCGTCCGGCTTTCCGCCGCGGTATCCGCCGTCGTCGGAGCGGGCACCAGAAGTCGGCCGCCCGCGGTATCCGCGGTCGTCCGTGCGGTATCCCGAGCTGTTTCCGCTCGACCGGTCGTCACGACTGCCGTACCGGTTCCCGGAACCGCCGCGGTCGTCGCGGGATGGGCGGTCCGGTCGATCCGTCCGGGGTCGTGCGTCGGCGTCGCCGCGGTAACCGCCCGAGCGACCTCTGCCCTGCCGGTCGTCCCTGGGTCGGTCGTCGCGGGGCCGATCGTCCCGCGGCCGATCGTCTCTGCGTCGGTCGTCGCCGCGGTCGTTCCAGCTGCGGCCTCCGCGGTCGTCGCCGGCCCGGCGATCGTCGCGCCGGCCGCCGGCGAACGTGCCGCCACGGCGGTCGTCGCTGCGGTAGCCACCGCGATTGTCGCGCTCGCCATCGGCACGACGCGGTCCGGATGTCCCGTACCGGCGCTCCGCTCCACCGTCGGAACGACCGGCTCCGCCACTGCCGCCGGTACCTCCGCGGCGCTCCGAGGAGCGTTCGTCCCGACCCCAGCGGGGCCGATCCGAGTTCGGCCGGCCACGCTCGTCGTCGCGACGCTCCGGGCGACCGGCGCCCTGACGACCCGAGGCGTCGTCACGACGGGTCGAGCCCCAGCCGCTGCCGACCTTGCCCTTCGCGCCGCCCCGGTCGGGTCCGCCACGGCGGGCCGCGGCGGTCCGATCGTCGCGATCCCGCTTACTGCCCGAACTCTGGCCGGTTCCGCGCGCCGCTCCGCGATCATTATCTCGCGGACGGTTATCGCCGGAACCATCCGCGATACTCATGTGGTCAGCATACGCCGCGGTTCTGCCGCCAAAGAAAAAGGCCCCCGCCAAACGGCGGGGGCCTTTTCTCTTACGTTTGATGTCGGCGGCGACCTACTCTCCCACACCCTGGCGAGTGCAGTACCATCGGCGCTGGAGGGCTTAGCTTCCGGGTTCGGGATGGGACCGGGCGTTACCCCTCCGCCACAACCA
>NZ_JAVREJ010000042.1:0-25066 GCF_031845345.1 Pseudonocardia charpentierae | reverse complement strand
CCAAGGTCATCAGTGCGCTACGACGGCTGCAGAAGATGCCCCACATCATCCGCGCGTTCTTCGCCGACCCCGACCTCCGCTACATCACAGCATGATCAGAGTCCACTAACCAACGAACTCTTTAGTATGAGGAGGCCAGACCTGGCGCTCCCGGGGCGGTGCTGGAACACCGCCACCGGGAACTTGATCCACTGATGAGGAGTGGACCCGATGGACGATCCAAGTCGATCCAACACGCCCGCGTCGACCCCAGATCCACAGCGGGAGTGGCACGCGCTGCTCTCCGGCTTCGGAGCCATGACGGACGCCCTCGGGGCGGACCCGGAGGAGACACGCGGCGCGCTCATCCGCTTCGGCGTCTCACCCCACCTCGTGCACGCCGTCTACGTGGCGTACCGGGCCGGGGAGAGGTGGCCCCGGTGATGTCCCGCGTCGTGATGCGACTGCTCCACCACCGGGGTCTCCTCCGGGTGCGGGTGTGCCGTCTCTGTGCCGCCCTCGTCGTCTCCGACGGGAGCGCCCGTCACGAGGCAAGCCACCGGGCACGGGACCACGCCACCGCGTAGCGTCCCCACCTCGTCAGCCCCCGCTTGTCCCCTCCGGTGGGGGCTGGCGTCTGTCTGAGGCGGTTGGAGTCTCCGTCACGTCGGTACTTTGATAGCCATGCTCGACCAGGCGACCGATGAGGAGCACGTTCTGGTCTGCTTGTCGGAGGCGACCGCTGAGCTTGCCCGGGAGTCTCGGGATACTCGCGATAGAGCGCGAGCCGCATGCGAGCGGGCTGTGCGCGTCAGGGCGGCGAGCCAACGTGCACGAAGAGCCAGAGACCTCGGTGAGTCCGCGGAGCGCGTCACCTGGCCGCTGCCCGAGACCCAGCGTCGGTAGGCCGACGTCGGCCCCGGGCGGCGGCGTCCCCTCCCCGCCCGTCGGGCGGCCGGGTCACCCCTTCTCTCAACCCGCGTGGGCGGTTGAGAGGCGTACAGCGTGCCCCACGATGGGCGTAGACGGGCGTTAGGTGCGCTCCTGGGGGATGGGCCCGCTGATAGGCGATCTGTAACGCTCGCCCGTCTCTATCGGAGGAATCGATCATGATCCGCCCCGTCCTCGCCCTAGCCGTCGCGCTGGCGCTCACCGCCTGCGGCACGTCCACTCCGGCGGCTCCACCCCCGCCGCCCGCGACACCTCGGGTCGTCACCGTGTCGCCACCGGAACCGACTGTCGAGGCGAGCGCCGAGCCAGCCGACGTGACCATCCGGCTGGCGGTGCACTCCGTGCGCGGGGACTTCGGTAGCTACATCGTTAATCTTCATGACGGCAACGTCGCGAAGCAGACCACGTTCGACGTCAACGGCAAGGGTGAGTGGAGCAAGACGATCACCGTGCCGAACACGTCGATGGTGAAGCTGGACATCGCCCGCATCGGCGCCACGTGCGAGATCACCGTGGCGGACACGGGCGAGGTGTTGGTGAAGGACGAGAACTCCTGCATCGTCGGTTCATAGCCGCTCGACGCCACCTGTCAGCCCCGCTGCCATAGCCCCGGCGGCGGGGCTGACGCCATAGCCCCGGCGGCGGGGCTGACTCTCCACCGACTCATGCCCGATGGCCGCGCTGGAGATCCGCCTCCGCCGGGACGCGGACGCCGCGGAGGGCAGGTCAGGACGCCACGGGATCGCCGCGCGGGTGGACGAGATCAACGGCGAGTAGTTCACCATCACCATCACCACCACCACGACGGCCCCGGAGCCCCATGCTCCGGGGCCATCCTCGTGGCTCAGCACGGGAGCGGCTACGGTCCCCGGATGCCACGGTTCAAGATCGTCCAGCTCATTCCGGCGGCCCCTGGCTGGTGGGTCGAGCACCTTCCGGAACCCGAGTCCGACGACACCCAGTCAAAGTTCGGCGGGGTGGCCTTCTGGGCGCTCGTCGAGGACACATCAGACGGAACGCGCCATGTAGTCGGTGTGGACCCGGCCTGGATTGCCCTGAACGAGTCGAGGCGCACCCTCACCGGCAACGGCGGCATGCTGATCCAGATTCCAGACGTACCGAATGGCGACGGCTACGCCCACATCATGAACGCCGAGTCCGTGCACGAGCAGAGTCGCGCCTGGTAGGTGAGGGTCTCCCCGCGTTCAGACCGGCGGCGGCATGAACGTCATCCGCGTGTCATGTCATGGGCGAGTCACCAACCGGCGGCGGCCAAGACGGTCGCTACGAGCGCCCGCTATTCTCAATCGCGAGGCCGTAGGGCGCGATCAATTTAGCTGCCCCTCTCGAATACGCTAAGCGAGGAACCTTGAAAGACGGAATCGATTGGGCAGAAGTCGGCTCGGGCGGTCGTTTCGAGAATATCGTGAGCATTCTACTGAGCACGCTCTACCCAGACTCACAGCGCATCGACGGCAGTGGCGGTGACGGTGGCCGAGACCATCAACTCGTCACAGACAACAAGAAGGACTACTGGCAGTCTAAATATTTCCTCCACCGGCTCCGGGAGAGCGCAACGCGAAAGCGGCAGGTAACTGAAAGTCTGATAACGGCCGCAGCCGAGCAGCCTGATTCATGGACGCTCGTTACACCGATGATTCCAAATCCCGAGGAGCTTCGGTGGTTTGATTCACTACAGCCGGGGTATCCATTTCCGCTGAAATGGCGCGGAGGTGATTGGTTGGACGCGAGACTAGCCGAGCACCCGGCGATTGTTCGACACTTCATGGGCGCCAATGACCAATACGTTGCACTGCTTCGCGAACTGAAGCAGGAGCAAGACGCTATGGTCGACGGTCTACCCGCAGCAATCGACCGCCTTGAGCAGCTTGCTGCGCGAATGGACCACGCGAACCCCTTCTATCGGGTCGACTTCTCCATCGAGAATGGCAAGGTCGCTTCGGCTTCTCTGAAACCAAAGTACCCTGGCGCAGAAAAGGACTTCCCTATTGAGACCCGCTTCGATATCGTTGTTGAGTCCGCCCAGGCAGAGGACGGACTTCGCCAGCGAGTCGCAGACGCTTTTGACTGGGGAGAGGCTGTCGACATACCCGCGGCGAACATTCGCAACCTCAATGTCAACGCCCCTCACGGCTTTGCAATCACCGACGGAAGTGCAGACATCAGCATTGGGGCCGTGGCTGCGGAGGCAGTACAGCTGTCCCTACAATTACTTGTACAGGCACCCGAAGGCCGTAGAGTCGCCGCGCTCCCGTTTCATCTGGCAGGACGCACCCATGGCGCAAAGGGCATCACGCTTAGAGGGGTCGACCTCACCGGGATGATCCGAGTGAGAATCCGCGCAGAGGTCGCGGCGGGCCGAGTGCAGCTCAACATACGTTCAGGTACGCCATCCCAAGGGATTCTCCCGGGGACACTGCTACCCGCTCTACGGTTTATCGCTGCCGCCTCATCGCCCAACACCGCAACCTTCTCAATTCAGGGCGTACCCACGGGTGTTGCGATAGAACTTCCAGATGCGGAGCCGCTAGAGCCGAGATACGTCGAGTTCATTGAAGGGCTGGCACGCTTACAAGACGTCACAAACTTCCCGTTCCCGGTACCCGAAAGCTGGACGAACAAGGACGAGTACGAGCTGCGACGCGCGATCCGGCTCCTCAATGGAGAGCGGATTCGCATCGGGGCAGGTCCCGCGTCCTTCACGCTAGTACGGTCAGCTCCTGACATGGCCGCAACGATTAGCGCCGCCGAGTTCCACTCTGTCGCAATCCCAGCATTTGACCCGTACGTTGCTAGAATTTGTGGCCACGACATTGACCTGGGTGACTACACACATTATGTACAGAAAGCGCGAATTACGTCCGTTGAGCTGCCCGAAAACACTGGCTACCGTGTCACGATAGACCCGGACGCAGGTTACGGTATCGAAGCGGCTCTAGGCGTGAAGAATCAACCACCGGGCCAACCTGCCGTCATCGAATAACACGCACGGCACCTTCTCCGCGGGACAGCATCGGGTTCACCCCACGTCGTCCGAGGTCGCCGTCGAGCAGGTCGATCGCCTCGACCGGGGACTTCGTGGTGGGCCGGTACCGAAGCACGCCGCCCTACAACCCCGTCAACCCGTGCTCGGCCGCGAACTCGGCGCACGGTTCCCGGTCCGGGCACTCCTCGCAGAACGCCTCCGCCGCGACCCGGCGCGTGGTGATGTTCAACCGGCCGTCGTCCGGCGGGTCGAACACGGACGGGCTCGCCGAACCGGGGAAGTGCCTCGTCGCGGCACTCCGCGCAGACGGTGTAGCGCCGCGGCCCGATCACCCGGGAGTACGCGTTCTGCCCCGGGGCGTCAACGACCCTGGTCTCGGGCACCGGCTGTAACACTGTTACGCACAAGGCGTAAAGGGTGCCCAAAGCCGAAGGATCGATGTCATGCCGTGGTTGCGCCGACGCTCACAGGCCGCGTGGAGCGCCCGCGTCGAGACCGGCGAGGTGCAGTGCGTCCGGTGCTCCCGCCCGATCGCACCGGGGACCCCGTGGGTGCTGGCCAGGGTGCCCGAGACCTCGGGCATGCGCTGGCCACGCCACCGGGACTGGTGCAGCTTGATCCCGCTCTGACGGCCCGCTGAGCGCCCCCAGTTCACGCCACGATCGGCGATGCCGAGTCACCCGACGTCGGCGAGATCGTCGTCGAGCAAGTCGAACTCCACGACCGGCTGCTTCGTGGTGGGCCTGTGCCGCAGCACGCCGCCCCACAGTCCGACGAGGTTGTTCGTGCGGGCGAACTCGGCGCACCGTTCCCGGTCCGTGCACGGTCCGCAGTACGCCTCCGCGGTCACCCGCCGCGTCGTGTCATGTCGATCTCGGCGCCGTGGTCGTCGGGGTCGAACAAGAACGGGTGCTTCGTGTCGGCGCACCGGGGATCGGTCGCCTCGAACACCGGTGGCAGCAGTGACACCACGACCGCGGCGCGGCGGGCGGCCGGGGTGCGGCGGACGGGACGTCGTCGCGGCCGAGTGGCAGCACGCCCACAGGGAGGGCCCGTTGAGCGCGCCGGTACGCAACCGACTGGTCGAGCCGAGCAGCATCACCCTGTCCGTCGCGGATCTCGCCGCGCACCGGGGACGTGGAAGCCGTGCGGAGAGTGGCTACCCGACGAGGGCGACCCCGTCGGCCTGATGATCTGCGAACGGTCCGCGCTCGATCCGGGACGAGTACGGCGTGGCGAGCCTTCGGTTAGCCTCCCTGCTTGTGGCCATGACAGGTATACGGCGACTCGTCACTTACGTGCGACTGCTTATAGCAATTCAACGCGCAGATCGAAGCGCACGGAAGAAGCGGCCGGAATCCGAGGTGTAAGGACTCTTGAACGAGTGCTACAGGCTCGCGGGAGAGCTGGGTTTCGAGGTGAGCAACAACGACTTCGTTGACTACTCATACGACTCGGCACCTCTAGACTACTTGGATGCAGCCTCTCGCCTCGCTGCTGTAGGCAAAGTTCTTTGTGAGGCAACTGCGGACGACGAACTCATCCACACAGAATACTCGCGCTCGTCACTCTCGACTGACCTCGCGCGCCTAATTGTTCACTTCGAAGCTCTTGGGCAGGTGAAGGAGAACCGGTTCAGGATTATTGGTACGGTTTTCCTTCGTAACGTACTGTTCGTCCTACCCGGCTACGGCATGAGAAGGATTCAGACTGCGACGCTTGATCCATTATGGCACCAGGATACTTCCTGCAGTTTGAGCGACTTCGGGCGTCAACTGGTGAAGTCGGCCGAGCAGTTGGCGAGTGCTCCCTCTCGGGTGGGCATGCCAGTGCACCTCGCTCTAATTCGCGAAATTGAAGGACTCGCCGAGGAGTGCGACGCCGACCATCCTCGAACCATCGAGGAGCAGGTGCTGCGCCTGCAAGACGTCATAACAGACTTCACTGTCCCCGCTGAATATCGTCGCAATTTGAGATTTCACTCAGCAGGCTATGCAGTATTTGCCCTCGCCGCTATTGGAGTCGCAGCACTTACGCCGTGGCAGGGACTTGCTGATGAGTCCTACATCAGGAACGGTGTGCTCGCCGTTACTCCTTCTCTATTCTTCCTGCTCGTAGCGAACAGCACGTTCTGTGCCCACATCGCATTCTTGGCGGGGCACTTCTTGAACGATTACACAGTAGCCACAATGAAGACGTACGCTAAGGCGACAACCGTCACGTTGGCGATCTCCACACTTGTGTTGGGCGCAGGGCTGAACGCGGGAGGCGACGCAAGCCTCGGCGTACCTGCCGGTCTCGCGGTATACGTACTCACGCTCTTGTCCAGCCTCTCAGCGGATAACCTCGCGCATCATGCCGAGGCACGACTGAAGGTTTTGACTACTCCAGGCTGACCTTCTCACTCACCCGCCATCCGGTAGTTCGAGCCAGAACCGGTCCATTCGGCCGTGCCCGAACTTGTAGTCACGGTGGAGGAGCCCGAGCCGTCCCAGGGTGGCGAGGGCGTGCGCGGTCCGCTCGGTGCACACCCCGGCGGTGGCGGCGATCCGCAGCACCCCGGGGGAGGCGCACCCATCGGAGTCGGCGAGCGATCCCAGGGCGACCGCCACGGCCCGCTCAGACGGGCGCAGGGCGATCACGTCGTCCTTCACGTAGTGGTGCCCACCCGTGAGCCGACCGCGGGCGTCACGGACGGCACCGGCGATCCGGGGACGCGGGGCGTCCGGGAGCGTGTCCACGTGGGCCAGCCACCGGCGGCGTAGGGATGGCGCAGCGCTGGTGGACGTCATGGGCGGCGCAGACCGTCGACAACCTCTGCCGCGTAGCGATAGCGGGACTCCACCTCACGCCGGAGCCGGAGCACTACAGCCTCCTGCACGTAGGCCATCTGATCGGACGAGGGATCTAGCTCCCTGACCTCGTCGGAGTAGATGGCCTGCTCCAGGTCGTCGGCCAGGTCCAGGAGGACGTCCGCGGGCATGGCCTCCAGCGCGGCCCGAAACAGGGCGTCCGGGTTGGTCACGGTGGGCCATCCGGTACGAGGCGCTCTAGCTCCTCGATGCGCGCGGCCTGCACCGTCACCGTCACGGCGAGCTGGGCCCGGTCCCATAGGGCGGCCCCGAGGGGCTCGGAGCGCAGCTCCCGCACGATGTCTTCCGGGTTGATCGTGAGCGGGGTGTCACTCATCTTCATCGTCACCCCAGCCGAGGTGCCCGAAGTGGTCCGCCTCCCGGGCGACCGCTTCCGCCTCGGTGAACCGGTGAGAGCGCCCCTCATCGGCGCATTCCTGGCAGACCGTGAAGCACCACGGCCCCACCGCCCGGGAGAAGTTGTTGAAGTACGGCCCTGCGACCTCCACCGTGAGGTCGTCGACGCCCCCGCACACCACGCAGGCCGGGTCGATGGGGCAGTCACCGGTCCAGGTGCCCGACTCCCGGTCCTCGTCCTCGGTGTCCGGCGCCGGGTGCACGCGCTGGAGGTGCTCCACCTCGGCGGCGGTGAACGCCCGCCCCAGGAGGGGGGAGAACTCACCCACCGCCGGGGTCGCCGCGGACTCGATGAGGAACATGTCGAAGCCGTCCACGTCGGCGAACGGCACGGCGCCCCGTGCCCCATCACGTCTACGCACTGTGTCCGGCCTTCCCCTTCCAGCGGATCGACGCGGCCCGGCGGGCGGCGTCACTCACCGTGGCACCCCGCGGCGTGTTCTCCCACCGGCTCGCGGTGGCGGCCTTCCGCTGTGCCACGCCGGGGGAGTCCAGCTCGCTCCCGTCGAGCTGAAGCTGAGCCATGAGGCGCCCAAGGGCGATGCGGCAGCCCCGCAGCTCAGGGAGCGCTGGGTGAAGCCTCTGCTGCCCGACGCTGCCCTCCACCATCAGCCCGTCGCGGTGGACGACGGCGGCGAGGTGGTCGCACTGATCAAGTAGGCGGCACACCTCGGTCAGGATCTCGGCCTCGTCGGGCGAGGGTGCGTACTCGCCGGTGATCTTGTCCCAGAACGCGCGGCCTCTCTTCCCGAGACCGGGCGGGATGGGGAGCTGCTGATCATCATCCGCGGTCACCGATCACCTCCAAAATCCAAGATCACGGGAACGGATCGCTCCGGACGGTCGCATGTTTTCGCACCTGTATTGGGGGTCCCCGACCAGTGTCCGTTTTGCGCCGAGCTGGTACCCCCCACTCTCTGTAGTCGTCATTCTACGAAACGTCATCGGATCGTCGGTGGCTTCGTCTCGTCTGTGACGTGTGAAGAGGGACCTGCTCGGACGCGGTGATCAGTTCATTGCATTCATCGACACGAGTGATCGAGTGATCTTCGATCGTCATGTTCGTCATCAACATGACTTCGTCTTCTGCATCGTGGACACAGAGATCCACAGTCAGGTCATCAACGTCTGAGTCGTGCTTCATCACGTGCGATGTGGGTGATGAGGGCGATGAGGGTGAGGTGCTCACGCGTGGGCGTGACGCGTCACCTGCACCATCGTGGGCCTGCTGGTGTGCACCACAGCGTGAGCTGGTGCTGCTGGTGGTGGTGCTGGTGGTGCTGGAGATGCACGCGTGCCACGTCTCCAACTCCAGCAGCATGAGCACCTCATCGGTGCAGGTGGTCGCGCGGAGCGCGGGGACGCAGGCGCCCAGGTGTGGAAAGGCAACACACCGCCGGGACGTGACACGAGTAAGCAGCCCTGCTGTCACGTCCTTCGCACGCGCCTTCGATCCGTGCCCCCCGGGGAGATCATGAGGACCCGGGGCGGTGACGTTGACGCCCCCGCGCTCCGCGCGACGAGTCATGGGGCTACCGGGCCCCCGCGGCTCGGCGCTCAGCGGCTATACCGGCGGCGAGGACGCGGTGCTGCGCACGGACGAGGGCCTCATTCGCAGGGACGACTACTTGATCCCACGCGGCATCCCGGATGATGCGGGCTTCCCGCTCCTGTTCCTTGATCTCGTACGCGGACTTACCGTCCGCGGTGCCGTACGCCTGCGCGATGGAGAGCTGGCGGGCGAGGCGCTGCCACGTCGCATCCGGTCCGTCGGGGGCGGAGAACGCGGCGTGCGCGGCATCCCGTTCGGCGAGGGCGCGGGCCACGTCCGGGTTCGAGTTCATCTCACTCATGCCGCGTCGCCACCCATCAGTTCGACTCCGGCGCGGAGGTCATCCGCGAGCCACTCCAGGAGGACGCGGGTGGTCAGCCCGAAGCCCTTGTAGGGCTTCCGCTCGTGGAACCGCGCCACCCCGTCCTTGCCGGTGTGCATGTGCGGTTCCGCCTTCGCGGCGCGCAGGGCCTTGATGTCGGCGGCGCGGGTGAGCGCGGCCATAGTGACCTCGTGGGCGTGAAGGCCCTGCGTGCGCAGTTCGTCTCCGAGTTCCTCATCAGCGCGACGCTCGTCCTCATCGAGGACGTCACCGATGCTGGCGAGGAAGGCTTCGATCTCCTCGGGGCTGGGCCTCTCATTGAGGAGGCGGTCCAGGTCGTCTCGATCACTCATTGGGGAGGAACCTCCGTCGGATGTCGAGGACGTCGGCGCGCGGTTGATCGCGAAGCCGGGCGAGATCCAGCGAGTGCCGGATGTCTTCGAGTTCGTGGCGGAGCGCGTCTTCGAGGTTCCTGCCCACGAACCTCATCAACTCCTTGACGAAAACGTCCTCCGGCGTCGAGGCGTTCTTCGTCGCCAACGTTCGGGTTCCGACACCGGCGCCGATCGGAACCGGACTGACCTCGTGAACCTGAAGCTGCTTCAGCACCCGGACCTTCTGGCCGTCCACCACCCCGTCATCAGCGGCGAGTACGTCAAACCCGTACGACCACTGCTGTCGAGGTCCCAACTCGCGCACGACCGCGAACGTGTCCCGCCCCGCCGTCGTATCGAGGAAGAACCTGCCCGCGACGATGGCCTCGGAGTCGGTGACCCGGATGTGCCCCTTGCCCACGGGGAGTGCGCCTTGCCAGACGGCATGCCCGTAGGCGGAGAGGATGACTTCGGCCCCGTCCTCGAATGCGCCCGGCGCGTATACGTCCCCGTGGGAGTCGATGACTGGCCGCCCGTTCACGGCCGTGGTCGCGAACACGGCTTCGACTTCGCCGCGCGTCTCCGACTTGATCTCGACCCGGCCGATGGTGGACTTGCTATCCGGCACGGCGTTCTCCGAACTCTTGGACTGCGGCGACCGGGATGAGGACGCGTCGACCGGCGCGGCGCACGTCCAGTTCTCCACCGGCGATGAGGCGGCGGACGGTGCTCGCGCTGATGCGCAACCGGCGCGCCGTCTCCTTGATGGTCATAAAGGCAGCGTCACCGCACTCCTCCTCGGGTGCCAGAAGTGAGCACTCCTGACTACTGGTGACCACTCCAGGCGCGATGAACATCTCCACCACGAGGTCGAACTCCGGGGGCACGGCGGTGCCGTTTCGGCGCAGTTCCCGGCGGCCGAGGAGGAGCGCGGTGACCACGGTGCGGCGTAGTTCATCGCCGGATGTCATGACCCACCCCCCGTATTGCGCCGGGCCCACGCCGCGATCAGCTCGTTGGCGATGGCTTGCGGCGAACCGGCTTCGGCTCTAACGGGACGGGCTCCCGGGGAGGCACCGGCGGGGCCTCCTCCGTGACGGCCTCCTCCACCACGGGCGGCTCGAACGCGGGCGTCTCCTCCTCGTACGAGCCCGGGGCCGGGGCCTCACTCACTCGGCGGCCCCGGGCGGCGTTGCCCCGCCTCCGGGTCGCCTTGCTACCTCCACGACGGGGCATCAGGTCGTCTCCCCGGTGCGGAACCGCTCGGCAAGGGCGCTTACCTCATGCCCTAGACAATCCACGGTGAGCTCCTTGGCCCTCGCCTAGCCACTGGTGCTCCGACTCGCAGTCCGAGCACTCACACGTGACGCTGCCGGTGCACGTGTCCGTGTTGAACGCATGTGCGTCTCTGTAGTACTTCCGTTCCTGGTCCAGTCCTTTCCTCTCCCCGCGGGTTTGCGGTTCGCTAACCGACTGGGTTTCCAGAACCGACTGGGTTACCGGCTCGCTAACCGACTGGGTTTCTGGGGTGATCTCCGACGCGCGCTCCCGCGGTGGCTTCCGGGGACGTCCGCCCTTCCGCCCGTTGGCCGCGTTCACGGCCTGCCGGTTGAGCACCTCCTCGCGGGTGGGCTGGTACTGCGCGTGGTGGCGGATGACGTAGACGTCGCCGTCCTGCGCCCACCACCCGACGGCGAGTAGCTCCGGGACCGCTTCGGGACGCCGGGCGAACCGGCGGAGGTCATCTACCGGAACGCGGCAGTTCAGCAGCTTCCGGGCGGACCAGACGAGCCCCTCGCTGTGCAACCGGTACGCGGCGTCGGAGAGGTTCCAGCAGTCGTCCGGGAAGTCATCGGAGAGCTTCGCGAAGGTCATGCCGCCCCCTCAGCCGGAGGCCCAGCAGGGCCGTACCGGACCCAGAGGTCGGGCACGCCCGTCGGACCGAACCGGGCCATGTCCAGCTCGGTCACCGAGGCCAGCGGATGGTTCCGGTGCCACCTGCCACCGGCCACGTGGTCCCGGGAGCTGGGCGCGTAGCCGGTGGTGATCTTGTAGGCGGCCAGCCGGACGCCGTCGGCGATGGGGTCGCAGATCGGTCCGGCGGCGAGCTGAACGAGGAGCGCGGCCACCTCCACGGCGGTCAGCCCGGACAGCTCCAGGGCGACCCGATCCGGTGTTGCTTCCGGGGCATCCCAAGTAGAATCGGAACCGGGTTCGCCGCCCACGTGAAGATCACTTTCGGGGCCCGCTCCCTGTGCCGGGGGGCGGGCTTCGGTGTGTCTGAACCTCATGCGGTACCACCGCCGCTGGCGCCCCGGAGCACGGAGACGAGACGCTCAACCCGCGCCGGGTCGAGCGTCGGGTGAGACTCCGTGATCTTCGCGATGAAGTTCTCGATCTTCAGCGCGGCGAGGTCGCGCTGAGCCTCGATGACGGCTGGGTCATCCGCCCCGCGCCACTGGCGCAGCATGGCGACTCGGCCGCCTGCGGATCGCGCCGCGAGCGTCCGCGACCGATCCTCGGGTGTCGACGTGGACACGTAACTCACTCACCTTCTGCGCCCGGCCAGAAGCAGGGCGCGAACACATGAACCGTTCAGATGTGTTCGTGGTGGGTGATGAGACGATCATAACTCGCAATGAGCTAGAAATGCGACTAGATAGGGGTGCACTAACTCACACGACCATTATCCGTGTATTGTCTGCGCCATTGTTCGTGGAAAGTCATCGGCGCTTTCGCGCGGTCTCCACATCCTCGGCCGTGACGCCCCGGTACGTCCGACGCGGGCCGCCCTGCCACGGCCGGTTGAAGTCCCCCATCCGGCAGCCCGACTTCTGGAGCAGCCGCCCCAGCTCCGCCGTCTCCCGGGTCGGGTGCCTGTCCGGCCACCGTTCGGTCAGCTCGAACGCGAGCCACCGGGTAGGGGCCCACTCCACCCCCCCGTCAGCGATCAACGTGGACACGTCGTCCAACAACGAGGGCTGGGGAACGACACGAGCCGCCACGAGAGCGGGCGTGTCCACGGAGTCGAAGCCGTCCGGGTCCCGGGCCGTGAGAGCCCGGGCCACCACGCTTGATGCGGTCTGGGCGTCCAGCATCCAGCCGCGGATCTTGCGCGGCTTCGGCCCGACCCCGTTCACCCACGCCCACCCCGGCTCGTCGAAGAGGTGCGGAGCAAGGCCGAGATCTCCCGCGTCCTCCCCGAAGATCAGCCGGGACGCCCCGGCGGACCCCACCCGGAGCCCGATCACCACCGGGCAGTTGTCCACGATCTCCGGCGGCAGGGACTTCTTTGTGACCCGCTGCACCACGACCACGAGCGTCACCTTCGCGCCCCGGCCCAGCTCCGCCAGAGTCACCACAGCGGACCGGATGCGCTCCCCGACTTCGTCATGCCGGAACGCCGACGCCACCTCATCGAGCACCAGCACCGTCCGGCGGCCCGTGCCGCCACCGTCCACGACCGTGGACACGACGCCGTCCAGCACGTCCGCCAGCGCGGGCATCGCGGACCGGCCCACCCCGTATGACGCGGCGGCCGGAGCGAGATCGGCGTAGTCATCACACTGCTTCGCGGACCAGACGTGCGTGTCCACGTCCTCGCCGAGGAGTGCACCGGCGGCCAGGACGCGCACGAGCATCGACTTCCCGGAGCCGGTCTGCCCGGCCACGAGGACGTGATGACCTAGCGGCAGCTCCATCACCTTCCCGGTGTCCGGGTCGTAGCCGATGGGCACCGCGCCGCGGAGGTCCCCGGAGAGCCCCGGCCACGGCGGCATCACCGGCTCCACGGCCGGGGCCTCTTCCTCGGGCTCCACCCAGGCTCTCCGGACCACGGCCCCGAAGGCGGCGAGCGCGAGCATCACCACGACTCCGACGGCGGCGAGGTAGACGCGCGGCATGGCGAACCACGCGATGACGGCGACGACGGTGCAGATGAGCACCCACTGCCGCGTGACGCTCCGCCGGTGGTGCCACGCCGCGCCCACCTCCTCCGCGACCTTCGCCATCATGCGGACGTCCCGCTTCTCCCGGGCCGCCTCCTCGATCTCCGCGAGGTCCGCCACCGACCGCCACCACCGGTTCCGAGCCCACAGCTCACGCAGCCCGTCGAGGGCGGCCAACGGCAGGTACAGAGCCAGCGCGAGGGTCGCCCGCAACCCCGACCGCATGACTAGCCCTCCCCGACCTGGGCCCCCGATGCCTCCCCGACTTCTCCGACCGGGGTCGGGGTGCTGTCGGGGGTGGCGTCGGGGCTGTGAGCAGGCGAATCGGGGTGTCGGGCGTCGTTCGCCGCACCCCTTCTGCGCTCGTGCTCACGAACCAGGTTGTCCATGAAGACGCCCCACGACCGCCTCCGCTCGGCGAGCGCGGCGCTGTAGGCCCGACGGCACTCCACGCAGCGGCGCGTCCCGTCCGACGCGATCAGGATGTTCGCGCCGTCGTACCGGTGGCCGTTCCGGCAGTGGGTCGTGAGCCGCACGGCGCGGCGGAGGTTCTCGGCGCGCGTGACAGCTTCGAGGTGGGCCGGGTTGCAACAGCGCCGGTGGGGGCAATCGCCGCCGCCGTGGCACGTCTCCGGGCGACAGCACGTGTGGTCCAGTTCGAGGTCCACTGGGATCGGCTCGGCGAGCAGGACATAGGCGAGCCGGTGGGTCAGCCAGCGACGGCCCTGCCACCCCGTCCGCCCGTAGCCGTTGCGGCCGACCTCACCGCCCCACCGCCAGCAGCCCGACTCCGGGTCGACGGTGATCCGCTTCGCGATCCGGGGCGGCAGATCCTCGACGCGGTACTCCACGGCGGCGACGGTCACGCGGCACCGCACCGCAGGAGGGCGGCCAGGCGGTCCCGTTGGGCCGGAGTGAGGGGCGGAGCGGCATCGACTACGGCCCGGATGTGGTCCGCGAGCCTCTCGGCGTCGAAGGTCCGGCGGGCGGTGATGACGGCTTCTGCGCCGGGGCCGTGGTCCCGGGTGAGTCGGGCGAGCTTGCCCCGAGCGGCGAGCGTCTCGGGGGACATGGGTGTTGCGGGCAAGGCGGATGTCCAACCGTGTGATCGGTTGACGTCCGCCCTGGGATGGCTGGCGTCTGCTAGGCCGTGAAGCCGCTACAAGCGACTCCTAGTTCATAGTAACCGCTGGTCAGGCGACTTTCCATGTGAGCGCAACGGTCTCCGGGTCGAACCCACGGCGTCCGCGCGGGGAGGTGAGCACCCGCACCTCCAGCAGGAGGTCGATCACGCTGCGGCGGATCATGAGCGGCGCGGCGGCGAACGCCTCCGCCGGGTCATCCGCGCGGAGCACGTCCCCGGCCGCCCCGACGGAGCCGGTGAGCCGGACGAGCCGGGAACGCGCGGCGGTCAACTCGGCCTGCACCTTCTCCGTGGCGGTGCGGTACCGGCGGCCGTCGATGTTGCCCTCGTCGTAGTCCTGCTCGATCTCCTCGATGCGGGCGGTCAGCCTGTCGATCTCACCGGTGATGGCGCGGACCTCTTCGACGTCCACGGTGGGCAGCAGCTCGGCGAGGTCCGGGCGGGCGAGCCGGGCGGCCACCACTCCGCACACCAGCTCGTCGATGGGAACGGCGGAGCGGATGAGGCAACCGGCGGGGCAGCGGTAGCGCGCGCCGGTGTGGGAGTGCATGGCCTTCCCGCACCGCCCGCACCGGTAGAGCCCGGCCCCGAGGTGGCGGCGGTCGTAGCCCTCGTGGTGGGTCTTCCGGCGGGGGTCATCGAGGCGCCGCTGCGCCCGGTCGAACACCTCCGGCGTGACGATGGGCTCCCAGTCGCCGGGCTTCCCGGTGGGCTTGCCGTTGTAGACCGCGCGGCCCGCGTAGCGCGGGTTCTTCAGGATGGTCGCCACCGTGGACGGGCTCCACGCCCCGCCCCGTCGGGTCTTCACCCCGGTCTCGCCCAGCCAGGCCGCGATGGCGCGGAGCGAGTCGCCGCCGGTGAACCGGTCGAACACGACCCGCACGATCTCGGCCTCGTCCTGGATCACCTCACCCTTCGGCGTGTAGCCGGTGAGCCGGGTGCCGAGCGGGGGGCGGCCGAGGTCGGCGCGCTGGGCGGCGGCGAGCTTCTGGCGGGCGACGCTCGACGAGGGTCTGAACCGGGACCGTCCTGATGTCACGCTCCTGCTGCCGCCTCTGACACACGCGCCCGGGTAGGGGCGGCACTCCTCGCGACGTCGGGCGCCGCGCCGATCATCCCGGTACCTTGCGCTCACCGGCTCCCCGGATACGAGCCAAGGAGTTGTCATCGGGTTCGTCGAGTACGTCCTCGACCACTACGACCGCCTCCTCGAGCTGTCGCTCGAACACCTGGCCGTAGTGCTCGTCGGCCTGCTCGTCGGCGCGGTGGCCGGCTTGGCGCTGGGTATCGCGGTGTACCGCAGACCGCGCCTGCGGACCTGGGCGCTCAACGTGTGCGGGCTGATCCTCACCGTGCCGTCACTCGCCATGTACGCGCTCCTGCTGGCGCTGCTCGGCAGCATCGGGACCGTGCCGGTCGTCGTGGCGCTGGCGCTGTACTCGCTGCTGCCGATCGTGCGGAACACCGTCACCGGCCTGAACGGCGTCGACGCGGCGATCGTCGAGTCGGCCCAGGGCGTCGGGATGGGCCGCTGGCGACGGCTGTGGAGCATCGAGCTGCCGCTCGCGTGGCCGGTCGTGCTCACCGGCGTGCGGGTCTCGGCGGTCCTCCTCGTGGGGGTGGCGGCGCTCGGCCCGATCGTCGGGGGCCCGGGGCTGGGCGAGCTGATCTTCTCCGGGCTCCGGGTGATCACCAGCCCGAACGCGGTGAACCTGGCCCTGATGGGCACGCTCGGCGTGGTGGTCGTCGGGATGCTCCTCGATGCCGCGTTCCTGCTCCTGAGCCGCGTGACGACCTCGAAGGGCCTTCGCTGATGAGCGCGATGATCGAGCTGGAGAAGCTGGGCAAGCGCTATCCGGGGCAAGCCACACCGGCCGTCGACGCCCTGGACCTGTCCATCCCCGAGGGCGAGATCGTCATCCTCGTCGGCCCGTCGGGTTGCGGGAAGACGACGACGCTGAAGATGATCAACCGCATCATCGAACCCACCTCCGGCACGATCCGGTTGCAGGGCGAGGACGTGACCCGGGCCGACCCGGACCAGCTGCGACGCCGGATCGGCTACGTCATCCAGCAGGTGGGGCTCTTCCCCCACCAGACCATCGGTCGCAACATCACCACGGTGCCGCGGTTGTTGGGCTGGCCCCGCAAGCGGATCGAGGAGCGCCTCGACGAGTTGCTGCACCTGGTCGGGATGGATCCCGCGACGTACCGGGACCGGTTCCCCAAGCAGCTCTCCGGAGGGCAGCGCCAGCGCATCGGGGTGGCCCGCGCCCTCGCGGCCGACCCGCCCGTGATGCTCATGGACGAGCCGTTCGGCGCGCTGGAC
This sequence comes from Pseudonocardia charpentierae, assembly GCF_031845345.1. Classification (NCBI taxonomy): domain Bacteria; kingdom Bacillati; phylum Actinomycetota; class Actinomycetes; order Pseudonocardiales; family Pseudonocardiaceae; genus Pseudonocardia; species Pseudonocardia charpentierae. The sequence continues at coordinate 8,192 of NZ_JAVREJ010000042.1, read as the reverse complement.
CCGATCAGCCGCGACCGGCTGCAGAACGAGTTCCTGCGTCTGCAACAGGAGATCCGCAAGACCATCGTGTTCGTCACCCACGACATCGACGAGGCCGTCAAGATGGGTGACCGGATCGCGATTCTCCGCGAGGGGTCGGCCGTCGCGCAGTACGACACCCCCGAGGCCGTGCTCGCCGCCCCGGCCGACGACTTCGTGCGCGAGTTCATCGGGTCGGGGGCCGTGCTCAAGCGCCTCGGCCTCACCCGGGTGCGCGACGTCGGCCTCGCGCCGTGGCCGACGTCGGCTATCGGCGAAGGACGGGAGGCCGCAGTGCGCGCGGCCGCATCCTCCGACCACGGCTGCCTGCTGCTGCTCGACGACCGGCGTCGGCCGCTGCGCTGGGTCCAGGCCCGGGAGCTGGGCGACCCCGGCTACTCGCTCGACCGCCGAGGGCTCGAGGTCCGGAACACCGTCGGGCCGGACGCGACGCTCGCCGCGGCGCTGGAGGCGCTGCTGGCCGGCCGCTCAGGCGCCGTGGCCGTGGTCGACGACGCCGGTGCCCTGCTGGGTGTCGTCAACCTCGACACCCTCATGTCCGCGGTCGACGCGGCGCACGACGGGCGACCCGTGGACCGGCGCGCGACCGACGACGAGTTGGCCGCCCGATGACCGTCGTCACCGACGCCCCGAACCCGGCGGCTGCCCGCGACACGTCCGCGTCGTGGCCCGTGCGTCTGCGCCGGTACCTGGGCACACCCGTCGTGCTGGTCCTCGTGTGCGTGGCGATCGCCGGCTACGTCGCCCGCGCGGACCTCGACGACGTCGAGCGCCGCCTGCTGACCTTCGACGGCCTCCGCTCCGCCACGCTGGTGCACCTGCAGCTCGTCGGGTTGTCGACGCTGCTGGTCATCGTGCTCGCCGTACCGGCGGGGATCCTCGTCACGCGGCCCGGCGCCCGGCGCCTAACACCGGTCGTCGTCGGGCTCGGCAACCTGGGGCAGACCGTGCCGTCGCTCGGGGTGATCGTGCTGTTCGCGATCCTGTTCGCGCCGGGCTTCCGCGGGGCGGTCGTCGCCCTGGTCGTCTACGCCTTCCTGCCGATCCTGCGCAACACCATCGTCGGCCTGCAGCAGATCGACCCGTTCGTCGTGGAGTCGGCCCGGGGCATGGGGATGTCCAGCCGGCGGGTCCTGCGCGAGATCGAGCTGCCGCTCGCGGTCCCGGTGATCCTCGCGGGGATCCGTACGGCGGCCGTCATCAACGTCGGGACGGCCACGATCGGCGCGCTCACCAACGCCGGGGGCCTCGGCGCCGTGGTCTACGGCGGCATCGTGCAGAGCCGCACCCCCGTGATCGTGGTGGCGAGCCTGCTCACCGCGGTGCTCGCGCTGCTCGTCGACCACGTCCTCGGCGTGGTCGAGGACGTCGTCCGCCCGCGCGGACTCTAGAAGACCCGCTCAATGAGGAGACCGATGTGACGACCCGAGCCGGTACGACCCGCACCCGCCTGCTGGCGGCACTCGCCCTGACCGGACTGCTCGCCGTCGCGGCGTGTGGGGGAGGCGGCAGCGCCGGTGGCGGCACGACCGCTCCGACCGGTGAGGCAGGTGGCGGCGGGTCGGTGACGCAGGCCAACAGCCTCGCCGGGACCGACATCACCGTCGGCTCCAAGGAGTTCACCGAGCAGCTCATCCTGGGCCAGATCGCGGTGCAGGCCCTCAAGGCGGCCGGGGCCAACGTCGAGGACCGGACCAACCTCGTCGGCACGCCGGTGGTGCGGGGCGCCCTGCAGTCGGGCGAGATCGACATGTACTGGGAGTACACCGGCACGGCGTGGCTCGGGCCGCTCGGCAACACCGACCCGGTCGCCGGGGAGCAGGCCCAGTTCGACGCTGTCAAGAAGGCGGACGAGGCCAACGGCATCACGTGGTTCGCGATGGCCGGCGCCAACAACGCCTACGCGATCGCCGCGAACCCGGCCGCCGCCCAGGAGTTCGGCGTGTCCACGATCAGCGACTGGGCACGCCTGGCGCAGGAGAACCCGAAGGCCGCGACCCTGTGCACCGCGGCCGAGTTCCCGACCCGCAACGACGGTCTGCCCGCCGTCGAGAAGACCTACGGCTTCGACCTGCCGGACTCGGACGTCGCCGTGCTCGACTTCGGGCTCGTCTACACCAGCGTCGCCGCCCGCAACCCCTGCAACTTCGCGGTGGTCTTCGGTACCGACGCCCAGGTCCTGGCCAACAAGCTCGTGGTGCTGCAGGACGACAAGCAGGCCCTGGCCACCTACAACGTCGCCGTCAGCATGCGGACGGAGACCTACCAGGCCCACGCGGCCGCCTACGAGGCGATCTTCGGCGCGATCGCGAAGGAGCTCACCACCCAGCGGGCGACGGAGCTGAACTCGAAGGTCGACATCGACGGCGAGACCCCGGACGAGGTCGCCACGGAGTTCCTCACGCAGACCAAGATCATCAACGGCTGACGGCGTCGTCAGGGAAGCCGGCTGTCGGGCTCCGGCACGGTCGTCGCGCGGAGACGCGCGGCGTCCTGTCCCGGCGGTGCTCCGAAGAGCCGCCGGTACTCGCGGCTGAACTGCGACGGGCTGTCGTAGCCGACGAGATGTCCGACGCCGGCGATGTCGTCGGCCCTCGCCAGCAGCAGGGACCGGGCCTCCTGCAGCCGGATCCGCTTCTGGAACTGGCCGGCCGCAGGACGAGGCCCATGCCCAGTGCCGGTGCTTCCGGAGTGGCGTCGAAAAAGTGCCCGGTGACCGGGAGCGACGCCGTCACGATCAGGAAGTCGCCCGCCCGGTACTCATGGACCCGGTCGCCGAGCAGGAGGCGCTTGCCGCCCTGCGCCATGACGACGAGCACGGGATCGGCGAGCGAGTACTCGGGCGTCATGCTGCGCTCCACCTTGGCCAGCAGTAAACCCTCGACCGGTGTCGCCACACCCGCGTCGGCGTGCGCCGCGACGAGTTCGCGCAGCTCGGCGAGGAGCTCGGGCGCTGAACGGGGCATGCCACGACGGGGCGGTCGCCTCGCCGCCGGAACCGCCTTCGGAGGCCCTCAGTGCCGCTCGACCACTACGTCACCCTCGGCCCGTCGGGCGTGCGCGTGAGCCCGTTCGCCCTCGGGGCGATGACCTTCGGGGAAGACCCCGGTGGCGCCGGGTGCAGCGTCGAGGAGTCGGAGAGGATCCTCGACGTCTACGCCGACCACGGCGGCAACTTCGTCGACACCGCGAACTTCTACACGAACGGCCACTCGGAGAAGATCCTCGGCGACTGGCTGGCCGCCGCCCCGGGGCGCCGCGACCGGGTCGTCGTCGCCTCCAAGTTCTTCTTCAACCTCTTCCCCGGCAACCCCAACGCCGGCGGGGCCGGCCGCTCGGCGTTCACCGCGCAGCTCGAGGAGTCGTTGCGCCGGCTGCGGACGGACCACATCGATCTGTACTGGCTGCACAACTGGGACCGGAACACGCCCGTCGAGGAGACGATGCGGGCCCTCGACGATCTCGTCCGGGCCGGGAAGATCCGCTACATCGGCTTCTCCAACGTGCCGGCGTGGGTCACGGCCCAGGCACAGACCCTGGCGTTGCTGCGGGGATGGACGCCGCTGATCGCGCTGCAGGTCGAGTACTCCCTACTGGCCCGCTCGGTGGAGGGCGAGGTCGCACCGCTCGCGCAGGATCGCGGGCTGGCGCTCGTGCCGTGGAGCCCGCTCAAGAACGGGTTCCTGTCCGGGAAGTACCGGCACTCCGAGGCGGTGGGCGACTCGGCGCGCACGGCCTTCGTCGGCAGCCGAGCGAGCGGGAGTACGACGTCATCGAGGCCGTCGCGGGCATCGCCGCCGACCTCGGCACCACCTCGGCGGCGGTCGCTCTCGCCTGGTTGCGGACCCGGCCGGGCACGGTGGTGCCCATCCTCGGCGCGCGCCGGCTCGGCCACCTCGAGCAGAACCTCGCGGGCCTCGACGTTGGCCTCTCCGCCGAGCAGGTCCGCGTGCTCGACGATCTCTCCCGGCCCGACCTCGACTACCCCGCACCTCTGCACGGCGCCCTCCAAGCGATGCTGCAGTTCGCGGGCTCGACCGTCGACGGCGAGTCGTCGACGGTCTACCCGCCGCTGCTGCAGAGCGACGTCCGCTACTGAGCTCGTGGTGCGACGAGCGGATCGTGAGTCGCGCCAGAAACCGGCTGGCTCACCTGCCGGCCGCTCACGGCAGGTCGGCGAGCGAGAACTCCGGGGCCGCGACGACGTGGTGAACGGGAAGGCCGTACTTCGCGCGCACCACCCGCGGCAGGTCCATCCGCAGCCAACGGGACTTCTCCGCGGGCAGGGTGGAGATGACGAAGCCGGCATACGGATGCCCTGTGACCTCGTCGTCGATGGCCTGTGTCGGGTCACCGGCGCCGATGTGCACGTCGTGGAGCGGCACGCCCTTCTTCCTGAACACGGCCCGTGCCCGCTCGCCGCGCTTGCGGGCAGTGGCCTCGGCGTCGTGTTCGTCGCCTCGCCGGAACAGCAGATGGCGAATCGGAGTCGCCGGGACGAGGAGCACGAATTCCGCTGCGACGTCCTGTTCCCGGATCCCGCGGACCGCCTTCAGCAGCTCGGGACTGGTGACCGTCTCGTGCGCGACGACGAGGTAGCGGGCCATGTCGGCCTCCCGTGGACGTTGTTGGTCCGGGGTTGCCGGCATGGTCCCACGCGGAACCGCGCGGGAAAAGCGTGCATTTCGGGCTGACTACGGCATGTATAAGCAGAACGGGTGTCCGTCGGGATCCAGGCAGACGCGGACGCCGTCCTGCGGCTGGAACTCCGCGACCGTCGCCCCGGACTCCACGGCGTACGCCACCGCGACGTCGAGGTCGTCCACCCGGATGTCCAAGTGCGCCATCATCTGCTGCGCACCGTCGGCTGTCGGCCAGGTGGGGCGGACGTAGTCCGGCGCCTGCTGGAACGACAGCCCGGCCCCGACCTCCGGGCGCAGCATCACCCAGGTCGGCCCGTCCTCCACGACGGGCCACCCCAGGAGCGTGCGGTAGAAGGCCGCGAGGGCGCGGGGATCAGGGGTCTCGAGCACGGCGGCGGAGAGGGTCATCGGCGGACGCTGCACGGCTCCATCGTCCCGATCAGTCGCTGGTGAGCGCACGCGGGTCGAACGTCACCCGGATCCGTGTGATCCTCCCGTTCTCGATGTGCTGCCAGTTCGCGGTGGGGGCGGGCGGGGCCACGGTGGCGTGCAGGTCGAACCAGGTCAGCACGTCCGGGCCGTCGACGAACACGTGCTGCACGACGATGTCGTCGAGGATCTGCGCCATGCCCTCGAGGCCCTTCACGCAGGCCTCGCCGTCGTCCGCGGCGCCGAGCGGACCGCGGAAGGTCGCGTCGTCGGCGAGGATGCCGCGCAGGGTGGTGAAGTCGCGCTCCTTCCAGGCGCGGAAGTAGGTCTCGGCCACGGTGCGAGGGTCGTCTGAACTCATAGCTGCACGTTAGGAGCTGTTCCGGACAGCTCGTGTCCGCGACATCGGGCAATCTCGGACCATGAGCACGGGGTTGCCGGGGCGGATGCTCACGTTGCTGTCGCTGCTGCAGACCCGTCGGACGTGGTCCGGGGCGGAGCTGGCCGAGCGACTGGGGGTGACCGACCGGACGCTGCGCCGCGACGTCGACCGGCTGCGCGCGCTCGACTACCCGGTCGAGGCGACCACCGGCCCCGCGGGCGGCTACCGGCTGACGTCGGGCCGCAACCTCCCGCCGCTTCTGCTCGACGACGACGAGGCGCTGGCCACGGCGATCGCGCTCGCCACCGCAGCGGCCGGCGGGGCGGGGATCGAGGATGCCGCGTTGCGCGCGTTGACGACGTTGCAGCGCGTGCTGCCCGTTCGGCTGCGTCCGCAACTGACGGCGTTGACGGGGACGACCACGGCGGTCGCGCCCCGCGGCGCCCCGCACGTCGATCCGCACGTGCTCGGCGCCGTCGCCGCCTGCTGCCGCGACGCCGAGATCCTCGCCTTCGACTACCGCAGCCGGGCCGATGAGACCACCGCACGCCGTGTCGAGCCCCACCACCTGGTCGCGCACGGCGGCCGCTGGTACCTCGTCGCCTTCGACCCCGAGCGCGCCGACTGGCGCACGTTCCGCGTCGACCGGATGGCCGAGCTGCGCCCCACCCGCCGCGGGTTCACCCCGCGTGAGCTGCCCGCACCGGACGCGGCGGCCTTCCTCGTCCGGTCCTTCGCCCGCGCGACCTACCTGCACACCGCGCGGCTGGCCGTCGCGCTGCCCGCGGACGAGGTGCGGGCGGGGGTGTCCGCGACGATCCCCGGCGATGTCGACGCACACGCCGCCGACGCCTGCACGGTCGCGCTCACGGCGGAGTCCGTGGAGCTGGTGGTCCAGTTCGTGGCGGCGATCGCGGCGCTCGGCGCGCCGGTCCGGATCGAGGAGATGTCGGACGAGGTCGGGCGTCGGGTGCGGGAACTGGGCGCGTTGCTCGGCGCGGTCGGCGGGGTGGGGTGAGGATGGCGCCGTGACCGGAGATGCGGGCGACGGGCGGGTCGTCGTGGTGACCGGGGCCAACCGCGGGCTGGGCCTGGAGGTCGTCCGGCAGTGCGCCGCGCGCGGCGACACGGTCGTGCTCGGCAGCCGCGATGTCGACGCCGGTCGACGTGCCGCCGTCGGCCTGGGCGACGGCGTGCGGCCGGTCGCACTGGACGTCACCGACGTCGACGGCCTCGCCGCGGCCGCCGACGAGGTGGACCGCGCGTTCGGCCGGGTCGACGTGCTGGTCAACAACGCCGCGATCCACTACGACACCTGGCAGAACGCGGTGGACGTCGACCTCGGCGTGGTCCGGGAGGCGTGGGAGACGAACGTCCTCGGCGCCTGGCAGACCACGCTCGCCTTCCTGCCCCTGCTGCGTCGCAGCGCGCACCCGCGGGTGGTGATGGTGAGCAGCGAGAGCGGATCGCTCACGTCGATGGGCGCTGGGGTCCCGGCCTACGCCGTCAGCAAGGCTGCACTCAACGCCCTCACCCGCACGCTGGCCGGCGACCTCCGGCGCGACGGCGTGCTCGTCAACGCCGTCTGCCCCGGTTGGACCGCCACCGACATGGGCGGGAACGGCGGCCGGCCGGTGGGCGAGGGCGCGGCGAGCATCCTGTGGGCCGTCGACCTGCCGGACGACGGCCCGACCGGCACCTTCACCCGGGACGGGCGGCCCGTGCCCTGGTGAGCGTCAGAACTCGGGAAGGACCAGCGCCCCGTCGTCCGTGATCGTGAAGCCCGGGTTGAACGCGATCTCCCAGGCGTGCCCGTCGGGGTCGAGGAAGACGCCGGCGTAGCCGCCGTAGAACGTGGTGGCGGGTTGCCGGGTGACGCTCGCGCCCGCCTCGGCCGCCGCGGCGACCACCGCGTCCACCTCGGCGGCCGACCGCACGTTCTGCGCGAGGGTCATGCGATCGAAACCGCTGCCGTCGTCGGGCACCCCGGAGTCGGCCGCGAGCTTGTCGCGCCCCCACAGCACCAGCGCCAGCGGGCCGGCCTGGAAGAAGACGGTCTCCTCGACCTCCTGGCCCTGCCAGCCCATCCGCTCGTAGAACGCCCGGGCCCGGGCGAGATCGTCGACGCCGAGCGTGACGATGCTGATGCGCTGTTCCACGGCCGGAGACGATAGCGAGGCGGGTCCGTCAGCGGGCGACGAAGGCGGCCAGCAGAGCCTGCACCTCGTAGACGTCCACACCGCGCCCGAACTGCTTGGTGACGCCCTGCCCACCGGAGATCCAGATCGTCAGTTCGGCGTCGAGGTCGAAGGTGCCGGCCGTCTCCACGCTGAAGTGCGTGATGCTCTTGTACGGCACCGAGTGGTACTGCACCTTGCGGCCGGTGACGCCCTGCTTGTCGACGAGGATCAGCCTGCGGTCGGTGAAGATGAAGACGTCGCGGACGAGCTGGTAGCCCGCGTGCACCTGCTCGCCCTGGGCGAGCAGGCGGCCGTACTCCTGAGCGACACCGGCGGGGTCGACCCGCGACGCGTTGCCGGTGATGCCGTCGAGGAAACCCATGCGATCCACGCTAGGACGGCGCTGAACAATCCGAGTGTCGAACCCTGGCTGCTGTGGGTGGTTGGGACGATGTGGTGGTGCAGGGACGGGCTGATCCGCAGCGCGAGATCTTGGATGTCGAGTCGGTGGCCGGTCAT
>NZ_JAVREJ010000041.1:0-25139 GCF_031845345.1 Pseudonocardia charpentierae | reverse complement strand
CATCGCGTGGCACCTCTCTACGAGATCCTTGGTCGGTTCACGCAGAGACTCACGCGGTGGCCCCTCCCACGTGCTCAGGCACGCCGGGACAGGCCCCGGACTTACACCACCAGCCGGGACGCGACCCCGACAGCTGCTCCAGCTACGGACGCACACGTCGAATCAGTCGCTGTACGAGCGCTGTGCTAGACGCTGGCGGCGTGAGCTCTCGCGTTTGCGCAGCTCAGGGGCTCGCATGCATCGCGACAGGAGCGGGCTAGAAACACGCTGATTCTGGCGGTGATCCCGAGCTGGCAGCGTTTGCCCTGCCCAGAGGCCATTTGTGCGCCGCGAGGGAATCGAACCCCCAACCCGCTGGCTGGGAGTCGCATGATCCGGCAGCCTATACAAGCTGCATCTCTGCTGGTCAGCACCGGTGCCGCCCGATTTCGATCATGTCCGGCGATGACCAATGTTGCGTCATGTCCAGGCGTAAGCGACGACCAAAGCGGCGACTTGATCACTCGCCCTCGAACAGTCGCCGACGGGCGCCGCGCGGCGTGGCGCTGTGTGGCATCCCTCGACCGACCTCGCCTCGGCAGACATGCACCGACCGCAGCGCCTGTGCACCATTTCCGCAGGCGGGACGCCGCGCTATGGGCCGGAGGCCACCCGGACCATGCACGGAAGCCGAGGTCGTGACACACGCACCGCTGTAGATGGCAGGGTGGGCGCGGTGACCCAGGAGACGGCGGTGGCTCGGCCAGGCGTCGGAGCGCTGTTGCGGGAGCTGGACCAGGCGCCTCCCAGCGAACTGGTCGACGTCTGCTCAGGTTGGTTGGCCCGGCACGTGTCGGCGCAGGCCTGTGTTCTGCTGCTGGCAGCTGCTCACCCAGCCGCCGGAACGTCGGCCGCGGCTCGGACTCCCGATACAGTCGAACCGCCCGCTCGCGCAGCTCATCGGGGTACTTCCTCGGTGCTGGCAACAGAGCCTTCCTCCCTGGTCCTCAAGATCGAACCAGTCTTGGGAGACTCCGGAGAACCGGGGGAACCTCAACCCGCGCGGTCAACGAGTCTTGCAACGGCGAACTCAGCGACGACGCCACCGCGGTCTGCCTTGACTGGCACCCATCCCCGGCGCCCAGCCCGACCGGTTAGGGCGTGTCCTGTACTGGTCGGACCTCGTGTCGACGATCATGCCGGCGTGGTGGGACCGCGATTGATCGTCGCTCGTACGGGGGAACCCCGCTCCCACCTCCTACCGAAAGGACACCACAATGGGACTCGTCCGCACCGCACTTATCTTCGGTGCCGGTTACGTGCTCGGTCGCCCGGAGGGGCGGGCCAAGGTGGCCGAACTGGCCAAGCGTCCCGAGGTCGCCCAGCTGCGCGAGCAGGCGGCGAGCACCGTCTCCAGCGGTCTGAAGATGGGCAAGAAGCAGGTGGCTCAGGCCACTGACAAGGCCACCGACAAGGTGTCCGAGCAGGGATCTGGGCAGACCAACGGCTCCGGCATGACGACTGGCCCAGAGAAACGGCGCGGCCGTCGGCTGCCGTCCTTCCCGCGTCGGGGGGCCCGTCACGCCGCTCCCGCCGGCACCGCGACGACCCCGTTCGGCACGACCGCCGACACCGCAACGACGGGCGGCGCCACGTCCACTGGCCCGGTGTCAACGGACACCGTGTCGGCGGGCACGACGCCTACGGGGGCCGCGCCCACGGGGACGACGCCGACCGCGAAGTCGCCGATGGGGACCGCTTCCGCTGAACCGGAGGTCCCGCCTGTGCCCCCCACCCCGCCGCTTCCCCCGACTAGCCCCAGGAACTGAGGTAGGCCACCGCCCAGCTATCAGCCACGCGCGGGAATGGTCGGCGTGGCCGCAGGCCGTGCCGGCCATTTGGTGCGGTCGCTCCCGCTGAGGTCTCGACGTTACCGGAACGCCCGGCGCACTCCATGATCCGAGCCTTTCCGAACGACAGCTTCAGCCCCGCTCGGGGCTGATCCCCGATCACGTCACGACGCACGCCGTCGCCCACGGACGGACGATGCTCCGCCGCTGGGCCCAGCGGGGGGCGGGGATCACGGGGCGGGGTGGATCCGCGGCGTGCAGGTCCAGGCGCAGATGGAGACAAACCGCGTAGGTCGGGTGCGTTCCTCGACCGGCCTGCGGGAGCGCGATATGGACGGGTGCGCGGTGGGTACGCCTTTCGACCGCGACCGCGGTGCGACCCGATCTCCAGGGGGATAGACCGTTATGTCCGAAAGCAACATTGTCGTCCGTAGCCTGCACGACCTCGGTTTGGCGGCCTGGTTCGGCGGTTCGCTGGCTGGTGCGGTCGGTTTCAACGGAGCCGCTGCCGATGTGCCCGATGAGAAGCTGCGGCTGCGGGTGGCCAATGCGGCCTGGGCCCGCTGGACCCCGGTCAACCTCGTCGGCATCACCGCGCACCTCGTGGGTGGGGCCGGGATCCTGTACGCGAACAAGGACCGGGTCGCCGCGCAGCAGGGCGTGGGTACGTTCACGATCGCGAAGGCCGCGTTGACCGGTGCGGCGCTGGCCGTGACCGGCTACAGCCGGGTCTTGGGCAAGAAGCTGGAGAAGGCCGACGGTGAGTCAGTCGAGGGCGGGACCGACCCGTCGCCGATGACCTCACCCGACGTGGCGAAGGTGCAGCGGCAGCTCAAGGTGTGCCAGTGGCTCGTGCCGGGGCTGACCGCCGGGATCGAGGTGCTCAACGCCCTGCACGGCGAGCAGCAGCGGCCGAACCAGCAGGTGCCCGGGATCGTCGGCAAGCCGGCGCAGCTCGGGCAGGCCCTCGCGAGGCGGCGCGGGGTAGTCATGCCGGCAGCGTCCGCCGCGGCACGGCTACGGGCGAAGCGACGTACCACAGCGTCCGACGAGCAGCCCGCGCCGTCGGAACCGTCGTGATTGGGCACGCCGTCATTGCGCTCGACGAGGCTGGCGAAGGCGGACAAGACCAGCGCGGACTTGAGGCCCGCCGTGCCTGGTCGACAACTGCCCGGCGACCTTCGCTGGTCGGAGCAGCGTCAGGCTGATAGGGGTCACTTCAGGCCGACTGTGTGCCGGGATTGTGTCCGACCAGGAGTGCCCTGGCAGTGGCGTCGGGAAGCTTGTGGACCAGCGCGAGCAGCGCTGCGGGTGGCGCACCGTAGATGTGGTCGTCGTAGCGGGCGTCGGGTGGGTGTCGAGCTCGATGACGGCGAGCGCTCAGGTCTGGCGGGTGCGCTCGGCGCGGGAGCAGAAACCACCCCGTGGAGACGCACTACCTGGTTGCGCAGTCACCGCCCGGCCGCAGTGGCGTCGCGGCGGCCGCGCTTGGTCAGCCGACATCCCGTCATGCCTGCCTGCGCGCCGCCGCGGGACGTCGGGACGCACCCGCCCCGGTTGGTGCGTTCAGGGCTCGTGTGGATGATCTGGTTTGCGCGAGTCGGTCCTGAATGCCTCGTCGGCGCGTTGGAGCTCGGCCACCTCACGACGCAGACCGGCCAGCAGTTCGTCGTACGAATCGGAGTGCTTGTCGGGTCGACCACGAACATCGGATTCACCTTCAGGTGTTGATTGCTGGTGGCCTTCCCTGCGCCCGTCAGCAGCGTCTGTGGCTCGTTGTCCTTCCGGTCGGGTTGCCTCCGGCGAATGATGCGAGAATTGCACGTTCCTGGATGCTCCACTCTCGCCTACGGATTGTCTATGGCGCATCGCCCTGCCTATCAGTACAAGGACGCCGATTAGTGCGGCAATGACTACGAAAATGGCGGTGCCGACAGGTTGCTGTAGCACCCCGCGGTCGGCTTGATTGACCGTATCGCTGGAATCTTCATGAGTGCTGGTCTGCGCGGCCACCGCGCCTCCTCTCGCTGCGGTGGCTTCAGAAGCCGTAGTCGAAGGGCTGTCACATTGCAGAGCGCTCCGAGCGGTCGCCACGCGCTCTAGCCCGAGATCTGCGCGGACTGCCGGGGTGGCTTCGAAGCGGTTAGCCAGCGCTTCGACGCCCTCGGCGGTGAGCAACGGGCAGACATGTGCCCGGACGGTGGCAGGGTCGGGATCGTTCGTGGGTGGGCAGCCCGTCAGGGCGCGGCCCGCCACGATCAGGGTTGAGGTGGGGACTTCGTCTGACACCAGGGGGGTGAGGGCACCGCTGGTTCGCAGCTGGTTGACGACGGCAGGCGTCAAGGCGACGCACGGATCAGCCGCAGAGGGCAGATCGGTCGGCGGCACCGTCGCCGGCAAGGCAGCCAGCGCGGCCAGTACCAGGGCGGGTAGCACCAGCGATACTCCAATGAGCCGCGATGGCGGCTCAATCGTCTGGACAGCGCGACGTTACCGTAACGGCGTTACCGGGGCGTGACGAGAGCTTCCAGACCTTCCACACCTCTGCAGCCTGTGTAGCGGCGTGGTCCATCACGTTCAGGGACGAATCGATCAACGACTCGCATCGGTCGCGTTCCCGGGTATGTCGCTCATCCGCGCCGGTTGCCCCCGCTGCGAATAGGTGATGCCGGGGTAACAGCGGCCGCGATCGACACGAGCCCCGCTGTGGCTCGGCCCTGCGCGCGTGCGCCCCCCTGCGTAGGGCCGGGCCCTGCTCTGGCCGCCCATGACGTCGCAGCGTTAGCGCTTGGGGGGATCTCTGGCGGGGCTGCGGGTGTTTGGGCGGCGGCCAGCATGATGATGGGCCGCCCCCTGAGCCGGACAGCTGCGGGGTCGAGTGCTTGCCGTGTGGGGGTCGAAGGCAGCGGCGCAGGAAGCGGGCGAGATCGTCGGTGAGCTGCTGGCTTCTCTCGTCGAGCTACTCGAGCCCCTGCAGCACCATCACCCGTGGTCACCAACGACGGCGGCGCCGAGCGCCGCAGCGCGCTCCAGGTTTCCGCCCACCAATCCGGTAGTTTGATCACGACTGTGAACTCCCACCGGCGGCCGGCAGGGCTGTGGCCTGCCGAAATTGGTGCGCCGCGTAGGAGTCGAACCTACAACCCGCTGGCTGGGAGTCGCGTGATCGGTCGACCTTCGGCAACCGCTTCTCTGCTGGTCACAGCCAGTCCGGCAAGAAGTCGATCATGTCCGGCGATGGGCGGTGTCGGGTCGTATCCGGTTGTAAGCGACGACCAAAGCGGCGACTTGATCAGACGATCCTCGAGCTGCCGTGACCGTCGAGCACGTTCCCGGCTCGGTCGGTCAAGTCGGCACCGGGACGGTCAGGGCAGCCGCACGTTCGGGGCGGCCGTGGTCAGGGCGTGCAGCGCGGCGAGCTGCCGTTCCCCGTCGTAGCCCGGGGGCAATGGCGGTTCCGTTGGGCGGCCGTGACGCAGGGCCAGCGTGAACAGGATGGTCACGGCGAGAAGGGCGATCCATGCGGTCATGCAAGGAAGAGTGCGCCGCGGGAACCGGAGCCGACATCCGTCAGCCTTGCCGGCCCGACCCCTGGCTACCTGATCGCGCGAAGGGGTGCTAGCACTCGTCGCAGGGCCCTGGGAACGGTGGCGCTGCCCGATCCGCTGTTATGCCCCGACGCGAGTCAGCGGGTCCTGCTTCGCGTCAGCACCGCCCGCACCGCCCGCTCAGGCAGCTCATCGGGTGCTTCCTCCGCGCCACCATATACACCGCTTCTCCAGGCTTGACGGCCTTCATCAAACCCGGCGCGCGACAATGCGCGGATTATGCTCGACGTGGCGCACCGCTGGACGGCGTGATCTTGAGCGGCAGCCCTTTGCGGACGAAGCGGCCGGGGGGCCGCGCCGCGCCGGTTTCCGTCCCCCGTCCCGGATCACCGTGCTCGACCGGCTGGACCGCGACGGCCTGCTGCCGGCGATCACGTTCGTGTTCAGCGCACCGGCTGCGACGCCGTCGCGCAGTGCGTGCGGGCGGAGCGCAGGTGCTGGTGCTCGAGGACCGCGTCTGCGCCACCGGTACGCCCTAGGGTGACGCAATGAGTCTCGTTCTCGGGCCCGTGCTCCGGCACGTCGGGGAGAGCACCGCGTCGGTGTGGGTGCAGCTCGACCGTGCCGCCACGGTGTCGGTCCTCGGGTGCGCCGCGCCGACGTTCGAGGTGTGCGGGCACCACTATGCGATTGTCCCGGTCACCGGGCTCGAGCCCGACACCCGCTACCCCTACGAGCTGCTGGTCGACGGGGAGCGGGCGTGGCCGCCGCGGGTGTCGCCTTATCCCGAGAGTTTCGTGCGCACTCGCGGTCCCCGGTCGGCCCGCCGGCACCGGATCATCTTCGGGTCCTGCCGGTATCCGAAGGTCGTCGTCCCCAAGCAGGCCCGCCAGCTCGGCATCGACGCGCTGGACGCCTACGCCGCCCGCATGTCCCGACAGTCGCCGCAGGAGTGGCCGGACGCGCTGCTGCTGCTCGGCGACCAGGTCTACGCCGATAAGCTCACCCCGCAGAACCGCCGCCGGATGGCCGGGCGCCGCGACGACCATCCGGACTGGCCCGATGACGAGATCGTCGGCTACGACGAGTACGTCGGGCTCTACCGCGACTCCTGGGCCGACCCCGAAGTGCGGTGGTTGATGTCATGCGTCCCCACCGCGATGATCTTCGACGACCACGACGTCCACGACGACTGGAACACCTCCCAGGTATGGCGCCAGCAGATGGCCCAGACGTCCTGGTGGCGCGAGCGGATCCGCGCGGCGCTGGCGTCCTATTGGGTGTACCAGCATCTGGGGAACCTCCCGCCCGACGAGCTCGCTGCCGACCCCGACTACCGCAACGTCCTCGCCGCCCGCGGGGATACCTGGCCACTACTGTCCGAGCTCGCCGATCGAGCCGACGCCGAGGTCGACGGCTCGAAGGGCGTGCGGTTCAGCTTCCGCTGGGACCTCGGCACCAGTCGTTTCATCATGATTGACTCGCGGAACGGGCGGATCCTCGACGACGGCCGCCACCTCATGCTCGGCGACCGCGAGTTCGGCTGGGTCGAGCAGCAGATGGCCGATGGTGCCGTCGACCACCTCGTCATCGGCACCTCGCTGCCCTGGCTGCTGCCCCACGCGCTCGGCGACGTGCAGGCCGTCAACCAGATCGCCGCCAACCGGCCGGGCTGGCGCGGCCGGGTCGCGGAGGCGATCCGCCAGGGCGCCGACCTCGAGCACTGGCAGGCCTTCCACGACTCCTTCGACCGGCTCACCCGGCTGATCGGCCGAGCCGCGACCGGCGATCCCGGTGAGCGGCCGCCGGCGACGGTCAGCGTGCTCTCCGGGGACGTCCACCACAGCTACGCCGCCCGGGTCGACCTACCCGGCATCACCGATAACCGGACCGACAGCGGCAACGGGACCGACCGCGGCAACGGCACCGACGGCGCCGCTCGCGTCCACCAGCTCACCTGCTCCCCGGTGCACAACAAGCTGCATTGGTTCATCAAGCCCGCGTTCCGGCTGGGCTGGTCCCGCCGGCTCGCGCGGCTGACAGGCCGGTGGAGTGACCGCGCTGGCGTCGCCCCGGTGCCCGTGCGGTGGGAAAAGCTCTCCGGGCCGTTGTTCGGAAACATGATCGCCACCCTGGAGTTGGACGACCGCCAAGCGGCAGTGTCGTTCGAACAGCCGAGCACCGCTGCATCGTTGACCGAGCTCGCCCGGCTGAAGCTGACGACGTGACCTTCGGAGACCCGCTCGGGCCTGGAGATCGTCCCATCGGTGGAAGGGCCGGTCCGTGGTCGCCAAGAGCCCGGTTCCCGAGGACGACGTGGTCGGTTCCCCGTAGCGGCTGAGGCCCCGGCGTGAGTCCGGCGAGCGACGATCAAGCCGACGGCCTGGACCGGGGTGCTTGGTGACCGGCCGCGCGCAGTGGCGATGCGCCGGTACCTGCTGCTGGCCGGTCTCCTGCTGGCGGCCGCCGCGATCGCGGCTGTGGTCGGCTACCTCCGCCTGCCGCCGGACGCGCGCGCCGCTGTGCACATCACCGCCGGACGGCCGGTGCGGCATCAGGCCGCTGACTCTGGTCGACGTCGAGCCCCCAACCGTCATGCGGTCCAGTGGTGTGCGACGTCGACGACAATCCGACCGTGCCCGCCCGCGATGGTGAAGACCCGGAACGGCAGTCGGGCGCGGACGCCGAGCCCGTAGGTGGTTTGGCCCTCGAAGCTGCCGGCGTTGGTAACTGAGCGGAAGGTCGAGTAGCCGGCGACGTTGGGCAGCGGGACCGGCGAGAAGCTGGGGTGCCGGACGATCACCTGCAACCGGGCGCCGCCGGGCGTGGGCACCACGGCGCCGGAGCCGTCCGCGATCACCTGGTCGACGTAGCGGACGTTGTAGCCGGCCGGTGGCCCGTCGATGTCGACAACGAGGCGGTCGAAGCAGTCGTGCCGACCCGCGCGCAGGCTGTCCACCTCGCCGGTTCCCATTGCGGGGTCCTTCGGGAGCGAGCCGAAGGGGGTCGAGCACACGGCCGCAGAGGCCGGCGCCGCCAGCAGCACCACCGCCAGCAGCGTGGAGGCGATGAGGATCAAGGTGCGGGCGACGCTGCGCATGGCGACCTCCGGGGGTCGCCTCCCATCGTCCTCCGATACACCGTGCGAACTCCAGCGTCACCTCGACGTCGAGCCGGATACGGGTGCGCTGGCGACAGCTGCCCGTCCCGCGCTGCATGACCCGCAGGTGCTCGGGGCGACCGGCGGCACGCCGATCACCGGAGCCCAAGCGGCCGCGCGCTCGTCGTTTCCGCTCACCAATCCGGTAGTTCGATCAAGATTGGGAGCTCCCTGCGCCCGTCATGAGGCTATGACCTGCGAAAACTGTGCGCCGCCTAGGAATCAAACCTACAACCCGTTGGTTGCGGGTCAGGTGATCAATCGGCCTTCGTCGAGCACGTTGATGCTGGTTATGGCCTGTGTGTCGGGATACGGATCATGCGCGGCGATGACCGCTGGTGACTCGGGTCTCGCTATAAGCGACGACCAAAGCGGTGAGTTGATCATCGGCCGGTAGCCAGCCATCCCGGCGGCCATGCCGGCGTCGGCGCTGACTCCCGCATGCGCTGAGGCGCCCGGGCACGTCACGCCGTGCGCGTCCCCGACGACGCCCGTCTCGGCGCCCCGCGGCATCCGTTTCGACGCGTCGATGCGCCACCGCGTCGCGGGGATGTAGTGACCGGGCGCTGTGCGGTGCGTCTACCGGGTAGCGGTGGTGTTCGCGCTCATCGCGCTCGTCGTGTTCGAGTCGACCTCAACCGACGCGCGCTGACCAGCGCCGTCGCAACATTCTTCTCACGGTCGACCGCACGTCGACGCTCAGCCTCAACGGATCAAGGACCGGCGGATGAGGGCGTAGAGCGGCGTTCCGGGCAGCGTGCCGGTGGATCGATTCGGAGCATGTCGACCGGACTACGGCCGGCTTGGACCTCGCCTGTCTGCTCTGGGAGAGGCTCGGCTACGCGCTGACGAACGAGTCAGGGCCGCGCCTCGATGATGAGGTTGAAGGGCGCCCACTGCACGCCGTAGGCACCCAGCTTGGCGAGCCGCCGGGCCGTTGACGGGCGTGTGCGCGTTCGAACGGGCACCTCAGCCGTTTCCACACCGCCGCCGCCCGCCAGTCGCGCACCGCGGCCAGGGCGTACGGGTCGTCCGGGTCGGGGTCGTCGCTCGTCTTGACCGCGAACACCTACACGTCGGTCTATCCGGGCTGGTCGACCTGGCGCCGACGCCACCAGCGTCACGCCAGCCACTACAGGCGCCGGCTCGGCGGTAGCGCAGGAACGTCGACGGGATCGTGAGCACGGCGGCGTGGTCGGTTGCCGGCTCCTGCTCGTTCCCAGACGCCCCGAGGGGGATGGGCGGGTGGAGCAGAGCGGCCGCGGGTTCGACGCGGGGGAGAGGTCTCCCGCCGACCGGCACGGCTACGCCGGCGGGCTCTCGCCGAATCGTCCGACGGCTAGCCACTTGGGAGGTGTCGCCAGTCCGCGGTGATGGTGTTCCACGCCGGCGAGTGGCGGGGGTCAGGGGCCTCCGGCGTCGAACCGGACCGGGTGCTGCTCGCGGGTGTTGACGGTGAGCGTGAATACGTCGGCCCGGGCGTAGTGCCCGACCGGGTCGAACTGCCGCCTCTGCCGGAGAACCTCGCCGGGGTCGATGTCGGCGGAGAGAATCCGTTCCTCCTCGGCGATCGGCCCGGCCAGGATGTCGCCGCTGGGGGCGACGATGGTGGCCAGCCCGCGGCTCATCCAGTCGTCGTCGCCGCCGTAGTGCCCGCCGCGCAGGTCCGCGGGGACGTCCGAGCCGCGCAGCACGGGGGAGACGCCCACGACGTACACCCGGCCCTCCTTGGCGATGTGGCGCAGGGTGGAGATCCAGGTGTCGCTGTTGTCCCAGGTGGGGGCCAGGTAAACCGAGACATTCTTGGCGTACATCGCCGCCCGGGCCAGCGGCATGTAGTTCTCCCGGCAGATCAGGCCGCCGACAACACCGAAGGGGGTGTGGACGACGTCCAGGGTCGCCCCGTCGCCGAAGCCCCATATGGTGCGCTCCCCACCGGTGGGCATCAGCTTGCGGTGCCGACCGGCGAGCGACCCGTCCGGGGCCAGGTAGAGCAGGGTGTTATAAGGCGTGCCGCCGGCTAGCTCGTTGAGCCCGATCGCCACGTACGCGCCGGCCTCCCGGGCCGCCGCGCCGAGCTGCTCGACGGTCGGGCCGGGCACGGGCACGGCCTGGTCGTAGAGCCGGGCCACGTAGTCGCCGTCGCTCCACGGTGGCACCCGCCAGACCAGTCCGGGTAGGTGGGGATGAAGGTCTCGGGGAACACGACGAGCGCCGCCCCTGCCCGGCCCGCATTCTTGATCAACGTGCACGCCTTCTCAGTGGTGGCGTCGCGATCGAGGAACACCGGGGTGGCCTGGACGGCGGCGATCCGTACCAACCCGCCGGCGGTGTCGTCCACGGATGTGCTCAACGCACTCGCCTCCTCGTCGAGAGATCCGGGCCAGAATGACACCACGGGTGGCCGAGCGACAGAAGGGCTGCCCGCGGACCGCTTGATCGACGCCGTCGCGGCTGGCCGGGGGAACGGGCCGCGACCCGCAGGCCCAATGGGTTACGGCCCGCTGCCCGGATCAGCGCGGGCGCAGCCGCCGCCGGCACGTCGAGCACGCGCAGCAGAGCTACCGCCCCGTCCTCGGGCAGGCCACCGAGCTCGATCCCGCGGCCGAGACGTAGCGCGAGGTAGGGGTCGTCGGTGGGCGCCCGGCGACCGGAGAGGACGGCCCGCGGGTCCTGCAGGTTCGCCACGTAGCCTTGCGGCTCTCGCTGCGTCAAGCGCTCGGCGATCTCGTCGAGGGCGCAAGGGTGCCGACATAAGAATGTGCCCCTTCTCATCGTGCGGCCAGCAGCCGCGGTTGGCGCGGCAAACGGCGATCAACAAGAGGAGAGACGCCGCCGACGGGCTCATACGGCCCATGCCAGGGCCTGCGCGCCCGGGCGGCACCGCCGTGGTCGGCGTGCTCGGGTTCGCGCTCACTGGCCGCGCATGCGGGGAAGAAGTCGCAGCTCAGCGGCGTTGTTTGTCTGACGATCATAAGGCTCGCACGTCCGCGGCTTCTGGGTTCGATCCGCTGGTCGCCGGAGGCCCCGGTCCCGCCCGATGCACCTCGTCCCCGAGCAGGTGTGACGCCTGCCGGGTCTCCACAGCGTGGGGCCGGGGCGGCTCTGTCGCGGGTTGCGGTTCTGCCGGGTGAAGACGAGTCCGTGGTGGACATCGCCGCGGCCACTCGGCGCGCTCCGGTCCTGGCCGAGCTGCTCAGCGAGCGCCCTTGTGGGGTCGGACGGGGAGGAGGACGCTGTCGGACCCAGGCCTGCAGGAGGATTCGATGGCCAGCTTCACTCAAATCATCGAGATGCAGACGTCGCGGATCGACGAGGTCGAAGCGCTGATCCGCGAGCTGCGCAACCGGCTCGACGACGGGCAGTCCTCGGCGCCGCGTCGCGGCACCATCACGGCCGACCGGGACCGGGACGGGTTCTACCTCAGCATCGTCGAGTTCGACTCGTACGAGGCCGCGATGGAGAACTCGAACCGGCCGGAGGTCGGCGAGTACGCAGCCCGAATGGCCAAGCTCTGCGACGCTCCGCCCAAGTTCTACAACCTCGACGTACGAGAGACCTGGCAGCCCACCGACCAGTGAGCCGGGTGCCGGTGAAATCCGTGGACGACCTCAAGTCGCTGATGCGACGGTTCGTAGACGAGTTCCAGAGCCAAGGCGACGAAGCCGTCGCCGACGAGCTGCTTGCCGACACCTTCAGAAATCACACCGCACCGCCCGGGATGTCCCCGGACAAGCAGGGCGTGAAGGCCTACTTCGCCGCGTTCCAGCGCGCCGTCCCGGACCTGCATGCCCAGGTGCACGACATGCTCGTCGACGGCGACAGGTGGTGACCCGCAAGACGTTCCACGGCACCCACACCGGCGAGTTCATGGGCCTGCCGGCAACCGGGAACGCGATCTCGGTCGACGTCATCGACATCGTTCGGGTGCGCGACGGCAGGTTCGTCGAGCACTGGAATGTGCTCGACACCCTCGCCCTGATGCAGCAGCTGGGCGGCGTCGCGCCGCCCGCGAGATAGGAGCACCCGCTGCACGGCGGGAGCCGGATGGCCGGGCAAACTCGACGTCGCCGAGCGACCCGAGTCACCTTTCAGCCGCCACCCGTGGCCGGGCAACGGCCGGAGGACGCTGACATGTGGTCGGCGAGGTACTCGGCGTCGTTGCCGACTCCCGCCAGCAGCCCCGACTGGAATGTGTGCATCCAGTGCAGGCCAAGGAAGTAGAGGCCGGGCCGCTGGGTGACACCGCGATGCTGGGCTGGCCGACCGCGCTGGTCGAAGACCGGGAGCTTGATCCAGCCGAAGTCGTAGGTATAGCCGGTCGCCCAAATGATCGCCCGGATATTGGTGCGGGTGAGGTCGAGTGAGTCGACCTCCTCGACCGTGGCGGGAAGCCGCGGCGCCTCCATGGGCTGTTCGTCGGCGAGTTCGTGGCCGATCTCGGTGGCCGCCAGCTGGCGGGCGGCCGACAGGAATGTGTCGTATGCGGTGTCGGCGTCGTCGAGGATCTGGTTGGCGTTGGGGTGGATCGCGACCGTGCCCCGGGATGCACCCGCGACCCGGCCGATCACGGCGATACCGTCGGCGGCGAGCTGGCGGACGTTGACGTTGTAGCCGCCGTTGACGCCGGTGATGACGGTCGACGGTGGCCAGCGCCGGTCGGGGAAGCTGTCGATCGTTTGGGCGAAGCGGCCCAGCTTCTCCAGCCACCAGTAGACGTCTCTGCCGCGGAACCGGCGTGGGGCGCGCCGGTGTTGACTGACCGACAGGTACACCCGGCGCCCGGCGTGCAGCAGTTCGTCGGCAATTTGGCACCCGGAGGCGCCGCTGCCGACGACCAGCACGGCCCCGTCCGGCAGCTCGGCCGGGCATCGGTACCGAGTCGGGTCGGTCTGCAGCACAGAGGGCGGGATGTGGTGCGCCGGTTGCGGGATCAGCGGGCGCTGGAACGGGCCGGTGGCCACCACGACCCGCCGGGCGTGCAGGACACTGTCGGTCGTGGACAGAACGAAGCCGGTGTCGTCGGCCTCGTGCAGCGCGAAGACCTCGGTGTGCTCGCGCACCGGCGCCCGGGTGCTCGCAGCGTAGTCCTCGAGAAAGCGGAGGATCTCCCCATAGTGGGCGAAGCCGTCGGGGTCGTCGCCCGCGTACCGGCGCTCCGGCAGCTGCACCGTCCAGTTCGGAAACTGAAAGCGCAGCGAATCCCACCGTTCGGTGCGCCACCGCTCGCCGATGCGCCGCCGCTCCAGCACGACATGCTCGAGCCCGTGCCGCCGCAGCACCGAACTCATCGCCAGGCCGGCCTGGCCACCTCCGATGATGACCGTGTCATGCTGTTCCGACATCCCGGGCTCCGCCCCACGTGAGGACCCCCGAGGGTAATCAGTGTGTCTAGGGACGAATGACGGCTACGGCTTGATACCTGTTGGCCCAGATCGTGCGACGAGTGCGCGTTTGTCGACGACGAGCGTGGTCCGACCTCGAGCGCACCCGTTCCGCCTGAGCGCCTCGACGTCACGCCTCCACAGCGAGACCATGGGTGCCTGACTGGTCGGCCATCAAGCTCATGAAGGAGGCCGCAGATGCCAGTACAGGATCCACGACAGCTTCACCAGGCGTGGGAGAAGGCGTACCACGACGGGGACGTTGGTGCTCTCGTCGAGTTCTACGAACCCGACGGCACGGTGTTCCCTCAGCCTGGAAGCCCAGTGACGGGGCACGCTGCGATACGTGAGGCACTTGTCCCGTTCGTCGCATTGAGGGGGCAGATGCAACTGCGAACTTCCGCCGTGATCGAGAACGGCGATCTTGCCCTGGTCTACGGCGACTGGTCACTCACGGGCGGCACCGACCCTGACGGAAACTCAGTCAACATGGAAGGTCGATCAACCGAGATCATGCGCAGGCAGTCCGACGGGTCGTGGCGCGACGTTATCGACGATCCGTACAGCCAGGCCTGACGCACGCCCTACTACCCGATCACGCTGGGCGTGGGAGCCGACCGCGGGCGGTTGATCCAACCACTCGGGGCGTCAGCTCGACGTCCTCGCCGAGGAGCATCACCGAGGGGGAACACCAGATGACCATGCATTCACGTCGATTCGAACGAGGCGTCCGACTGGCCGTCGCCATCGGCACCGCCCTCGTCCTCACGGCCTGCGCCAATGGCGGCACACCGGCCACCGGCGGAGGGACCGCTACCGAAGCGTCCAAAGCGGGGACGACGTTCGGCCCGTCACAGCCACTGGGTAACGGCACCGCCAAGACCTACGTCACGCTGGACGCCACGGGACAGCCCACCGAGGTCGGGCTACGGCTGACCGCGACTGCCCTGGACAACCTGCCTCAGAACACCGGCCCTGGAGACGCGACCATGCTGGCCTTCCCCGACCAGGCCGTCGGCACCCCGTTCAACCACGTCATGCTGAACTGGAACCCGCAAGGCCACGACCCGGTCGAGCTGTTCGGCAAGCCGCACTTCGACATCCACTTCGACATGGTCGACATGGCCGCGATGCAGGCGATCAACCCGGATGACCCGCAGTTCGCGGCGAAAGCCGAGCACCTTCCCGACCCGAAGTACGTGCCCCAGGACTACGTCGTTCCCCCGGGCCCGCCAGTTGCAGCCCAGGCCGTGCCGGGAATGGGCGTGCACCTCCTCGACTCCACCGACTCGACCCTCGTGCCCGGGAAGTACAACTTCCAGCAGATCATCGTCGAGGGGGTGTGGGACGGCCGCTACACCTTCACCGAACCGATGATCACCCGGGAGTGGCTGCTCACTCAGCCAAACCTCCAGGGGAACCTCAAGCAGCCCCAGGCCTACCAGCAGACGGCCGCCTACCCGACCACCTACAGCATTCACGTCGACCCACAGACGAAGGACTACGTGATCGCGCTGACCGGGCTGACCCCGCGCCAGGCTTCCTGACGCGCCGATGACGCCAGCAACGCCCCCTTCCCTGATTCTGCGGGGAAGGGGGCGTTCGGCGCCGAGCTCGAGGAGGTCACGCCCACCGATCGGCCGCCCGTCGTCTGCCTCGAGCGAAATGATGTCGCCGGAGCCATGGCTGTGCTCGAAGCAATCGAAGACAACCAGGGCGACGTGCACGCCAAGCGGCCGCCCTCCGCGTTTACGCCGACCAATCCGGTAGTTTGATCACGGCTGAGAGCTCCCGCCGGTGGCGGGCAGGGCTGTGGCCTGCGGGAATGGGTGCGCCGCGTAGGAATCGAACCTACAACCCGCTGGCTGGGAGTCGCGTGATCAGCTCTGCGCTGCCGTCGGCTCTGGCGCTGGTCAGTGGCGGTGTGCCGAGTTTTCGATCATCGCTGATGTTCGGTCAAAGTGCGCCAGATTCCAACGTAAGCGTCGACCAAAGCGGTAGATCGATCATGCGTACGAGGGAGATCGACAACGTCGCCTCGACGCCGCGCGCCTTGCGGGCCCAGGGGACGGGCGTCGACCTGCTCGGCTCCCCGGTATGCGTCTCTGGGCGACTGCGCCCGGGTGTCGGGCGCAGTGACCCACACCCGGACCGTATTGGGTAGGACGGGGCAGGCCGTAGAGGTGCTTCTGGTCTGCCGCGGCGCGTCACGCTCTCAAGCGCGGTGTCACTCAGCCACAGAGGTACCTCCGCTCGGGGAAGTGAGGCTGTCCTAAACTCTGCGCGCGCTGGGAGGAGGCGGTCGAGCTCGAGTCCGCCGATGCGCTCGTAAACGTACTGGGCGGTCAGGGCGAGCTCGACTACGGCACTTACCACCTTGATAGGCGTGGGACGACCGGGTTCGGCCACCGCTCTGGACGCGCCGCCCAACACCGCGACGATCGCTCGCGCGCATGGGAAAGGTGGCCGGCGTAATGTCGGCCTCGTGGCCGTGTCGTGGGCGGCATCACGATGGGTGGCGCGCGGCCTGGCCGTCGGTTTCGGGGCGGTGGTGGTCGCGGCGTTTCCGGAGCCCGCGCTGTGGTGGTGGGCGTGGGTGGCGCTGGTCCCGGTGCTGGTGCTGGTCAGCACATCCCCGTCGTGGGGTGAGGCGGCGCTGCGGGCGTGGCTGGCCGGCGCCGGGTTCACCGCGGCGTTTTACCACTGGCTCGCGACCCAGGGCGTGCTGCTGCTCGTGGTCGTCGCCGCGCTGCTGGGGCTGCTGTGGGTGCCCGTAGGCGTGGTCGCGCACCGGCTGCTGCGGGACCGACCGGCGCCGCGCCGGCTCGGGCTGGCCGTGGCGGTGGTGCCGGCGGTGTGGGTGCTCACCGAGGCCGTGCGGTCGGTACCCGTCCTCGGTGGGCCGTGGGCGGTGCTGGGTCTGACCCAGTGGAACGCGCCGCTGCTCGGTGGGTCCGCCGCGCTGGGCGGAGTGTGGTTGCTCGGTCTGCTGGTGGTGGCTGTGAACGTCGCGCTGACCGCGGTGGTGGCGCCGCCGGGGGGCGGTCGTGGTGCTCGGTTGGTCGGTGCGACCGGTGCGGCTGCGCTGCTCGGGGTGGCGGCGCTGGGGGGATGGGCGGCGCTGGGTGGAGGGGCACGCGCCGAACCGGCGTCATCTCAGTCTCAGGTCGTGCGGGTCGCGCTCGTCCAGCCGGGGGACATCGCCGATCCGGCCGAGCGCCTCACCGCACACGCCGCCCTCACCGCCGAGGTCGGCCGCATCGACGGCGCCGATCTGGTCGTTTGGGGGCAGAGCAGTGTGACCGGCGACCCGGCCCAGCAGCCCGCGGTCGAGGCCGTGCTGCGCCGCGCCGCCGTCGACGCCGGGGTCGACGTGCTGGTCAACGGCAAGGCCGGGAACCCGGCCGCACCGAGCAACACGTCGTGGCTCTACACCCCCGAGGGCGCTCAAGCCACCTACCACAAGCGGTTACTGGTCCCCTTCGGCGAGTACCTCCCGTGGCGTCCCGTGCTCGGCTGGCTCAAGAGCCTCACCCCGGCCCCCGACCTGGACCGGGTACCGGGAAGCCAGCCGGTGGCGATGCGCTCGGCCGGGATCACGATCGGCCCGCTGATCTCCTATGAGTCCGCCTTTCCGGGCCTGCGCCGGGAGCTGGCGCGGCTCGGCGTCGACCTCACGGTGGTGCAGGGCTCGCTCGGCACGTTCCAGGGCAGCTGGCTGCACGCCCAGCAGGCCGCCATCGAGGCGGTGCGGGCGGTGGAGATCGGGCGTCCCGCCGTGCTCGGTGCGATGAGCGGGACCTCGGCGGCGTTCGACGCGCGCGGGCGGCTGCTGCTGTGGGAGCCGCACCAGGTGACCGGCGCGTTCGTCGTCACGGTCCCGCTGGTCGGTATCGACACGCCCTACGTGCGGGTGGGCGACTGGGCGCTGTGGGTGGCGGCGGCGGTCGTGGCCTGCACGGCGGGCGCGGCCGTCCTCCGCCGGGTCACCCGCCACCGCGTACCGCGCGGCGACCAGTCCAGTCAGAATCGTTCGACGTCCACATGAGAGCCTGGCACGCGGTGTTGCTGTGGCTAGGAGCTCAGCCTTACCTTATGCCTCCTGTCGAACCGGACGGCCGGGGGATTCGCGCTCCGGGTGCTGAGTCACGGAATGGTCTCGGTGAAGAACCGGAGCATGGCATCCCATGCGGTCCGCTGGCCTCGCGCGGTGCCCTGCGGGGTGCCTCCGGAGACGAGCGACTCGTTGCGGTCGACCGTGGTGGGGGTCACCGGTGCGCGAAGGAAATGACCCGCGTCGGGCAGTAGCAGCAGGCGGTCGTGGGAGGTGTCACCTTGCTCTCGGCGGCGATCTAGCAGCGCCCGGGCCATCGCTGCCGAGGGCCACATTGCGTCCGCCTCACCGGCCACTGCCAACATGGGGGCTGCGATCCGCTCCACCGGGATCGCCGCGTTGCCCACAGCATCGGCTGCGGACAGCCCGGCGCGAAAGGCGGGCAGCAGCTCCAGGGCCGCCGAGCGCGGGCGCCGGGAGAACCGACGCGCGAGCTGGGTGCGCAGGATCTGGCCGATCAGCTTCTCAGCACGGATCGGCACGTAGGGCAGGTCGTCGCCGTCGCGGGTGAGCATGGACGCCTTCGGCGGTGGACCCTCGGCCTGCGCCTGCCACACCACGTGAGTCGGGGAGACGACCACGACACCGCCGACCGGTGGCGCGTCGGAGCCGCTGAGCGCGGCGAGCACGGCCGCCGTCCCAACCGAGACTGCGAGCACGCCGACGCGGGCGGGATCGATCCCGGGCAGCGCCGCGAACGCACGCAGCCCCGCCAGGATGGCCTCGACCGGGATCTGCCGGAACGTCGAGGGCAGCCCCGGCTCCTGCATGTAGCCAAGCACCGCGGCGACGTGGCCGTGAGAAGCGAGCAGTGCCGCGGTCGGCGCCATCGCCGACACCCCGGTCGAACCGGGCACCACGACAACGCCGGGCGCCTCGCCGGGCGCGCCGTTCGGGCGGTAGATCCGCA
This sequence comes from Pseudonocardia charpentierae, assembly GCF_031845345.1. Classification (NCBI taxonomy): domain Bacteria; kingdom Bacillati; phylum Actinomycetota; class Actinomycetes; order Pseudonocardiales; family Pseudonocardiaceae; genus Pseudonocardia; species Pseudonocardia charpentierae. The sequence goes on along the minus strand of NZ_JAVREJ010000041.1, from coordinate 6,194 downwards.
GCACGAACCCGTCGCCCCGCACGTCCTCGGCCCCCCAGCCAGGGCCCCAGCGTCGGCGAACATCGGCGACAGCCGTGCCGGGTGGAGCGCCGTCCGCGGAGACCCGCACCTCGTAGCGCAGCTCGGTGTCCGGGGCCGTGAACGCAACCGGGACGGCACCGGCGTCGGCGAATGTCATGTCCCACCAGGGCCGCTCGGCGTCGTCGAACACGAGCGCGCCGTCCGCGCCGACCGGGTAGGTCCCCGACGATTCCCAACGGTGACCAGCGGCGTCTGTGGTGGCGACCTCCAGCCGCACCGGCCCGCGCACTCCGCCAACGCGCACCCGTGGCACCGTGTCGACACGGCCCGACTGCGGTTCAACAACCAGCTGCATCGCGTCCCCCTTCGCCACCTGCCTACCGCATCGCCGCCGTGCCCCCAAGGCTCTCGCTCGGTAGACAGGCCAAACGGCCGGCGGCGGAGTCCTTCCAGGCCGACAAGGGCCGGCCGGGTAGACGAACACCGGGTCCGCGGTTGGACGTCCGCGCCGCTGGACCTGCCGGCGGTGGGCGACGATGAGAAGCACCGAAGTCCTGCCGGCGTTCGACGCGGCGCTCCAGCCCATCGGCTACGCGCTCGCCGCGGAGCTGCTAGCGGGGCCCGCGTCGCTCCCCGTCCGGCCTGCGCAGCCCAGCGGACGTCCCGCCGTGCTGGACTTGTTCGGATGGGAGCTGGCGGTGGCCGACTGGTGCAGCGTCATCGACGACCAACGTCCGCTCGCGCTGGCTGTAGGCATGACCGCGGCGCCAACCGGCCTGGTAGGCACGGTCCCGGTGTGACCGATGGATCCACGCCCCTGGGCGGACACCGCGAGCAACAGACGTCGGCGCTTGACCACTGGCAGGCATCGTCCACCTGCTACTGGCAGGTCGTCGCCGACCACGAGCTGATCGAGGCCATCCGCGCCGACCGCATCGGCCATCGCGACCACGACCCCGTCGCCCGGCTCCTCGCTACCTGGCGACGCGAGGTGTGTAGCCGGCCCTGAGGTCGGCCCCAGCGGCAGTCGCGCTGGCCCTTCCCCGGCCCGGAGGCGAACCCTGCGCCGTAACCAGGCGAGGCCTGCGGACATGCTGTGCCTCATCGCGGTCTGGAGGTCGCCCAGCGGCGATGACTGGCAGGGCGGTGGCCGTTCCCGACTGACTTCTGCCGAAAGCGCTCGACGTGGCAACTTCAAGAATTTGGCCCGCGAGTACCCAAAGCCCTTGGCCGTCGCGGGACCAGCCGGGTTTTGCGGTGCCGTTTGCGCTCGACGTCGCAGCGTGAGCGGATCTCAGGGGGCATCCATGAAGGAGCGGGGCCGGTCAAGTCGTGCGTGGCCGACTCGCGACGACGCACGCTGCACGTCCGTCCGCACCGCCTTCTGTACAACGCCTGAGTCTCAGGTCAAGATGGCTGGCACTTGTAGCTGAGTATCCGCAGGTCCGACTCCTGGTCCTGCGCTTCGAACCACTCCGCGATCAACGCGTCAGGGCCGGTACGAGCCGCCAGGGTCAACAACTAGCGGCTGGTTCGACGGCCGAGGAAGGACCGCAGAAATGACGATCTCACCGCTAATATGGGCGGTCACGCTCGCGGGCATTGCGCTGGTGTTCATCGTCGACTTCGTCCTCGTGGGTCGCAGGCCGCACGTGGTCGGGATGCGGGAGGCCGGCGCATCGGTGCTGGTGTATGTCGCCCTGGCGGTGGCCTTCGGTTTCGGCATCTGGTTCACGGCCGGGCCGCAGTATGGGTTCGAGTTCTTCGCCGGCTACATCACCGAGCTCAGCTTGTCGGTGGACAATCTGTTCGTCTTCGTCGTGATCATGTCATCCTTCGCCGTTCCGCAGCGCCACCAGTTGAAGGTGTTGCAGCTGGGGATCATCGGTGCACTTATTCTGCGCGGGATATTTATTCTCGTCGGAGCGGTTCTGCTGTCGTACTTCAACTGGCTGTTCTTCGTTTTTGGGATCTTCCTCCTCTATACTGCGTGGAAGCTGGCTACCGAGCACGGCACCGAGGGTGAGCCCCAAAACAACAAGCTCCTCAAGCGGATCGAGCGGGTGCTGCCCACGACGACGGTATACCACGAGGGCAGGTTCTCGGTCAGGGTGGACGGCCGGAAGGTATACACGCCACTCGCGGTCGTGATCGTAGCCATCTTCTTGACCGACCTGATGTTCGCGATGGACTCGATCCCAGCGATCTTCGGCCTGACACAGGAACCATACATCGTCCTCACTGCGAACGCCTTCGCCCTGATGGGGCTCCGGCAAATGTTCTTTCTGCTCGACGGCCTGCTCGACCGTCTCATCTACCTGTCCCTGGGATTGGCCGTCATCCTGGGATTTGTCGGCACAAAACTGATCCTGCACGCGCTGCACGAATACGGCGTACCTGTTCCCGACATCAGCACCGTCGTCTCCCTGATCGTCATCGTGGTCACGCTGTGCGTGACCGTGCTAGCGAGCCTCGCCAAGGTTCGAAAGAATCCTGAGGTGCTGCAAACGCACGACGTCACCGGTTCACACGGCGGCGCTCCGGGGAAGGAGCTCGAGGAGCTGCGCACCCGGGACCACAACCCCGCTCGTGATAGTGGTTCGACACCGGAGCCCGAGCCGGACGGCGACGGGCGGTGAGGTGTCTGTCCGGCTCAATTTCACGCTACCGGCGGCGGCTGCCCCCCCCGGGATGCCCGGCGGTCCGGACCGCGGCTGATGCTGGGGACCGGAACCGCGAGCGCACGCGATGAACGACGATACGGCCGCTGGTCACGCCGTCGACCCGACCCGGTGCTTCACTTCAGCATGCTCGTCGACGCGCTGACGGGGTTACCCCTGATCGCAAACGACCACCGACGCCGACATCCGCCGGTAGTGACGGGCGGCGGACCACCGCTGCTGGCGGTTGGGGAGACTGCGGATGGCGGTGACGGACGAGCTCCCCGCGGGGGCGATTGATGGAAGCAGACGCTCACCCGCGTCAGCCCGGCGCGCTGGGTGTGCGCCGGCGCCGATTGCGGGCCCGTTGCCGAGGCGACGATGGGTGAACGGACAGCAGGACGGCGCTCGTGACGATCAGAGCGATGATTACGAGCACGAGTAGCGCGAACTCGATGAGCACGTCGAGGATCATGGCCGGCTCCTGGACGGGAAGTGGCGGATGGCGCGACGACGGGCGATGGCGCTTGCCAACGTCACGACCCCAAGGATCAGCACGATGACGGCGAGCGACATTAGGGTGGGTATCTCGGGTACGGTGGGCCAGAGCCCGTGGGCCCAATGCAGCATCAGTTTCACACCGATCAACGCGAGTATCAGCACAAGCCCGTGGTTGAGATAGACGAGCTGGCTCAACGCGGACTGCAACACAAAATACAGCGCCCGCAGGCCGAGGAGCGCGAAAGCGTTCGTCGCGAACACGAGGTACGGGTCCTCGGTCACTCCGTACACGGCGGGGACCGAATCCACGGCGAACACGACATCGGTGGCGAGCACGGCGACCACCACAACAGTCAGCGGGGTCAACGCGCACCGTCCGTCGGCGCGCACCCACAGTCGGGTGCCGCGATACTCGTCAGTGACGGGGATCAGCAAGCGCAGCAACCGCACCGACCGCATCTTCGACACGTCGCGTTCGCGGGTTGCCCCGCCGAGCTCCTCGCGCAGGATTCGCGCTGCGGTCAGGAACAGGACCGCGCCGAAAACCAGGAACGCCCAGGTTCCGGCCTGCAGCAACACCGCGCCGAGCGCGATTAGTACGCCGCGCAGCACGAGTGCACCGACGATCCCGAACAGCAGAACACGCTGGGCCAACTCGGCGGGTACCGCGAACGCGGCCAGGAGCATGATAAACACGAACAGGTTGTCCACCGACAGCGACTTCTCCACCACGAAGCCGGTGTAGAACTCCAGCGCCTGCTCACTGCCGTAGGCGCCCCAGAGGAACAGCCCGAACACGACCGGCAGCGTGAGGTAGAACATCGACCAGCCGACGGCTTCGCGCAACGACACTGCATGCGGCCGGCGCGTCAGCACGAAGTCCAGCACGAGTAGACCAACTAGCACGGCGATGCTCGTGGTCCACAGGGCGGGAGACCCGACAGCGGGCGTCGTTGCGACCACCGTGGCTAGTGGCTGTCCGGGCACGGTACCTCCTCGAACGCGATGGCGTTCGAGGTCTCCTTCGCCCTACGAGGAGGGCGGCCGCCCGGGGGTGCCAGGGACACCCGTCCTGACCGGGACGACCCGACGGAAGTACTCCCCTCGCCCGCGAGGATAGACCCAGTCGACAGGCTGTCAAGGCGCGTGCACGCCCGGGGCCACAGCGCCACCGAACCCGGCGGCGGCATGGGTGTCCTGCAGCGGGCCTACGGCCTGGCCTGCGACAACCTGCGCTCGGTCGAGATCGTCACCGCCGACGGTGCCGTGCGCACCGCCAGCCGCGACGAGCACGCCGACCTGTTCTGGGCGCTGCGGGGCGGCGGCCGCGGCCTCGGCGTCGTGACCTCGTTCGAGTTCGACCTGCACCCGGTCGGCCCGCAGGTCGCGAAGGCGCTGGTGCTCTATCCCTACGAGCAGGCCGGGCAGGTGCTGCGGGCGTGGCGCGACCTCGTCCCGGCCCTGCCCGACACCGTCTCACCGGAGTTCGTCCTGTGGAGCATCCCGCCCGACCCGCAAATCCCGGCGGGGATGCACGGGCAGCGGGTCGTGATGGTGGCGGGCGTGTACGCCGGTCCGGCCGCCGAGGGGGCGGCGGTGCTCGCTCCGCTGGCCGGGCTGGGCACCGTGCTGATGGACGCCAGCGGGATCGCCGACTACGCCACGATGCAGGGCGAGCTCGACGCGGCGTTTCCCGCGGGCGGACGCTACCTGTTCAAGTCCCACTTCATGACCGAGATCACTGACGCCGCGGTCGACGCGATGATCGCCTGCGACGCCGGCCGGCCCAACCCGCAGTCGTTGATGGTGATCCGCAGCCTCGGCGGCGCGGTCGCCCGAGTCGGCCAGGACGAGAGCGCCTTCGCCCACCGCGGCGCCCGCTACAACCTCAGCATCGACGCCGGCTGGACCGACCCGGCTCGCGACGCCGAAATGGTCGGCTGGGCACGCTCGTCCTGGGCGGCGCTGCGCCCGTTCGGCACCGGCGGGGTATATGTCAACTTTGCCGGGCTCGAGGACGACACAGACGACGCGGACGACGCAGCCGTGTACGGCAGGGGCGCCCGACGGCTCGACGCCGTGCGGGCCGCCTACGACCCGGACGCCCTGTTCGACGTAGCCGCCCGGCGGCCCCGGCCGACCGGAGGACCGCGATGAGCAACCCGGTCCGCGGCCGGCTCAGCGCCGGGATCTTCCGCGTGGTCGACCGCTACGTGCACCACGCGCTCGGCGAGCGCAAGGCCCCGGCTGTTCGCCGACCTAGCCGCCACCGTCGTCGAGATCGGGCCCGGTTGTCAGACCCGAATTCGCGAGTAGCGCGGGCTGTGGTGGGGTGAGATGGCGATAGGTGCCCTGCGACCTGTGATGATGCGGTTGTCGAGACCAGCATCGTCGGGGTCTGGAGGACACCTATCGGTGGGAAGTTACGTGGACGCCGCCGCGGGCATACTGGCGGCGAGCTGCTGGTCGGGATTGCGGCCGCGCAGCTGGCCGGTGAGGACTTTGTGCTGCCGCACGGGCGGCAGGCCTCGAAGGGGCAGGGGGCGCGCGGCCCAAGATCGCTTCAGCTGGCGAAAAGAAGGTGCAGCCGGACACCGTCACGTTACCCGTCGGAGGCTCGCACGGTCGTATTGATCTGCGTGGCTGCGCTCCAGGTTTCCGCTCACCAATCCGGTAGTTCGATCACGCCTGAGAGCTCACTCCGCTGGCCGCCCACGCCGTGACCCGTGAAAATCAGTGCGCCGCGTAGGAATCGAACCTACAACCCGCTGGCTGGGAGTCGCGTAATCAGCCGAACGCTGCCGGAGAATTCGGTGCTGGTCAGCGGTGGTGTGCGGGGTTTCCGATCATCCCCGATGGTCAGTCGAATGCCTCAAACTCCAACCTACTAAAGAGTTCGTTGGTTAGTGGACTCTGATCATGCTGTGATGTAGCGGAGGTCGGGGTCGGCGAAGAACGCGCGGATGATGTGGGGCATCTTCTGCAGCCGTCGTAGCGCACTGATGACCTTGG
>NZ_JAVREJ010000040.1:0-26835 GCF_031845345.1 Pseudonocardia charpentierae | reverse complement strand
GGGATCCGGGGTGGGATCCGGGGTGGGAACCGGGGTGGGATCCGGGGTGGGATCCGACGTGGCGTCGGACGGAGCCCCGGTCGGCGAGACGGTGGACGGCGTGTCGCCGGTCGACGGGCCTCCCGGAGCCGGGGCCGCGGGGTCCACGGGAGCGGCGGGGTCCGCCGCGACAGGACCGCCGACGACCTCGCGGAACCGCAGCTGGGCCGTCTGCCCGAGCGACCGGGCCTGGTCGCCCTCCTCGCCCGGCACCGTGATGGTGATGTTCGTGCCGTCGAGGAGGACCTCGGCGCCGCTCACACCCAGCCCGTTCACGCGCTGCTCGATGATCGTCTGCGCCTGCAGGAGCTGCTCGCGCGGCGGCTCGCCACCCGACTCCGTGCGCGCCGTGAGCGTGACCCGGGTGCCGCCCTGCAGGTCGATGCCGAGCTTGGGCGTGGGCTTGTCGCCGGTGAAGAACACCAGCGCGTACAGCGCGACGATGATCCCGGCGAACGCCGCCAGGTGACGCCAGGGCCGGATGCGCCCGGGGGTGGATGCCACGGTCTCTCTTCCTGCGTCAGTCCCGGATCTGCGTGTCCCGGATCTGCGGAGCCCGTCGAGGGCCCGCCGGTGCTACGGGCGCGCGGTGCTACGCGCGGGAGGTGCCGTTCGCGTCGCGCGGGGCGTCGGCCGTCGGCGCCGACTCGGCGTCCACCCGCGCTCCGGTGCCGACCGAACCGTCCAGAGCGGGGTGGTCGGCGGCGACGGCGGGCGTGCCCGACGGCGGGGTGTCGGACACCGTGTCGTCCGAGGCAGGGATCTCCGAGGTCGGGGCGTCCGACGCGGAGGAGTCGAGCACCCGCTCGCGCACGGCGGCGCGCAGCCAGGTGGTGACCACGCCGTCGGCGATCTCCAGGTCGATGGTGTCCTCGTAGGCGACGTCGACCACCGTGCCGCGCAGCCCGGAGGTGGTGGTGACCACGTCACCGATCTGCAGAGCCGACTGGAGCTTCTGCTGCTCCTGCATCTGCCGGCGCTGCTTGCGCCCCGACAGGAAGATCGGGATGAACAGCAGGAGGATGAGCAGGGGGAACAGCAGGCCGCCGAGTGATTCCATGATCTCCGTCGTCTTCCGCGTGTCGGTGGGGCGAGTCTGCCAGCCGACCCGTCAGAACAGAGCAGGCGGGGTGCCGAGGACGTCGGGCGGCGCCGGCACCCCGAGGTGCGCCCAAGCCGCCGCCGTCGCCACCCGCCCCCGTGGGGTGCGCGCCAGCATTCCGGCCCGCACCAGGAACGGCTCGCAGACCTCTTCGACGGTACCGGGATCCTCGCCCACCGCCACAGCCAGCGTCGACACCCCGACCGGGCCGCCGCCGAACCCGCGCACGAGCGCGCTCAGCACGGCGCGGTCGAGGCGGTCGAGGCCGAGCTCGTCGACGTCGTAGACGGTCAGCGCGGCCCGGGCCACCTCGCGGGTCACGGCGCCGTCCGCCCGGACCTCGGCGAAGTCGCGGACGCGGCGCAGCAGCCGGTTGGCGATGCGCGGCGTGCCGCGGGAGCGGCCGGCGATCTCCTCGGCGCCGTCGGGCCGCAGGTCGACCCCGAGGATCAGCGCCGCCCGGCGCAGCACCCGCTCCAGCTCGGCGGGCTCGTAGAACTCCATGTGCGCGGTGAAGCCGAACCGGTCGCGCAGCGGGCCGGTCAGCGCCCCCGAGCGGGTGGTGGCGCCGACCAGGGTGAACGGTGCGATGTCGAGCGGGATGCTCGTCGCTCCCGGGCCCTTGCCGACCACGACGTCGACCCGGAAGTCCTCCATCGCGAGGTAGAGCATCTCCTCGGCGGGGCGCGCGATGCGGTGGATCTCGTCGATGAACAGCACGTCGCCGGGCACCAGGTTCGACAGCATGGCCGCGAGATCGCCCGCGCGCTCCAGGGCCGGGCCGCTGGTGAGCCGGATGGCGGCGCCCAGCTCGACGGCGACGATCATCGCGAGGCTGGTCTTGCCCAGCCCGGGCGGCCCGGAGAGCAGGATGTGGTCGGGCGGGTCGCCACGGCGCCGCGACGCCTCGAGCACCAGTTCGAGCTGCTCGCGGACCCGCGGCTGGCCCACGAACTCGGCGAGCCGGCGCGGCCGCAGCGTGGCCTCGATGTCGAGGTCGTCGGGCTGGGCGGCCGCGCCCGTCACGGGCTCGGTCACCGGGAGTGCCCGAGGTGGCTCAGCGCGGCCCGCAGCGCCGCCGACGCGGAGGCGGCGCCGTTCTCGGCCAGCACGGCGTCCACCGCCTGCTCAGCCGCCTTAGCGGGAAAGCCCAGGCCGAGCAGGGCCTCCACCACCTGGTCGCGCGCGCTGCTCGCCGACGCGGGCGCGCTCGGGGCGGGCGCGGGGGCGACGACCTTGTCGCGCAGTTCCAGGACCATCCGCTCGGCGCCCTTGCGGCCGATCCCCGGCACGCGGGTCAGCGCAGTCGCGTCGCCGTCGGCCAGGGCGCGGCGCAGCGCGTCCGGGTCGAGCACGGCGAGCGTGGCCAGTGCGAGCCTCGGGCCGACACCGCTGACCGTCTGCAGCAGCGTGAACAGGTCGCGTTCCTCGGCGTCGGCGAAGCCGAAGAGCGTCAGCGAGTCTTCACGGACGATGAGCGATGTCGCGAGCCGCGCCTGCTCCCCCCGCCGCAGCCCGGCGAGCGTCGCGGGTGTGGCGTGCACCGCCAGCCCGGCCCCGCCCACCTCGACGACGGCGTGGTCCAGCCCGATCTCCAGCACCTCACCGCGCACGGCCGCGATCATGCGGTCCATCTCCCGTCGGTCCACGTCGCGCGCCCTGCCGGGTCGCGCGCAGGTTCTGACCCGAGCGCCGCCCGGGACGCCGCGCGCTGTCGCGGGCTCATCGGCCGGCACCGCCCAGTGCGCCGCCGCCGAGAGCGGTGCGCCGCGCCGCCGCCTCCGCTGCCGCCGCGGCGAGCCGGGCCCGGTGGTGGCGGGCGAGCTCCGCCGAACGCTCGCGGGCCTGGGCCATGCGGTCCAGCATCGGGGCCCGCCAGCAGTGGCAGATCGCCAGCGCGAGAGCGTCGGCGGCGTCGGCCGAGCGGGGCGCCTCGGCGAGCCCGAGCAGACGCGTCACCATGGCCGCGACCTGCTCCTTGCCTGCTCGTCCCTCGCCGGTGACGGCGGCCTTCACCTCGCTCGGGGTGTGGAAGGCGACGGGCAGCCCGGCACGGGCCGCGAGCAGCGCCACCACCCCGCTGGCCTGCGCGGTGCCCATGACCGTGCGGACGTTGTGCTGGCTGAACACGCGCTCGACGGCGACGACGTCCGGCCGGTGCACCGCGATCCACCGCTCGACCTCGTCGCCGACGCCGAGCAGGCGGGTCGCCAGCGGTGCGTCGGTCGGCGTGCGGACGACGTCGACCGCGACGAAGCGGACCTCACGGCCGCCCTGGGCTCCTCCGCCGTCGACCACGCCAAGCCCGCACCGGGTCAGTCCCGGGTCGACGCCGAGCACCCGCACCCGCGATCTCCGTCCTGCCGAGCGAACAGCCGTTCGACGGGGAGGCTACCGGTGGGTGCGGCGGTGACTTCCGGGACGCGCCGCAGCGGCGTCGCCAGGCGTCGGTGTCGCCGGTGCGCAGCGCTTACAGTCGACGGCGTGATCGTCGAGGTGCAGATCGTGGCACTGCTGGCCTCGCCGGTACACGCGTACGAGGGCCGGCCCGCCGACGGCCCGCGGGGCGACCCGACGGTCGACGCCCGCGAGCGGATCGAGATCCTGGCCGGGCACGGCATCGTCGGCGACCGCTACGCCGGGCACGCGGCGCACCGCAACGCCGCGGTGACGGTGTTCGCGGCCGAGGCCCTCGAGGCCGTCGCCACCGAACTGGAGTGGCCCTCGGTTCCGGACGCTCTGCTCACGCGGCGCAACATCGTCCTGCGCGGTTTCGCCGTCGACGCTCTCGCCGCCGTCCGCGGCGGGACCGGCGCCGTGTTCAGCCTCGACTCCGGCGACGGCCCGGTCCGGTTCCGGGCCCATCGACCGGCGAACCCCTGTCGCTGGATGGACGTCGTCCTCGGCCCGGGCGCCTTCCGCGCGCTCCGTGGACGCAGCGGGGTGCGGTGCGCGGCGCTGGACGACGGCCTGCTGCGCCGCGGGCCGGCCGTGCTGCGCGTCCTCGAACCGCCGCCCCGGCCCCGGTGCCGGCCTGAGCCTCCGCGAGTCGGCACCTTTGGCAGCGCGAATGTGTGATCCGGGGCAAGATCGAAGTGCCCCGAAGGTGACATTCGCTCGCCCGAACGTGCCGACTCGCGCGTTCACGGCGGGTGGTTCGCGCGCCGGGGCGTAACGGACTCGCGCGGTTGTCGGTGGGTGCGGATCAGCGGGAGGCGGCGAGCCTGGCGACGGGGCCGTCGAGCCAGGCGTGGATCTCGCGGCGGGTGCGCAGCCGCACCACGGCCGGCGGATCGGCGGAGGCGAGCACCTGCCGGACACGGTCCGGGGTCTTGGGGTGGGTGCGCCAGGCCCAGCGCAGGATGTGGTCGCGCCGGGTCAGGATCGTCCACAGCGGCGGTTCGACGTTGCCGTTCCACAGCTCGACGCGGCGCAGCCGCCGGCTGAGCGTGCGCGGCACGATCTGGCGCATCACCGCGGCGCGGGTGAGGTCGAGCCAGACCAGCAGATCTGCGCGCGCGAGCAGGAGCGGGCGGACCGCGGAGTACTGCCACTCCGTGACCCACTCCTCCCCCACGACGAGGGCGGCGACGTCGTCGGCGAACTCGGGCCGCGGCACCCACCCAGGGCCGTGGTAGAGCCCGTCGATGTCGGTGTGCGGAATCCCGAGCCGGTCGGCGAGGGCGACGGCGACCGTGGTCTTCCCCGCACCGGACGTTCCGGCAACGAGGATCCGACGGGGGCGGGCGGGCAGCGGGTCGTTCCACGCGAGGGGCCGCACCCGGGCATCGTCGGCCGTCCCGAGCGCCGGTGTCGAGCGGGTTCGGCGCGTCAGTGCGCGGCCTGGTCCCAGCTGCGTCCGTAGCCCACCGACACCTCCAGCGGCACCGACAGCGCGTACGCGGCGCCCATCTCCCGGCGCACCAGCGCCTCCACGGCGTCGCGCTCGCCGTGCGCGACCTCGAGCACCAGCTCGTCGTGGACCTGCAGGAGCATCCGGCTGCGCAGGTCCTCGGCGGTGAGCGCGCGGTGCACGTTGAGCATCGCGACCTTGATGATGTCGGCCGCGCTGCCCTGGATCGGGGCGTTGAGCGCCATCCGCTCGGCCATCTCGCGACGCTGGCGGTTGTCGGTGGTGAGGTCGGGCAGGTAGCGGCGGCGGCCGAGGATCGTCTCGGTGTAGCCGTCCTTGCGGGCCTGGTCGACGACACCGCCGAGGTAGTCGCGCACGCCGCCGAACGTCTGGAAGTAGTCGTCCATCAGCCCGCGGGCCTCCTCGGTGGAGATCCGCAGCTGATTGCTCAGCCCGAACGCCGAGAGCCCGTACGCCAGGCCGTAGTTCATCGCCTTGATCTTCGCCCGCCGCTCGGGCCCGACCTCGGCGGCGTCGACGCCGAAGACCCGCGCGGCGGTCTCGGCGTGGAAGTCGTGGTGGCTGCGGAAGGCCTCGATCAGCGCGGCGTCGCCCGAGAGGTGCGCCATGATGCGCATCTCGATCTGGCTGTAGTCGGCCGTCATCAGCTCCGCGTATGCGGAGCCTTCAGCATCACGGCCGACGACGAACGTGTCGCGGATCCGCCGCCCCGCCGCCGTGCGGATCGGCACGTTCTGCAGGTTCGGCTCCGTCGACGACAGCCGCCCGGTGGCGGCGATCGTCTGGCTGTACGTGGTGTGGATGCGGCCGTCGTCCGCGACGGACTTGAGCAGCCCCTCCACGGTGACCTTGAGCCGGGTCGCGTCGCGGTGCACCAGCAGGTGCGACAGGAACTCGTGCCCGGTCTGCTCGAACAGGGTCTGCAGCGCGTCCGCGTCCGTGGTGTAGCCGGTCTTGGTGCGCTTGGTCTTGGGCATGCTGAGCTCGTCGAACAGCACGACCTGCAGCTGCTTGGGCGAGCCGAGGTTGATCTCCTTGCCGATCACGCCGTACGCGTCCTGGGCGGCCTGCTTGACCTGGGCGGCGAACTCGGCCTCGAGCGCCGACAGGGCGTCGTGGTCGACCGCGATCCCCGCGGTCTCGAGGTCGGCGAGGACGAGCAGGAGGGGCAGCTCCAGCTCGGCCAGGAGACGCGTGCCGCCCAGCTTGGCCAGCTCGGCGTCCAGCGCGTCGGCCAGCTCGGCCACCGCGGAGGCCGACACGACCTGGGCCTGGGCGCGCGCGGAGTCGGCCTCCTCCTCCCCGCCCAGGAGCGAGAGCTGGCCGTTCTCCGGCTCGCTCTCGGCCCGCAGCTCCCGGCGCAGGTAGCGCAGCGCGAGGTCGGCCAGGTCGAAGCTGCGCTGCCCCGGCCGCGCCAGGTACGCCGCGAGCGCGGTGTCGCTGGTCAGCCCCCGGAGCACCCAGCCGCGGGCGCGCAGGCCGTGCAGCGCCGCCTTGACGTCGTGCGCGGCCTTGGGCACGGACTCGTCGGCGAGCCACTCCCCCAGCGCCGCCTCGTCGTCCGGCAGCAACGTGCGCACGTCGAGGTAGGCCGCCTGTGCGGCACCGGCCGACGCCCCGGCCGCGCGGGCCTCCAGCGACGGCTCGCCGGCGGCCAAGGCGATCCCCTCGACGTCGCGGCCCGCCCAGGTGCCCAGCTGCCCGTGCACGAAGAGCCCGACCCGGCGTCCGTCGCGGGCGTTCGCGTCGAGCCAGGCCCGCACGGTGCCGGGTTCGAGCGCGCCGCCCTCGACGTCGAAGCCCTCTTCCGCCTCCGGCTCGGCGCTGGTGAGCGTGGCGAACAGGCGCTCGCGCAGCACCCGGAACTCGAGCTCGTCGAACAACCGGTGCACGGCTTCGCGGTCCCACGGCCGGGCCACGAGGTCGTCCGGGGTCGCCTCGAGTTGGACGTCGCGGATCAGCTCGGTCAGCTGGCGGTTCAGCAGCACGTGCGCGAGGTTCGCGCGCAGGGCGTCGCCCGCCTTGCCCTTCACCTCGTCCACCCGGTCCGTGAGCGCCTCGAGCGAGCCGAACTCACGCACCCACTTGGCGGCCGTCTTCTCGCCGACGCCCGGGATGCTGGGCAGGTTGTCGCTGGGGTCGCCGCGCAGCGCCGCGAAGTCCGGGTACTGCGCGGGCGTGAGCCCGTAGCGGGTCATCACCGCGTCCGGGTCGATCCGGCCGAGCTCGGAGACGCCGCGTGTCGGGTAGAGCACCGTCACGTTGTCGCTGATCAGCTGGAACGCGTCGCGGTCGCCCGTGGTGACGAGCACCCGGTAGCCCTGCGCCTCGGCCTGGGTGGCGAGGGTGGCGATGATGTCGTCGGCCTCGTAGTTGTCGACCGCGAAGAACGGGATGGCCAGCGCCGTCAGGACGTCCTTGATGAGGTCGACCTGCCCGCGGAAGTCGTCGGGCGTCGAGCTCCGGTTGGCCTTGTAGTCGGAGAACCGCTCGGAGCGGAAGGTGGTCCGCGAGACGTCGAAGGCCACGGCGACGTGCGTGGGCGCCTCGTCGCGGATGAGGTTGATGAGCATGGCCGTGAAGCCGTAGACGGCGTTCGTGGTCTGTCCGGTGCCGGTGCGGAAGTTCTCCGCGGGCAGGGCGAAGAACGCCCGGTAGGCCAGCGAGTGGCCGTCGAGCAGGAGCAGCCGGCGCTCGCCCACCGGGTGCGTCACCGGGGCCGGGGCTGCAGGCTTCTTGGCTGGGGTACGTGTGGCGGGGCTCATCGGTTCGAGAGTCTAGGACCGGGCACCGACAGTTCCCGGTGGGGCGACAGGCACCCGTCCCGGACCGCCCGACATCATGGCGCGGTGCCGGAGCTCCTGTCCTCCATCGCGGACCTGGCCTGGCCCGTCGTCGTTCTGCTCGGACTGGTGCTGTTCGCCCGGCCGCTGGCAGGGCTGCTGCGGTCGGGCAGCGAGCGCGAAGACGTGACGATCGAGGTCGGCGGCCAGCGGGTGACGCTCGGCAAGTTCCGCGAGCAGCAGAACGAGGTCGTCCTCGACCTGCGGCGCCAGCTCGACGACCTGCGGCGCCAGGTGACGGGCGGCCCGCCGGACAGGCCGCGGGAGAAGCGGCCGGCCGCGGTGCTGTGGGTCGACGACCGGCCGGAGAACAACGCGCTCTTCATCGACCAGCTGATGACCGCAGGCGTACGCGTGGACACCGCCCGGACCACGGCCGAGGGCCTGGCGCTCGCGAGCGGCCGCGACTACGGCGCCGTGATCAGCGACATGGGGCGCCGGGAGGACGGGAGCTACCGGACGACCGCGGGCCTCGACCTGGCGCGGGCGCTCCGCGCCAATGGTGACGACACCCCGCTGCTCATGTTCACCAGTGGGCGCGCCAACCGCGAGCACGGCGCCGAGGCGCGGGCCGCGGGCGCGCAGGCGGTGACGTCGTCAGGGGTCGACCTCATGGCCTTCCTCCGCGAGCACGGCGTCCTCGAGTAGGAATCCGCGATCTACGCGTTGACCTCTTCCAGCACCTTGTCGCTGACGTCGAAGTTGGAGTAGACGTTCTGCACCTCGTCGCTGTCCTCGAGCGCGTCGATCAGCTTGAAGACCTTGCGGGCGCCCTCGGCGTCGAGCGGGACCTGCATCGAGGGCAGGAACGTGGGGTCTGCGGAGTCGTACTCGATCCCGGCGTCGCGCAGCGCGGTGCGGACGGGGATGAGGTCGGTGGCCTCGGAGACGACCTCGAAGCTGTCGCCCAGGTCGTTGACCTCCTCGGCGCCGGCGTCGAGGACCGCGAGCAGCAGGTCGTCCTCGGTGAGGTCGCCCTTCGGGACGATCACCACGCCCTTGCGGGTGAACAGGTAGGCCACCGATCCGGGGTCGGCCATCGTGCCGCCGTTGCGGGTCATCGCCAGGCGGACCTCGGTGGCGGCCCGGTTGCGGTTGTCGGTGAGGCACTCGACGAGGACCGCCACGCCGTTCGGGCCGTAGCCCTCGTAGGTGATGGTCTGGTAGTCGGCCCCACCCGCGTCGGCGCCCGACCCGCGCTTGACCGCGCGGTCGATGTTGTCGTTGGGGACCGAGCTCTTCTTGGCCTTCTGGATGGCGTCGAAGAGCGTGGGGTTGCCGTCGGGGTCACCGCCGCCGGTGCGCGCGGCCACCTCGATGTTCTTGATCAGCTTGGCGAACATCTTGCCGCGGCGGGCGTCGATGACGGCCTTCTTGTGCTTGGTCGTCGCCCACTTGGAGTGGCCGCTCATGATGTCCTCCTTGGTGCACAGATCCCCTCGATCCTACCGAGGGGCGGCGACGGGCCGTGGCGTCGGCCTGCGACGACGCGCGGTGGCGTGGTCGGGCTGCGCGGTGCGGCGGTGGGCGAGGAGGTCGCGGGTCGGCGGGCCGGGCGTGGGCGCCGGGAGACCGCAGCATGGTGGCTTTGCTGCGGTCCGAGTGCAGCAAAGCCACCATGCTGCACTCGACGGCCGACCCCAATTCGCAGGTGCACACGATTCCGCCGTTCGCCACCACCGCCGCGAAGCCTCGCCGAGGCTGCTGTCGTGGCTCGAGGTTTCGCGGTTGTCCGTCGTCACGAACTCCACGACGCCTCGAACCGTGGCGTCATCTCCGCACGGGCGCTGGTCGATCTCGGCGTTCCGGAGAGGACGGTGTACACCGATGCCGGGACGGTGGCCCATGGCAACGCCTCGCTCCGGGAATCGTGCTGCTCTCGACCGGACTGCCGTCTGTCGATCAACGAATCACCGCGGCGCTGTTGCACGGCGGCCCCGGCTCGATCGTGACCGGCGTACACGCCGCGCGGCGCCACGGCGTTCGGCGTGGACCCGGCCCCGGGCCGACGATCCAGATCCTTGTCCCCCACACGAGGCAGGTGCGCTGCACCGCGTGGATTGAGGTCGAACGCTCCGAGCGGATGCCCCCGGCGGTTGTGCGCGACGGGCTGCCGCTCGCCCCGGTCCCGCGGGCCGTCGTGGACGCGGTACGACGGATGCGCGATGCCCGCGACATCACCGAGATGCTCGCCGACCCGGTACAGCGCGCGTTGTGCACGGTCGCGCAGTTGTCGGCCGAGTTGGCGGAGTGCAATCGCCGCGGATCCGCCACACCTCGTCGGGTTCTCACAGCGGTGAGCACCGGCATCCGCTCCGCGGCCGAACGCGACGCGCAGCGGCTGTGGCGACGCTCCGGGCTGCCCGAGCCCTGGTGGAACGCTGCAGTATTCGACTCCGGTGGCACCTTGCTCGGAGTCGCCGACGCGTGGTTCGACGAGATCGCGTTTGCATGGGAGATCAACTCCTACATGTGGCACCTCAATCCTGAGGCGTACGCACGCGAGCAGGAGAAGACAGCGCTCTTCACGGCGGCGGGCATCCCGGTGCTACCGACCCAACCCACGCGCCTGCATGTGGCGCCGGATGACGTACTGCGCGAACTCTGCAGTGCCTACCAGCATGCCGCGCTCCGACCCCGTCCCGCGGTTCGGGCCGTTCGCACGTCTTAAGCGATCCAGCCGAATGCAGCATGGTGGCTTTGCTGCACTCCGACCGCAGCAAAGCCACCATGCTGACACCGACGGCGCACCGGGAGGATCAGCGACGGACCATCAGCGACACCGGAGGGGGCGACGTCGCAGAGCCGGCTCAGCCCGCCGCCTCCCGCACCATCCCGCAGAACAGCGCATGCACCCGCAGGTCGCCCGTGATCTCCGGGTGGAACGACGTCGCCAGCACCGCCCCCTGCCGCACCGCCACCGCGCGGCCCGCCGCCGCGCCGGCATCCGTGCCCGTCAGCGTCAAGGGCGGCACCGTGGCCAGGACCTCGACCGATGCGCCGACCTTCTCCACCCACGGCGCCCGGATGAACACCGCGCGCACGGGGCCGCCCGGAACGCCGTCGACCTGCAGGTCCGCCTCGAACGAGTCGACCTGCCGACCGAAGGCGTTGCGCCGCACCACGACGTCGAGGCCGCCGAGCTGCTCCTGGTCCGGCCGCCCGTCCAGGATCTCGGCGGCGAGCAGGATCATCCCGGCGCACGAGCCGTAGGCCGGCATGCCGTCCCTGATCCGGGCGCGCACCGGTTCCAGCAGGTCGAACGTCGTCAGCAGCCGGCTCATCGTCGTCGACTCGCCACCGGGGATGATCAGCGCGTCGACCGCGTCCAGTTCCGCCGGGCGGCGCACCGGCACGGCCCGCAGGCCGCACGACGACACGGCGGCGACGTGCTCGCGGACGTCGCCCTGCAGCGCCAGGACGCCGATCACCGGGGACATGTCTCCAGGATAGGGACGCCTACGCGTGCACCACCCGGGCCGCGCCCCGCACCGCCTCCGCGACCGCCTTGGCCACCGCCGGGTCGAAGACGCTCGGGACGATGAACGACGGGTTGGGCTCGGCCACCACGTCCGCGATGGCCGCCGAGGCCGCGAGCAGCATCGCATCGGTGATGTCGCGGGCCTGCGCGTCGAGCAGCCCGCGGAAGATGCCGGGGAACGCGAGCACGTTGTTGATCTGGTTCGGGTAGTCGGACCGTCCGGTGGCGACGACGGCGGCGTGCCGAGCCGCGATCGCCGGGTCGATCTCCGGGTCCGGGTTCGCCAGCGCGAACACGATCGCCCGGTCCGCCATCGTCTCCAGTTCGGCCGCGCCGAAGAGGTTGGGTGCCGACACCCCGATGAACACGTCCGCCCCGACGAGCGCGTCGGCCAGCGTGCCGGTGACGTGTGCCGAGTTCGTGTGCTCGGCCAGCCACGCGAGGTTGTCGTCGAGCCCGGGACGGCCCGGGTGCACGATCCCGTCGACGTCCACCGCCAGCACGTCGCCCGGCTTGGACGACTCCAGCAGGCGGATGATCGCCGACCCGGCCGCACCGGCACCGCAGACGACGATCTTGCAGTCGGTCAGGTCCTTGCCCACCACCCGCAGCGCGTTGCGCAGCGCGCCGAGCACGACGACCGCCGTGCCGTGCTGGTCGTCGTGGAACACCGGGATGTCGAGCAGCTCCCGCAGCCGCGACTCGATCTCGAAACAGCGCGGCGCGGCGATGTCCTCGAGGTTGATCCCGCCGTAGCCCGGAGCGAGGATCTGGACCGTCCGGATGATCTCCTCGGTGTCCTGGGTGTCGAGGCAGACCGGCCACGCGTCGACGCCGCCGAACCGCTTGAACAGCGCGGCCTTGCCCTCCATCACCGGCATGGCCGCGGCGGCGCCGAGGTTGCCCAGCCCGAGCACGGCCGAGCCGTCGGTGACGACCGCGACGGTGTTGCGCTTGATCGTGAGTCGTCGCGCGTCGTCGGGGTTGGCGGCGATGGCCTGGCAGACCCGCGCCACCCCCGGGGTGTAGGCGCGGGAGAGGTCGTCGCGGGTCCGCAGCGCGACCTTCGACTGCACCTCCAGCTTGCCGCCCAGATGCAGCAGGAACGTCCGGTCCGAGACCTTGCGGACCTGCACCCCCGCCAGCGCGTCGAGCGCCTCGGTGATCTCACGCCCGTGGTCCTCGTTCAGCGCGTTGCAGCTGATGTCGACGACGAGCGTCGCGGTGTGCGACTCCACGACGTCCAACGCGGTCACCACACCTCCGACCTGCCCGATCGCGACGGTGAGGTCGCCCGCTGCGCTCGCCGAGGCCGGCACCTCGACGCGGGCGGTGATGGCATATCCGGGTCCGGGGACGGGCACGGCGGGAATCTACCGCCGCCGGTGGACCACGAACGGCGTGCCCGGTCAGGGCCCTTCGGGGGTTGTGGGGCGGCCCATGCGGGTGTGTGATCGAGGGCACACGCAGCGGCGCGGAGGTGGTCGTCCATGACCGTCAGATCAGGCAGGGCAGGGTCGCGCGCGGGAGCGGGAGCAGGGGGGACCGCACCGACGGTGCTCGACCCGGCCCGGATCCGCAACGTCGTCCTCGTCGGACCGTCAGGGGCAGGGAAGACCACTCTGGTCGAGGCCCTCCTCGCACACACCGGCACGATCCCCCGGGCAGGCAGCGTCGGTGACGGCGCCACAGTCTGCGACCACGATCCCGCGGCCGTCCGCCAGCAGCGCTCGGTCGCGCTGGCCGTCGCTCCCCTGATGCAGGGCGACACCAAGATCAACCTGATCGACACCCCCGGCTACGGCGACTTCGTCGGCGAACTGCGCGCGGGGTTGCGGGCCGCGGACGCCGCCCTGTTCGTCGTGCCCTCCTCCGCCGGCCGCGAAGGCGCCATCGATCCCGCCACGGTCACCCAGTGGGAAGAGTGTGCAGCGGTCGGGATGCCGCGTGCCGTCGTCGTCTCCCGCTGCGACCATCCGCGCGCCGACGTCGAGGCCACGATCGCCGCCTGTCAGGACGTCTTCGGTGCCGGTGTCGCCCCGCTCTACCTTCCGCTGCGTGACGGCGAGGCGATGACCGGACTCTACGGACTGATCACCCAGACCCCTGCGGGCGCCGCGCCTGCCGACGCCGACGACGCCCGCGCCACCCTGCTCGAGGGGATCATCGAGCAGTCCGAGGACGAGACGCTCATGGAGCGCTACCTCGAGGGCGAGGAGATCGACACCGAGATCCTCATCGAGGATCTGGAGACCGCCGTCGCCCGCGGCTCCTTCCACCCCGTCCTGCCGGTGTGCGCCACGTCAGGGGTCGGACTGGAGGCCCTGCTCGACGGGATGGTTCGCGGCTTCCCCTCGCCGCTGGAGCACCCGCTCCCCCGCGTCTCCGGCATCGACGGCTCGGCGCGGCCCACGCTGACGGCGGACCCGGACGGGCCGCTCGCGGCCGAGGTCGTGCGCACGTCGGCCGACGCCTACGTCGGCCGGGTCTCGCTGGTGCGGGTCTTCTCCGGAACGCTTCGTCCGGAGACGTCCGTGCACGTCAGCGGGCACGTGCCGCGGCCCGTCCCGGCCGACGGCGACGCCTCTGACGACGGCGGCCACGACGCCGACGAACGGCTCGCCCACGTCTACGTCCCGCTGGGCGCGCAACTGCGCGAGGTCGACATGTGCGTCGCCGGGGACATCGCCGCGTTGACCAAGCTCGGCACCGCGGAGACCGGCGACACCGTCTCCTCGGCGTCGGACCCGCTGCTGCTGTCGTGCTGGAACCTGCCCGACCCGCTGCTGCCGGTCGCGGTCGTCGCCCGCAGCCGCGCCGACGAAGACGCGCTGGGCCGGTCGCTGACCCGGCTCGTCGCGGCGGACCCGACGCTGCGGCTCGAACGCAACCCGGAGACCCACCAGACGGTGCTGTGGTGCATGGGTGAGGCGCATGCCGACGTCGTGCTGTCGCGGCTGCGGGCGAGTGGCGCCGAGGTCGACACCGAGCCGGTCAAGGTGCCGCTGCGGGCCACGATCCGCAACCCCGCGCGGGTGACGGGGCGGCACGTCAAGCAGTCGGGCGGGCACGGCCAGTACGCCGTGTGCCACGTCGAGTTCGAGCCGCTGCCTCGCGGGTCGGGGTTCGAGTTCGTCTCCCACGTGGTCGGCGGCGCGGTGCCGACGCAGTTCATCCCGAGCGTCGAGAAGGGCATCCGCACCCAGCTCGAGCGGGGGCTGACCGACGAGCACCACCCGGTGGTCGACGTGCGGGCGACGCTAGTGGACGGCAAGGCGCACAGCGTCGACTCGTCGGACGCCGCGTTCCAGACCGCGGGCGCGCTGGCGCTGCGCGAGGCGGGCCAGACGTGCGGGACGGTGCTGCTCGAACCGCTCGACGAAGTGGCCGTGACGATCCCGGACGACCACCTCGGCTCGGTGCTGGGCGACCTGTCGGGACGGCGTGGCCGCGTGCTGGGCACGGACGTCGCGGGCCCCGGGCGGACCGTCGTCCGGGCCGAGGTGCCGTGCACCGAACTCGTGCGCTACGCGGTCGACCTGCGCGCGATGACGTCGGGCACGGCGTCGTTCACCCGCAGGCGGGCGCGGTACGAGGTGGCGCCGAGCGGCTGATCACGGCACCCCGAGCGCGCGCAGGCCCGCCGTCGTCCCCGCCGCGAGCAGCACGACGAGGACGAACGGCGCGCGCCGCCACGCCGCCAGGGCGCCCGTCAGGACCCCCACCGGCCGGGCCCAGCCCGCGAAGGCGTCGCCGTCGGCGAGCGTGCTGACGGTGACCAGGGCGACGAGCAGGGCGGTCGCGCCGAGGTCGACGTAGCGCTCGACGCGGGCCGGCAGACGGAGCCGGTCGCGCAGGACGAGCCCGGCGACGCGCAAGGAGTAGGTGGCGGCGGCCAGGACGAGCAGCGCGGTCCAGGTCACCGGTCGGTCCCGGGCGAGGCCGGCGGCGGGTCGGAAGGAGGGACATCGGACGTCGGCGGGTCCGCCGGCTCGGGAGGCGGTCCCGCGGCGAACAGCCCCAGCAGCCCGGCGAGCACGGGCAGTCCCGCCGGCAGCACCGGCGCCGCCAGCAGCGCGAGCCCGGCGGCCGTGGGTGCGACCCGCCGGGCGTCACGGCGCCGCAGCCCGGGCAGGAGCAGGGCCAGCAGGCCCGCGGGGAACGCGGCGTCGACCCCGAACGCGGCGGGGTCCGGCACCGCCGCTCCGGCGAGCATCCCCGCCACCGTGCCCAGGTTCCACGCGCTGTAGAGCAGGATTCCGCACACCCAGAACGCCGACCGCGCACGGGCACCCGACGGGCGCGCGCGGGAGAACGCCACGGTCTCGTCCGTGACCAGCTGGGCGCCGACCAGCCGGGCGCGCCACCCACCTCCGACCGTGTCGCCCACCGCCAAACCGAACGGCAGGAGCCGCACGTTCAGCAGGATGCCCGCGACGACCGCCGCCACCACGCTCCCGCCGGAGGTGACCACGGCGACGACCAGGAACTGCGCGCCGCCGGCGAACACCAGCACGGACATCGCGACGATCATCAGAGGCGGCACGCCGCCTGCCGCGGCGAGGGCGCCGAAGGAGGCCCCGACGACGGCGATGGCCGCGACCAGGGCGAGGGCGTCGCGGAGGTCGTCGCGGTGGACGGAACGGAACGGGGAGCGCACCCGATCATCCCGGACCACGGGCGCGTCCCCGTCAAGCGGAATCAGGAGAGCCACACGCTCCGTACACGAGCGCACGACTCGCGTGCACAGATGCAAGACTCGCCGTGCCGCGCGACTCGCCGGGCGCGAACGCGCAACTCGCGGGGTGGGGGGCGAGTTGCGCGCTGAGGTACCTGAGTTCTGCGTTCGGGTACGCCCGGTCAGCGGCGGGTGCCCCGGCCCTGCTTCTCCGGGCCTTCCTTCTCGGGGGTCACCGCGTACTGCTTCACCCAGTCGACCTGCATCGTCGAGGTCTGCACCCTGCTGCGGCTCGACTTCGGGAACCAGTCGAGCTGGATGCACAGGTGCATCGGCCCCGGCGGGAGGATCTCCGCGCGCTCCGTGCGCCACCACTCCTTGCCGTCGAGGAACGTCGCGACGTGGGTCGGGGTCCATTCGACGGCCCAGTTGTGCCACTGCGTGGCGTCGGCGAGCACGCTGCCGGAGACCTGTTTGTTGCTCTTCCCGTAGTGCAGGAAGACGTTGGTCTTCTGCCGGGTGTGGTCCATCATCTCCATGAAGTCGATCTCCCCGCCGACCGGGAAGTTCTCGGCGTCGGGCCACAGCAGCAGCAGGGCGTTGTACGTGGGGTCGCTCGCTGGAGCGCGCACCCGGCCC
This sequence comes from Pseudonocardia charpentierae, assembly GCF_031845345.1. Classification (NCBI taxonomy): domain Bacteria; kingdom Bacillati; phylum Actinomycetota; class Actinomycetes; order Pseudonocardiales; family Pseudonocardiaceae; genus Pseudonocardia; species Pseudonocardia charpentierae. The sequence goes on along the minus strand of NZ_JAVREJ010000040.1, from coordinate 10,179 downwards.
TCCCAGCGGCCGTAGCGCTGCCCGCCACCCCACTCCATGCCCGCGGTGTTGCCCTTCGGGTCGCCCGTGATGGTCAGGATCCCGTCACGGACGCCGACCGCGTCCGGGGTGCGGCGCCCCTTGCCGCCGTGGCCGGGACCGTCGTAGACGTTCCACGCGGGTCCGAGGGAGGTGCCGTCGAACTCGTCGGCGCGCGTGGGCTCGCCCCAGTGGTGCAGGGCGGCCGCGCTGTTCGCCTCGCCGTTCGACCGGCGCGGGGCGGGCGGGCAGACCGCAGCGGGCGCTCGGCGGGCGCCGCCCTGCGCGTCCACCGTCACCGCCACCCCCAACGCCGCCCACAGCCGGCCGAACGTCCCGCCACCGTCCCTGGCCGCCTGCACGCCGACGCAGCCGGGCGGCGGCGCGGCCACCGCCGGGGCGGCTCCGGCGACCAGTGCCATCGCGAGCAACCCGCTCACGGTCGTCAACCGACGGGTCGTGCACGTCGGAAGCCTCATCGCTCTCCCCTCGCGTCGCCGTCTTCGGGCGACTGCGGACGTTAGGGGGAAGCGGTTACTCCGGCCGGGCCAGTAACTCTCTCGGGGACGAAAGACGGCCCGAACCGGTCGACCTCACGGAACCGGTGTGGTACGCGGTGTCACCAGCCGCGGTCGGCATACCGCTGCGCGGCCGGCAGCTCGGAGAGGTTGATCCCCACCATCGCCTCGCCGAGCCCGCGGGAGACCTTCGCGATCACGTCGGGGTCGTCGTGGAAGGTGGTGGCCTTGACGATGGCCTCGGCACGCCGGGCCGGGTCGCCGGACTTGAAGATGCCCGAGCCGACGAACACGCCCTCGGCTCCCAGCTGCATCATCATCGCGGCATCCGCCGGGGTCGCGATGCCGCCCGCGGTGAACAGCACCACCGGCAGCTTGCCGGCCCGCGCCACCTCGGCCACCACGTCGAATGGGGCGCGCAGCTCCTTGGCCGCGACGTAGAGCTCGGCCTCGTCCAGCGTGCCCAACCGGCGGATCTCCGTGCGGATCGAGCGCATGTGCCGGGTCGCCTCGACGACGTTCCCGGTGCCGGCCTCGCCCTTGGACCGGATCATCGCCGCCCCCTCGGCGATGCGCCGCAGGGCCTCACCGAGGTTGGTCGCGCCGCAGACGAAGGGCACGGTGAACGCCCACTTGTCGATGTGGTGCGCCTCGTCCGCCGGGGTGAGCACCTCGGACTCGTCGACGTAGTCGACGCCGATCGACTGCAGCACCTGCGCCTCGACGAAGTGCCCGATCCGGGCCTTGGCCATCACCGGGATCGAGACCGCCTCGACGATCCCCGCGACCATGTCGGGGTCGCTCATCCGTGCCACGCCGCCCTGCGCCCGGATGTCGGCGGGCACGCGCTCCAGCGCCATGACCGCGACCGCACCGGCGTCCTCGGCGATCTTCGCCTGCTCGGGCGTGACCACGTCCATGATCACGCCACCCTTGAGCATCTCGGCCATCCCGCGCTTCACGCGCGAGGTGCCCAGCTGGGCGGCTGCGGACGGATTCTGGTCGAGCGACACGGTGTTCCCTCTCGGATCTCGGAACGCCCCGGGCGGGGCAGGCGGACTCCGGCCTGCGCGCCACGACACGGGCGCCGTCGGACTGGTTGCCCGGTTCAACAGCTCGGTCGTACCGACGATTCCTGCCGGTCAGAGCCCAGCTTGCCGATGGTACGTCAGCCGGTCGGACCCGTCGCCGTCCCTGCGGCGGCGGATGCGGAGGGGTCCGGAGTCGGTCGCCACAGCTGGGGATCGGCGATCTCGAAGTACACCGGGGGCGGGGCGGTGCCGGCGAGCCGCAGCCACCGCACGAGCCGACGCGACCGCAGGTCCAGGGTGTCGCGGACGGCGTCGTTGTGCACGCGCCGGGCGATCACGACGGACTGCTCGACGTCGCCGAGTTCGGCCACGAGCCCGGGGGCGAGCGCTCCGCGGTCGAGGCCGGCGAGCCGGCGCGTGAGGGTGTTCTCCGCCGCCTCGCAGGGGTCGAGGCCCGCACCCGCGCACCGCAGTGCCGCGCGGCAGGCGTCGAGGGCGTCGTGCGCCGCGGCCCGCAGCACCGCGGCGTCGGACGCGGCGCCCGGCACGGCCGGAGCCACGGCCAGCGCGTCGGCCACCTGCAGCGCGAGGTCGCCGCGCCGGTCCAGCGCGTCCGCGAGACCTGCGCGGGCGGCGTCGGTCCGCCGGTGCAGCCGGTCCAGCCTGCGGGCCCGGACCACGCAGATCCACGTCACGACCGCGACGAGCAGCAGCGCCACGACGACGATCGCCCATCCCGTGGGCGTGAGCGCGGGCACCAGCGTGCCGAGGTTGGGTGCCGTCACCGGGTGCTCGCCACGGTCCGGCCGGGCACCCGGCGGGGGTCGGCGGCGATGGCGGCGCGGTAGACCCGCAGCACGTCCGCGGCGACCACGGGCCAGTCGAACGCGGCCGCGCGGGCCTGCGCCGCGGCGCCGAGGGCCGCCCGGCGCTGTGGGTCGTCGAGCAGCGCGGCCAACGCCGAGGCGAGCGGCCGGGCTCGCCCGGTCGGGAACAGCACGCCCGCCGCGGTACCCGGCCCGTCGCTGCCCGAACCGGCGTCGGTCGAACCGTCGTCGCCCTGCAGCACGGCCCGGAACGCCCCGAGGTCGCTGGCCAGTACCGCCGTGCCCGCGGCCATCGCCTCGGTCAGGACCATCCCGAAGCTCTCGCCGCCGGTGTTGGGCGCGCAGTAGACGTCCATGGAGCGCAGTGCCGCCGCCTTCGTCACGTCGTCGACGCCGCCGAGGATGTCGAGCCGCTCCCCGAGCTCCGGGCCCGCCTCCCGCCGCAGCGCGTCCGGGTCGCCCCGTCCGACCACGAGCAGCCGCAGGTCCGGGCGCTGCGGCACGAGCAGGCGCAGCGCCTCGAGCAGCACCGCCATCCCCTTGCGCGGCTCGCCGAACCGGCCGAGGAACCCGACCGTGTGCCCCTCGCGCGGGTAACCCGGCAGCAGCGGACCAGTGGCGAACAGCGACACGTCGACGCCGTTCGGGATCTCCACGGCGTCGCCGCCCAGGTGCTCGACCTGCACGCGGCGCGCCATCGGGGACACCGCGATCCGCGCCGTCACCTTCTCCATCAACGCGTTGATCGGGCGGGCGAACACCAGCGTCGCGCGCGACCGCTCGGTGGAGGTGTGGAACGTCGCGACGATCGGCCCCTCGGCCTCGAACAACGCCAGCGACGACAGGCTGAACGTGCCGGGCTCGTGCAGGTGCAGGACGTCGAAGGTGTGGTCGGCGAGCCAGCGCCGGACGCGGGCGTAGGAGAGGGGCCCGAACGTGATCCGCGCGACGGAGCCGTTGTACGGCACGCTCATCGCCCGGCCCGCGGGCGTGACGAACGCGGGCAGCGGCGGCTCGCCGTCCGGCCGGTCGTCGTCCGCCGGGGCGAGGACGGACACCGAGTGGCCGAGAGCGATCAACGCGCGGGCGAGGTCGAGGACGTGCGACTGCACGCCGCCCGGCACGTCCAACGAGTACGGGCAGACGATCCCGATCCGGAGAACCCGACCGCCGCGCTGCGACCATGATTCGCTCGCAAGCTCGCTCATCGGCCACGGTCCTGCAGGTCCGCGCTCCACACCCGCTGCAGCATGTGCCAGTCGTGCGGGGCGGTGGCGATCAACGACGCCAGGGCGTCCGCCAGGGCCTGTGTCGCCTTCGCGACGTCGTCGCGGCCGCCGCGCTCGGGCACCGGGATCGGGTCGCCCATCGCGGCGGCCCAGCCGTCCGGGGTGAACGACGGGAAGGCGGGGACGAGCAGCGCCCCGGTCAGTGCGGCGAGCCGTGCCGGCCCCGTCGGGAGCCGCGCCGGCTCGCCGAAGAACGAGACCTCGAGACCCGAGGCGCTGAGGTCGCGGTCGGCCACCAGGCAGACGAGCCCGCCCTCGCGCAGGCGCTGCGTGAGCGTCCGGTAGACGACCGGCCCGTCGCCCACGGCCAGCACCTCGAAGCCGAGGCTTTCGCGGTAGGCCACGAAGCGGCGGTACAGCGACTCCGGACGCAGACGCTCGACGACCGTGGTGAACCGGGCGGGACGGCCCATCCGGCGCTGGGTCTCGACGAACCACAGCCCCGCGAGATCCCAGTTCCCGCTGTGCGGCAGCGCGGCGACGACGCCGCGGCCCTGCTGCAGCGCCTCGAACATCGGCGCCATGCCGGTCACGTGCGGGTCCATCCGGGCGAGCACCGCGGCGCGGTCCATGGCGGGCAGCCGGAAGGCCTCGCACCAGTAGCGGGCGTAGCTGCGCAGGCCGGCGCGGACCAGCGCGTCGAGCTCGTCCGGTGTGGCGTCGGGGACGACCCGGTGCAGGTTCACCCGCAGCCGGTGCGCTCCGGGGCCGTCGCGGCGGGCGGCGAGGTCCGCGCCGAGCCGGAAGGCATGGCGGGCAACCGGCTCGGGCAGCCCTCGGACCAACCGCCAGCCCGTCGCGAAGCCGGCGTCGGTCACGGCACCAGCGAGGTCGGGGGCGCGGCGCCCGGCCAGTGCCGCGGTCCACCTGCTCCGGGCGGCGGCCCGCTGGCCGCGCAGCGAGACGAAGCCCTGAGTGCGGAGCGAGGCGGCCCGCCAGGTCGCGGATCCGGGCGGGGTCTGCGGCAGCACAGGATGTTCACGGGCAGGATGTTCACGGGCAGGATGTTCACGGGCAGGATGTTCACGGGCAGGATGTGCCCGGTCCGGCCCGGCGGCCTCCGGCGAGGCTCCGGTCGCCTGGCCCGCATCTGTTGCCGCGGCTGGCCCGCCCGGTGCGGTCACGTCGCCGTCCCTCGCGTCTTGGCCTCGGCCACCTCGCGCGCCGAGCGGTGCACGGCGGCGATCCGCTGCCCGACCGTCCACACCGAGGCCGCCGCGAGCAGCCACAGTCCGGTGGCCAGCGAGAACGGGATGCCCAGACCTTCGAAGCCCACGCCGACCAGCGACGCGATCAGACGCTCGGGCCGCTCGACCAGGCCGCCGTCGGCAGTCAGCCCGGCCCCCTCGGCGCGCGCCTTGATGTAGGAGATGACCTGGCCGGCGACCAGACAGATCAGGGCGGCCACGCCGAGCTCGTCCTGCCCGCTGGACAGACACCACCAGGCGATCGCGGCGAAGAGCACGCCGTCCGCGATGCGGTCGCACACGGAGTCGAGCACCGCGCCGAACGGCGTGCTGAATCCGCGGGCGCGGGCCATCGCGCCGTCGATCATGTCGAAGAGCACGAAGACCGTGACCAGGAGCGCACCGAGGAACAGCTGGCCGCGCGGGATGAACCAGACGGCGGCAGCCGCGGTGCCGACGGTCCCGGCGACCGTGACCGCGTCCGGGGACACGCCGCGAGCCACCAGCCACCGCCCGATCGGGGTGGTGATCCGGCTGACGTGCGATCGCGCGAAGAGGTTGAGCATCGACTCCTGCTCGGTGCCGTGCGGTGGGTGTTCCAGGGTAGTCCGGCGTCGGTGCCGGCGACCGTTCTGCCCTGGCTAGGGCTCGGTGACCTGTGTCGTCCCGGTGCGCCCGCGCGCGTCCGCCTCTTCCCGCGCCGCATCCGGCCAGGCCTCGGCGAGCAGTCGGCGCGTCTCCGAGAGCAGCTGCGGGATGACCTTGGTCTGCCCGATCACCGCGATGAAGTTGGAATCGCCGCCCCAGCGGGGCACGACGTGCTGGTGCAGGTGGTCGGCCAGCGAGCCGCCCGCCACGGCGCCGAGGTTGAGCCCCACGTTGAACGCGTGCGGCGCGGCCACCGCGCGGAGCGCCCGCAGTGCCGTGCGCGTGACGGTCATCAGCTCCGCGGACTCGGCCTCGTCGAGGTCTTCGAGCCCCGCCACGTGCCGGTACGGCACGACCATCAGGTGACCCGGGTTGTACGGGTGGAGGTTGAGCACCGCGTACACGGTCGCGCCGCGGGCGACGACCAGGCCGTCGTCGTCGGCCAGCGTCGGGATCCGGCAGAACGGGCATCCCTGCTCGGCTTCCGCCGTCGCCGAGGTGATGTAGGCGAGCCGGTGCGGGGTCCAGAGCCGGCGGAACCGGTCCGGGGTGCCGACCCCGTCACACGGCTCCAGCACCGGCTCCCCCGTGTCCGCGGCGGGCTCCGTCGTCTCCGGAGGTCCCGCCACGTCCGCCACGGGTTCGATCCTAGGTGGCCGCTAACGGGCCGCCGCAGGCACGCCGCCCGGGGCGGTGAAGACCTCGGCGTTCGGCGAGGTGTTCACGCGTCGGCGGACCCAGTCGACCAGCGTGGCGACGGCCGACTCCACCGGGACGCCGTTGAGCTGCGACCCGTCGCGGAACCGGAAGCTCACCGCGCCCGCCTCGGCATCGCGCCCGCCGGCGAGCAGCAGGAACGGCACCTTCTGCAGCGTGTGGGTGCGGATCTTCTTCTGCATGCGGTCGTCGGAGGCGTCGACCGCGACCCGGATGCCCTGCGCCCTCAACGCCGCGGCGACGCCCTCGACGAACGGCACCTGCTCGTCCGTCACCGAGATCGCGACGGCCTGGACCGGCGCGAGCCACGCCGGGAAGGCGCCCGCGTAGTGCTCGGTGAGGATGCCGAAGAACCGCTCGATCGACCCGAACAGCGCCCGGTGGATCATGATCGGCTCCTGGCGGGAGCCGTCGGACGCGGTGTACTCCAGACCGAACAGGCCCGGCTCCATCAGGTCGACCTGGATCGTCGAGAGCTGCCAGGTGCGCCCGATGGCGTCCTTGGCCTGCACGCTGATCTTCGGCGCGTAGAACGCGGCGCCGCCCGGGTCGAGCACCAGCTCCAGGCCCGACGCCTCGGCCGCCTCGCGCAGCGCGTTCGTGGCCAGCTCCCAGTCCTCGTCGCTGCCGATCGACTTCTCCGGGTTGCGGGTGGACAGCTCCAGATAGAACTCGTCGAGGCCGTAGTCGCGCAGCAGGTCGAGCACGAACTGCAGCAGGGAGCGGATCTCGCCCTGCATCTGCTCACGGGTGCAGTAGATGTGCGCGTCGTCCTGGGTGAACCCGCGTGCCCGGGTGAGGCCGTGCACCACGCCCGACTTCTCGTAGCGGTACACGCTGCCGAACTCGAACAGCCGCAGCGGCAGCTCCCGGTAGCTGCGCCCGCGCGACCGGTAGATCAGGTTGTGCATGGGGCAGTTCATCGGCTTGAGGTAGTAGTCCTGCCCCGGCTTGCGGACCGTGCCGTCGGCGTTCAGCTCCGCGTCGAGCTGCATGGGCGGGTACATGCCCTCGGCGTACCAGGCGAGGTGGCCGGAGGTCTCGAACAGCTGGCCCTTGGTGATGTGCGGGGTGTTGACGAACTCGTAGCCCGCCTCCTCGTGGCGGCGGCGGCTGTAGTCCTCCAGCTCCTTGCGGACGACCCCGCCCTTCGGGTGGAACACCGCGAGCCCCGAGCCGATCTCGTCCGGGAACGAGAACAGGTCCAGCTCGGCGCCCAGACGCCGGTGATCGCGCCGCTCGGCCTCCGCGATCCGGTGCAGGTGCGCGTCGAGCGCCTCCTGGCTCTCCCATGCCGTGCCGTAGACGCGCTGCAGCTGCGGGTTCTTCTCGTTCCCCCGCCAGTACGCGGCCGCGGTGCGCATCAGCTTGAACGCGGGGATGAAGCGCGTGGTCGGCACGTGCGGGCCGCGGCACAGGTCGCTCCACACGACGACGCCGGTGTGCGCGTGCAGGTTGTCGTACGCGGTGAGCTCGCCGGAGGCGTCGACCTCCATGACCTCCCCGTCGGAGAGCGCGGAGTCGGACGCGGAGTCGGACGCGGAGTCGGACGCGGAGTCGGACTCTGGCGCGCCCCCGCCCTTGAGATCGATCAGCTCCAGCTTGTACGGCTCGTCGGCCAGCTCCTTGCGGGCCTCGTCCAACGAGTCGTAGCGGCGGCGGGAGAACCGCTGACCGGACTTGATGATCTTCTTCATCGTCGACTCGAGCTTGGTCAGGTCGTCCGGCGTGAACGGCTGCGCGACGTCGAAGTCGTAGTAGAAGCCGTCCGTGACGGGCGGGCCAATGCCGAGCTTCGCGTCGGGGTGCAGCTGCTGGACGGCCTGGGCGAGCACGTGTGCGGCGGAGTGCCGGATGACGCTGCGCCCGGCCTCGGTGTCGGCGGCGACCGGCTCGACCTCGGCGTCGGCCTCGGGAGCCCAGGCGAGGTCGCGAAGCACGCCATCGGCGTCGCGGACCACGACGACGGCCTCGGGGCCGGTGGACGGCAGCCCCGCCTCCCGCACGGCGGTGCCCGCCGTGGTCCCTGCGGGCACCCGGACGGGGGCGGACGCGGGACGGACAGCGGGCGCGGACACGGGGGCCTCCAGGAGGGCGACGCGGAAACGGTCTCCCCGAGCCTAGAGCCCGGGGGCGACGGTTTTCCGGCGCACCCGTACTCGGCGTCCGTCAGGGACGCGGAGAGCGGGGTGGGGCGGGTGCCGGCAGCGCCGCGGGCGGCGACGGCGGCCGCGGCTCGTCGGCGCCGGTCGGAGCCCGCGGCGGGGGCGCGTCGGCGGGGATCACGATCGGCCGGAAGCCGGCCGAGGCGAACGCGCCGCCGCCCGCGGGGCCGGAGGAGTGCGACGGCCCGGAGACGTCGGACCGGGAGGTCGGCGGGGCCGCCACCGGCGGAGCAGGCCGCGGCAGGCCTCCCGGTGCCTCTCTCGTCGCCGCAGCCGCTCCGAACGGGCCGGGCGACGGGCGACGCTGGGCCGGCAAGCCCGGCGGCCCTGCCTCGATGGGCGACCGGGAGCCGGACGTCGGGCCGGCCGTGACCAGGCCGGCTCCGGGCTCGGGGTGCGCGGGCACGTCCGGAGCGGGGGCGTCGAACGACCACCCGGCCTGGGACGGCCGCCGTGTCATGGAGGGGCCGGCCGTGAGCGCGTCGACCGAGACCGCCTGCAGACGCTTGCGGACGCGGTCCAGCACGCGCTGCGGGCCGTTCACGACGACGGCCAGGGCGAGCCGGTCGCCGTACGGGTCGGGCACCGTGCGCAGCAGGTGCCGGCAGCCGTCGTCCGCACCGAGGACGACCTCACACGTGCCGGCGGTGCCGCCGGCCGCGGGCCAGGTCCGGAGCAGCTCGAGGGCGTTGCGCACAATCTCGGCGTGCTGGGCGCCGATCAGTTCCAGGTCCGGGGCCCCGGCCGCCGCGCCGGCGGCGGACCAGGCGTCGAGGACCATGCCGCTCTCGACGTCCACCAGGGCTGCGGCGACGATCCGCTCATCACGCAGCAGTGGTCCGAGCACGACGGCGATGCCGTCGGCCCGGACGTTCACCACGTGGCGGTGGCGTCCCACGAACCGTCCCGCAGCCCGCTCCCGCAGCCCGAGGTCGATCAGCGGTGGCCGGCCGTGGACGGGAAGAACGCCTGGTTGTCGGTGCGGCCGTTCGGGGTCGACGGGTGCGCCAGGAAGAACTCCTGCTCGATGACCCGCAGGTCGCGCCGGGCCATGGCGAGGTTCGCCTGGGCCTTGTTGAGCACCAGGTACAGGAACAGCTTCTCGTCCGGTGCGCCCTGGATCGGGCGGATCAGGTGGTACTGGGTGCCGAGGGTGATCAGGATGTCTTCGATCGTCTCGTTGCGCAGGCCCAGCTTCTGCATGACGTCGAGCTTGGCCCGCATCACCTCGCTGTTGCCCGGCGCCGCGACGTCGAGGTCGAACTCGGCGCTGCCGCCGCGCGAACCGAGGGTCATCCCGCTCTCGTAGTCGACGATGGCGACCGCGAAAGCGCCCTTGATGTTGGCCGCCATGTCGAGGGTGTGATCGATGTTGCTCATGGTGCTGCCTCCAGCGGGCCGACCCCTCGCTCGGGGGAAGGGCGAGGCGGTCGGCGGTGTATCGGGGATGCTCAGCGTAACCCGCTGCTTGCGGTGCGTTGAACTGACCTACCAATTTTGGCGATTTCGCCACTCGTCCGAGTGCGATGACTACTCATCGTGATTCTTTCGTCAGGCCATCCTGCGAAGACCGGCGAGAAGACGACGGAGCGTGCCCGGGTCCTGCGCCCATGCCTGCCCGAGGACGGTGGGCATCGCGAACCCCTCCGGAGCCGCGTCGGACTCGGCCGCGGAGGCCGGACGGCCCGAGCGCGCGTCGGACCGCCGTCGCATCGGCCCGGCGTCCGGCGCCGACTGGCCGGGCGCCCGCCGCGGCAACGGGATCTGGCGCGGCGTCCC
>NZ_JAVREJ010000039.1:0-27524 GCF_031845345.1 Pseudonocardia charpentierae | reverse complement strand
CCGCTCCGGTGATGAGGCCGGCGAGGCTGCCGAGCAGGCTGCTGCCGCCGTCGAGCATCTGCGACGTCTCACCGGTCGTGTTGCCGAAGGCGCAGTCGTTGGTGAGGTTGCCCTCCGTGGTGTCCGCGAACGCGACCGAGGACACGGCGAGCAAGCCGGTGGCGGCCGCGGCCACGATGATTCCAGCCTTCTTCAGCACAGTTCGTCTCCTGACGAGTGGTCCGGACGCGGTCCGGAGCATTTTCTTCAAGTCTGCGCCCGGGTTGGGGAGCCGACGCCGACTGAGGAGAAAGCTATACGGCGGATCGTCGTTTATCAACTCCGGTACCACTATCGGGTGACCCATTCTTTTTGTGTTCTGGTTACGCTCCCGATCGGGTGAAATCGTGGTCCGGGAGATATGGCGCGCACTGGTATGACGGGTGTCCGGCAGACGTTGCTGCGGGCGTGCAGAAGGGCCCGGACCATGCGGTCCGGGCCCTTCTGGTGAGGCGTCCGCGATCAGCGGTTGAACGAGTCTTCGATCTCCCGCTCGGTGACGGTCGCGGTGGTGTTGCCCGAGCCGCTGTCGACCAGGTCCTTCAGCTGCACGTTGTTGCAGTTGGCGGCGTTGGTCTGCACGGGGAGGTTGGTGACCGCGCCCGTGAGCGGGGAGAGCACGCCGAGCAGGCCCGACCCGCCGAAGAGGCCCTGCGTCGTCTCGCCGGTCGTGTTGCCGAAGGCGCAGTCGTTGGTGAGGTTGCCCTCCGTGGTGTCCGCAAGCGCGAGGCCCGACAGGGCGAGCACACCGGTGGCCGCGACGGCCGCGATGATTCCAGCCTTCTTGAGCATGTTCATCTCCTGGTGAAGGGTCCGGAAGTGCTCCGGATCAGTTGATTTCCTGTCGGCGACAGGGGGGAGCATCACCGACCACGATAAAAGTAGCGCACTAGCGCAGGGCATTCAAATTCCGTACCACTATCGAGTGGTCGCCGAATTCGAGCCGAAAGTTACGCACCTGATCGGGTGATTGCATCTGTCAAGAAAGCGCCGGAGGGCCCGGACCGACGGTCCGAGCCCTCCGGGAAAACACTAGCGTCAGCGGCGCGGGCCGTTGCCGCCGTTGAACGAGTCGTCGATCCAGGTGCGCTGCACGCTGGTGTCGGCGTTGTTCGAGTTGATGTCGACCGCGTCCTCGAGGTTCACGTTGTTGCAGTTCAGCAGGTTCGTCTGGATCGGCGCGTTGGCGACGGCGCCGGTCACCGGTCCGAGGACGCCGAGCAGGCTCGACCCACCGAAGAGACCCTGGTTGGTCGCGCCGGTCGTGTTACCGAACTGGCAGTCGTTCGAGATGTTGTCCGAGTTGACGTCGTTCTCGACAACGCGCGAGTGACCCTTGTGGTCCTTGCCGTAGTGCTTGTCGGCGTCGTGGCCCTTGTCGCCGGCGAACGCCAGCGGGCTCAGCGCCAGAACGCCGGCGGTCGTGGCGGCGAGGATGATTCCAGCCTTCTTCAGCACAGCAGATCTCCTGGTGGGTCGTGAGGCCGACCACGTCGGGCGCTCAATTCAGGTCGGCGTTGACAGGGGAGCACTCGCCGACTGCGGATAAAGCTAGTGGTGCGTAGGCCGTTGTTTCAAATTGCTTACCACTATCGAGTGAATTGATTACTTGGACGACCGGTTACGCCTCCCATCAGGCGACTCGTCGACGAGGAATGCGGCTCGGTGCCCGACGCACACGAACTCAGCGTGATCTCTTTTCACCCCGTGGAGGCGAAACCTTTCCCGATCGCACACTGCGTGATCGGGGGCTGTCTCCGCGGTCCGGCCGTAGGGTGTGGCAGTGAGCGAGGCGAACCGGGCCGGGCGGGAGTTCGTGGCCCTCGCGCTGCGGCTCCGACGGCTGGTTCCGGAGCTCGTCGAGGTCGTGACGGCGGACCGGGTGGTGCGCCGGGCCGTTGCCGCAGAACCCGTGCCGACGGCTGCGGAGCTGGTGCAGCGGGCCGGCCGGCTCGCAGCCGAGCTTCCCGACTGCGGCCTGGACCCCGGTCGCGAACGCTTCCTCGCCGGGCAGCTGCGGGCCGTCGAGTGGCGGGCCCGCCGGCTCGCCGGCCAGCACGTGCCGTTCGCCGTCGAGGTGGAGGCGTGTCTGGACGTCGCCGCGGTGCCGGGCGAACCCGACGAGTACCGGGCCGCCCACCGCGAGCTCGCCGCGCTGCTGCCCGGGAGTGCGCCGCTCCGCGAGCGGCTGGCCGCCCAACGGACGAGCGATGCCGTCGATCCCGACCGGCTCGGCGCGGTCGTCGGAGCGCTCACGACCGGCCTGCGGGCGCGGGTGGCTCCCCGCTACGGACTGCCGCCGTCCGAAGCCGTCAGCCACCGCATCGTCGACGACGGCCCGTGGAGCGCCCTGCACACCTACTCCGGCCACGGCCGCTCGGTCGTGCGGATCAATGCGGGCGCACGGCCGACCGCGGGCCGGCTGCCGCGCCTTCTCGCGCACGAGACCTACCCCGGCCACCACGTCGAGTGCATCCGGGCTGAGCTCGCCGCCGCGCGCGGACACGCCGAGCTCGCCGTGACCGTCGCCGGTTCTCCGTGGACCGTGCTGTCCGAGGGCCTCGCCGAGTGCGCGCTCGACACTGCCGTCGGTGCCGGGTGGGGGCCGTGGAGCGAGCAGGTCCTCGCGTCGGCCGGCGTCGACACCGACGGTCGCCTCGCCGAGCGGGTGGACGTCGCTCTGGCGACCCTGCGGCGCGTCCGGCTCGACGCGGCGCTGCTGCTCCACGGCGACGGCCGGCCCACGGCGGACGGCGTGGGAGCCGCACGGGCACACCTGCGGCGATGGCTGCTGCTCGACGACCACCGCGCGCGCCGGGTGGTCGACGCGCTCGCCCGCCCGCTGTGGCGCACACAGGTCGTCGCCTCGGTCGAGGGCACCGCACTGGTGCGCGCGTGGCTCTCACGGACCGGTGCCGACCCCGTCGACGAGCACCTCCGCCTCCTTGATGCTCCGCTCGTGCCGAGCGCGCTCCGCGGCCGTACGAGTACTGAGGGTTGCTTGATCTACGACGGGCGGTAGCGGATCAACGACGAACGGTAGGCCGGAGCGTTAATTCTGGGCGACCGGCGTGATGATCTGTCCGTGTTGCTGTTGACCGCACCGGGTCGACCGCCGATATCGTCCGCAGTGGCGGGCCGTAGCCGATGCGGACCGCCCGGGAGGCCCTGGTTGGTGCTACTGAGCCTTTTTCGATCTCCGGACGCCGCGACGTACCTTCCGGTACGGCGGCGGGACGGTGTTCGAGGAGGGCTCTCACCTGAGAGGGCCGGCACCCGGCTCTCGCGGACCCTGTCGGCGCGGTACCTCCGCGTCGTGCGGGGGTCGCGCCACGGCAGCCCGGCCCACCGGAGACGTGGGTGCGGTGCCGCGCCCGCGAGGGAGCATCCGTGACCGACAGCCCCACCCGCTGTTACGTGCTCGACACCTCGGTCCTGCTGTCCGACCCGTGGTCACTGACCCGGTTCGACGGACACGAGGTGGTCCTCCCGCTGGTGGTCATCTCCGAACTGGAGGGCAAGCGCCACCACCCCGAGCTCGGATGGTTCGCCCGCACCGCCCTGCGTCAGCTCGACGAGCTGCGCATCCTGCACGGCCGTCTCGACGCCCCGGTCCCCATCGGGTCGGGCGGGGCGACGTTGCACGTCGAGCTCAACCACACCGACCCGGAGGTGCTCCCCGCAGGATTCCGCAGCGACGCCAACGACAGCCGCATCCTCGCCTGTGCGCTCAACCTAGCCGCGGAGCGCCGCGCCGCCGGGCTCGGCGAGGTCGTGCTGGTCACGAAGGACATGCCGCTGCGGGTGAAGGCCGCGGCCGTCGGTCTTGCAGCCGACGAGTACCACGCGCTCGACGTCGTGCCCTCGGGCTGGACGGGCATGGCGGACCTCGAGGTCACGAGCGCCGACGTCGACAGCCTGTTCCACGACGGCGTCATCGACGTCGACGCCGCCCGGGACCTGCCGGCGAACACCGGCCTGCGGCTTCTCGGCGGCAGTTCGGCGGCCTTGGGCCGGGTGACGGCGGACAAGCGTGTGCGGCTGGTCCGTGGCGACCGGGAGGCGTTCGGGCTGCACGGTCGTTCGGCGGAGCAGCGGATCGCGCTGGACCTGCTGCTCGACCCCGAGGTCGGGATCGTGTCGCTGGGCGGCCGGGCCGGTACGGGCAAGTCGGCCCTCGCGCTGTGTGCCGGACTGGAGGCGGTGCTGGAACGCCAGCAGCACCGCAAGGTCGTCGTGTTCCGGCCGCTCTACGCCGTGGGTGGGCAGGAGCTGGGCTACCTGCCCGGCAGCGAGAGCGAGAAGATGGCGCCCTGGGCACAGGCCGTCTTCGACACGCTCGGCGCCGTGGTCAGCCAGGACGTCATGGACGAAGTCCTGGCGCGCGGGATGCTGGAGGTGCTTCCGCTCACCCACATCCGCGGCCGGTCGCTGCACGACTCCTTCGTCATCGTCGACGAGGCGCAGTCGCTGGAGCGCAACGTGCTGCTGACGGTGCTGTCGCGCCTGGGCACGGCGTCGCGGGTCGTGCTGACCCACGACGTCGCGCAGCGCGACAACCTGCGGGTGGGCCGGCACGACGGCGTCGCAGCGGTGATCGAGAAGTTGAAGGGCCACCCGCTGTTCGCCCACGTCACCCTCACCCGGTCGGAGCGGTCACCGATCGCGGCGCTGGTGACGGAGATGCTGGAGGGCCCGGGGGCGTAGCGCCCGCCCTGACGTAGCGAAAGCGGCTTTCGGTGCACTGAGCGCACTGAAAGCCGCTTTCGCTGCATGGGTCAGAGCCCGTGTGGAGTGCCCTCGGTGAAGCCCGCCGCCGTCTGGATGCCGACCACGGCGCGAGCGGTGAACTCGTCGAGCGAGCGGGCGCCCGCGTACGTGCAGGCCGACCGGACGCCCGAGCAGATCCCGTCGAGCACGTCCTCCACGCCTGGGCGCTGCGGGTCCAGCCACTGGCGCGACGACGAGATGCCCTCCTCGAACAGGGCCTTGCGCGCCCGGTCGAAGCTGCCGTCGCCGCGCGTGCGGGCGCTGACCGCGCGCTTGGACGCCATGCCGAACGACTCCTTGTACGGCCGCCCGGACTCGTCGCGCAGCAGGTCGCCCGGCGACTCGTAGGTGCCCGCCAGCCACGAGCCGATCATGACGGCCGACGCCCCTGCCGCGAGGGCCAGCGCCACGTCGCGGGGGTGCCGGACGCCGCCGTCGGCCCAGATGCGCACCCCGTGGTCGCGTCCGGCGGCGGCGCACTCGAGCACGGCCGAGAACTGCGGGCGCCCGACGCCGGTCATCATCCGGGTGGTGCACATCGCGCCCGGTCCGACGCCGACCTTGACGATGTCCGCGCCGGCCTCGGCGAGGTCACGCACGCCCGCCGCGGTGACCACGTTGCCGGCCACCACAGGAACGGGGGCCTCGTCGACGACCGACCGGACCGCCCGCAGTGCGTCGAGCATCTTCTCCTGGTGGCCGTGGGCGGTGTCGACCACCAGCACGTCCACTCCTGCGTCGAGCAGCGCCTTCGCCTTCACCGCGACGTCGCCGTTGATCCCGACGGCGGCCGCCGTCCGCAGCCGGCCGCGGTCGTCGACGGCCGGGGCGTAGATCCCGGCGCGCACCGCGCCGAGCGAGGTGAGCAGGCCGGCGAGCCGGCCGTCGGCGTCGAGACCGAGCGCCACCCCGCGCGGGCCGAGGGCCTCGAACACCTCCCGCGGCGGGGCGTCCAGCGGCAGGGTCAGCGGCGACGGGTCGAGCACGTCGGCGAGGCGGGTGAAGCGGTCGACACCCGTGCACGCCCCCTCGTCGACCGTTCCGACCGGGCGGCCGGCGTCGTCGACCACCACCACGGTGCCGTGCGCCCGCTTGGGCAGCAGGTTCAGCGCATCGGCGACCGCGTCGTCCGTGTGCAGCACGAGCGGGGTGTCCCACACGGGGTGCCGGGACTTGATCCACTCGACGATCCCGGCCATGGCGTCCGGCGCGACGTCCTGCGGGAGCACGGTGAGCCCTCCGCGGCGGGCCAGGGTCTCGGCCATCCGGCGGCCCGCGACCGCCGTCATGTTGGCGGCCACGATGGGCACCGTTGCGCCGGAACCGTCGGCCGTGGTCAGGTCGACGTCGAAGCGGGAGGTCACCGCCGACCGGCCGGGGACGAGGAAGACATCGTCGTAGGTGAGATCGCGGTCGGGTACCTGGCCGTCGAGGAAGCGCACGGTGAAGGGATTCTACGCGGCCTCCACCTCCGTGGACCGATGAGTTGTGTGGTCGCCCACGGTCGGGAGGACATGCCTGATCTCGTCGTCCCTGCCACGACCGACGAGCGGCCCCGCCGCCGCGCGGACCGCACGCGGCGCGCGGTGGCGGCCGCCGTGGCCGTCGCCCGCGAGCACGGGCTCCGAGTCGACGAGCCGGTGGTGCTCAACGACCGGTTCTCGGTGCAGGTGCACCTGGCGCCCGCCCCCGTGGTGGCCGGGATCTCGACCTGGACCGCCGAGCTCCGGCCCGACATCACGGACTGGCTGGCGCGGAAGGTGGCGGTGACCGACCACCTCGAAGCCGTGGGCGCGCCGGTGGTCGGGAACAGCCGCGAGCTCCCGCCGGGCCCGCACGAGCGCGACGGGTTGGCCATGACGTTCACGACGTGGGCGCCGCCCGATACCGACCGGACACCGGGCGCCGCCGACTGCGTGGCGATGCTGCCGGACCTGCACACCGCGCTGGCCACCTATCCCGGCGAGCTGCCGCTCCTCGCCCCGGTGCACCAGGACGTCCCGCGCGGCCTCGCCGCGCTGGACCGCCACCCCGACGTGCTCACCCCGGAGGAGCGCGACCGGCTGCTGAGCGCGCACGAGCGCCTCGCACCGTTCGCGGCCGCCCCCGGTGACGTGACCGTGCTGCACGGTGATCTGCATCCCGGGAATCTCCACGCCACCGGCGGCGAGCTGCGGTGGATCGACTTCGAGGACGTCTGCCGCGGCCCGGTGGGCTACGACCTCGCGCTGCTGCGCTGGATGGACCCGACGGCGGGCGACGGCTGGGCGGAGCCCGAGCAACTCGCCCTCTGCTCGGATCTGCGGGCGGTGTACCTCGCGTCGTGCATGATCGCGTTCCGCGACGTCTTCGGTGACGATCCGGAGTGGGACGGCTACATCCGCTGGTTCGTGAGCCGGATCAGCTCCTGATCGCCCCACCGTTCGGGGTGCGGGCGGGCAGCAGGGCCCGCACGGCGTCGATCGTGTCGGCCTCCGCCGCGGTCTTGTCGGGCCGGTAACGGACGACCCGCGCGAAGCGCAGGGCGACGCCGCCGGGGTAGCGGGTGCTGCGCTGCACACCGTCGAGCTCGATCTCCACCACCAGCTCGGGGCGCAGCAGCACCTCGTTGCGCCCGCGCTCGCGGGCGTACTGCGGGAAGGTCTCCGTCTGCCAGGCGAGCAGGGCGTCCGTCATGCCCTTGAACGTCTTGCCGACCATGACCGGCTCGCCGCCGTCCGGGTCGCGCGCGCCGAGGTGGATGTTCGACAGCGTTCCCGTACGCCGGCCGTACCCCCATTCGGCACCGAGGACGACGAGGTCCAGCGTGTGCACCGGTTTCACCTTCTGCCAGGCCCGCCCCCGCCGGCCCGCCGCGTACGGGCTGTCGAGCGCCTTGACCATGACACCCTCGTGCCCGGCGGCCAGCGCGCGCTCCAGCAGCGCGGCGGCCTCGTCGGCCGACGGTCGCAGCACGCCCGGCATCCGGTGGGCACCGGCTGCGCGCTCCAGCGCCTCCAGCCGGCGCGACAGCGGTTCGTCGATCAGGTCGATGCCGTCGAGGTGCAGGCAGTCGAAGAAGAACGGCCGCAGAAGCAGTTCGTGCGTGTCGGCTCCGAACCGGCTGGCGGTCTCCTGGAACGGGCGCGGACGGCCGTCGTCCTGCAGCGCCAGCGTCTCGCCGTCGAGCATCACGCTGCGACACGGCAGCGATCGGACCACCTCCACCAGCTCGGGCACCCGCTCGGTCACCTCGCGCAGGGTGCGGGTCCACACCCGGACCTCGTCGCCGTCGCGGTGCACCTGGATGCGGGCCCCGTCCAGCTTGTACTCGACCGTGACGTCCGACCCGAGCTCGGCGAGCGCGGAGCCGAGGTTCTCGGCGGGGCTCGCGAGCATCGGCCGGACCGGGCGGCCGACCTCGGCGACCACCGCCTCCAACGCCACGACGCCGCCGGTGAGCGCGAGCCGGGCGGTGTCCGGCAACCGGCCCGACAGCATGAACGCCCGGCGCACTGTCGCAGCCGGGACCTCGCCGGCCACGGCGACGGCCTCCAACATCACGCCTTCCAGCGCGCCCTGGCGCAGCTCGCCGGTGAACAGCCTCTGAAGAAACCGCTGCTCGTCCGCCGTCGCGGCGCCGAACAGGGCGTCGAGCTGCGCCGACCGACGGGCCGTCGATCCCGTGCCGGAGGTGGCGGCCAGCGCGTCCAGCCGGGCCTCGACGTCCCTGATCTCCAGGCTCGGCTCGGCCGCGGGCGGCACGTCCAGACTCGCGAGAGTGCGCCAGCCCGCCCCGAGCCGACCCTGGCGCGGCTCGCCCGTCAGCCACGCAGTGGCCGGCTCGATCTCGTCCGGTGCCGCGGCGCGGAGCAACGCGGCCAGCGCGGCAGCCTTCGCGGTACGGGCGCGGGTGGCCCCGACCGCGGCGGAGCAGGCGACGACCTCGGCGAGCAGCACGCTCCGATTGAAGCAGCGCCCACCGACAGGAACCGCCGCCCAGGGGTACCGGGGTTCGCAGCATGGTGGCTTTGCTGCGGTCGGAGTGCAGCAAAGCCACCATGCTGCACTCCCGCTTGAGCCGCGGATCAGCCGATGGCGGCGCGGACCCGCTCGGTATCCAGCCGCACCACGGTCCGGTCGCCTGCGTCCGGGAGTCCCGGGCGGGTGACGGCGTCCACCGTGATCTCGCCACCGTCCGTGGCGACCACGAACCGCGTGACCGCGCCCAGAAAGGTCCGGGTGACGACGGTGCCCGGCTCGCCCGGCCCCTCGTCGCCGACCGTCAGCGCCTCAGGGCGGACGATCACCGTGTCGGCTCCCGGCTCGCCGTCGAGCTCCGCCGACTCTCCCAGAACGCGCACCCGGCCGGGGCCGTCCGGCGCCGCTGCGAGGCGGTTCACCACGCCGACGAACGCGGCCACGAACGCGGTGGCGGGGGAGGCGTAGACCTCCAACGGCGGGGCGACCTGTTCCAGCCGGCCGGCGTTGAGGACCGCCACCCGGTCCGCGATCGCCAGGGCCTCGGACTGGTCGTGCGTCACGAACAGCGTGGTGATGCCCTCGGCGAGCTGCAGTCGCCGGATCTCGTCGCGCAGCTGCACGCGCACGCGGGCGTCGAGGGCGGAGAGCGGCTCGTCCAGCAGCAGCACCGAGGGAGAGACGGCCAGCGCCCGGGCCAGCGCGACCCGCTGCTGCTGGCCGCCGGACAACTGGTGCGGGTACGATCCGCCCCGGTCGCCGAGCCCGACGAGCTCCAACAGCTCGTCCGCCCGCCGGCGCCGCTCCGGCGCCGCGACCTTGCGCATGCGCAGACCGAACGCCACGTTCTCCGCGGCCGTCATCGTCGGGAACAGCGAGTACGCCTGGAAGACCATTCCGGTGTCGCGACGGCTCGCGGGCACGTCCGTCACGTCGTGCCCGTTGATCAGCACCCGGCCCGAGGTGGGACGGTCGAACCCGGCGAGCAGCCGCAGCGCCGTGGTCTTGCCGCACCCCGACGGGCCGAGGAGAGCGAGCAGCTCACCGGGGCGCAGCGCCAGATTCAGCCCGGCGAGGGCGTGTGTGCCGCCGAAGCTGCGGCGGACGTCCTCGAACTCGACGGCGGCACTGCCGCCGGTGGTGCCGGTCATGACGACGATCCTTCCGATCGCGTGCGGCGGCCTCCGGCGAACGAGACCGCCAGCAGCAGCACCCAGGTGATCAGCAGGCTGGCGAGCGACAGCGCGACCGCGACCCCGGCCGTGCTGCGCCCGACCTCGACGATCGCGATCGGGAACGTGTCGGTGTAGAGCAGGATCCGGGCGATCACGATCTCGCCGAGCACCAGCGCGAGCGTGAGGAACGCCGCGCCGAGCACGGCGCTGCGGATCGCCGGCAGCACCACCCGCCGCAACGCCGTGGCCATCCCCGCCCCGAGATTGCGGGCGGCCTCCACCAGCGTGCGCAGGGGGATCGCGGCGAGCCCGTTGTCGACCGCGCGGTAGGCGAACGGCAGCGCCAGCACGACGTAGAACGGGGTGAGTGCCGTGGTCGACGAGGCGAACAACGCGCGGAACACCGGGCCGCCGAGGTTGGCCTGCACGAACGCGATACCGGCCGCCATCACGACCGGGGGGATGACGATCGGCAGGATCGTCGCGCTCTCCAGCGCCCCGGCCAGCCCGGGCAGCCGCAGCCGCACCCACACGGCCGTGGGTACGACCAGCACCAGCACGAGCACGGCCGTGGCCACCGCGATCTGCAGCGACGTGAACAGCGCCGCGATCAGCACCGGATCGCGGGCGATCGCCAGCCAGTTCGAGAGCCCGTACCCGCCGCCCGGGGTCCGCAGGCTGAACTCGGCCGCGGCGAGCAGGGGAAGCAGGAAGTAGACGGCGGCGAGCGCGAGCACGACCACCCGCCAGCGACGGCCGCGCGTCACGGTGCTCCCCTCACCGGGTCCACCGGGCGGCCCGCCGCTGCAGCACCAGGTAGCCGACCATCACGACCGAGATGACGACGACCATCGCCAGCCCCAGCGCCAGCCCGACGTTCTGCCGTCCGGCGATCACGTTGCCCGACAGGGCCGTGGCGATCGCGGTGGGTACCAGCGGGATGGACCCGCTGGTCAGTGCCAGCGCCGTGGCGTACGCCGCGAAGGCGTTGCCGAACAGCACCAGCGTCGCGCCGCCCACCGCGGGCGCGAGCACCGGCAGGGCCACGTGCCGCCAGTACTCCCACGCCGACGCCCCGAGGTTCTCCGCGGCCTCCCGCCACTGTGGCAGGAGGCCCTCCAGAGCCGGGGTGACCAGGATGACCATGAGCGGGACCTGGAAGTAGACGTAGGTCAGGCCGAGGCCGGTCAGCGAGTCGATGCGGAAGCCCGCCGCGTAGAGGTCGAGGCCGATCCCGCGCAGCCACAGGGTCGCCAGCCCGGTCTGCCCCAGTGCGGCGATGAACGCGAACGCCAGCGGCACACCCCCGAAGTAGGCCAGCACGCCCGAGGCCGTGGACATGATCCGGCGCAGGGGACTGTCCGGGCGGCTGGTCAGCACCGCCTGGGCCAGGAACGTGCCGAACACCGCGCCGACGAGCGCCGTGACCACCGACAGCGCGACGCTCGACGCGAACGCGACGCGGTACTGCGGCTCCGTCAGCGCCGCCACCACGTTGTCCAGCGTTGGGCGGCCGTCCGGGTCGGACAACGCTCCGCTGATCACGAAGTAGAGCGGGCCGCCGAGGAAGACCAGCAGGTACAGGACGAACGGGACCAGCCCCAGCAGGGCGCGGCTGCGCCCTGCGCGCGGGGGTGCCGGATCCTCGGCGACGTCGCGGGGAGCGTCGACGAGCTGCGTCATCGATCTGCCGCCGGACTTGCAGCCGTCACGCCGTCACGCCGTCGCGCTCGCCCAGGTCTGCGCCACGACCTGCTGCGCGGCGTCCGTCTCCTCCTGCGTGGGGAACTGGGGCTCGCCCTGCACGGGCGGCAGGACCGCGACCAGCGCCTTGTCCGCGGTGCCGGCCTCGGTCATCGCGTCGAGCCGGACCGGCCGGGCCTTGCCGGCCAGCCACAGGTTCTGTCCCTCGTCCGAGTAGAGGTACTCCTGCCACAGCCGGGCGGCCGCGGGGTGCGGCGCGTTCTTGTTGATCGCCTGCGCGTAGTACTGGGCGAACAGGCCGTCAGACGGCACCGCGACCTGCCAGTCGAACGACGCCTTGTTCTTCTCGGTCTCGGTGACGTTGAGGTAGTCCCAGTCGAGCACGATCGGCGTCTGGCCGCTCTGGATCGTCGCGGGCGTCGGGTCGATCTTGAGCAGGTTGCCGCTCTTGGCCAGGCTGCCCCACCAGGTCACTCCCGGCGCGATGTCGTTGAGCGAGCCGCCGTTGGCCAGCGCCCCCGCCCAGACCCCGGCGAACGCCGAGGCGGCCTGCGTCGGGTCGCCGTTCAGCGCGACCTGACCCTTGTAGTCCGGCTTGGCCAGGTCGGCCAGCGTCTTCGGGCAGGTGGCGACCAGCTTCGCGTTGCAGCCGATCGAGACGTAGCCGCCGTAGTCGTTGACCCAGGCGCCGTTCGCGTCCTTGTTCGCCGCGGGGATCGAGTCCCACGTGGCGACCTGGTACGGCGCGAACAGGGCGACGTTCTTGTTGGCGAACGACTGGCCCAGGTCGAGCACGTCCGGCGCGCGGTCCTGGGTGCCCAGCTGCTGGACGGCGTTGATCTCGTCCTGGCTGGAGCCCTCGGGGTTCGCCGAGTTCACGGTGATGCCGTACTTCTTCTGGAACCCGTCGATGATCGCGCCGTAGTTCGCCCAGTCCGGCGGCAGCGCGATGACGTTGAGCGTGCCCTCCTGCTTCGCCGCCGCGACGAGCGCGTCCATCCCGCCGGCCGCGGCAGCTGTGGTGGCCGTGGCCCAGGCGTTGCCGGACGGCTGGGCGCCGCCCCCACCGCCGCCTCCGCCACCGCCGCTGCTCACGCAACCGGCAGTGGTGAGAGCGAGCAACGCCGCGACGGCGGCGGTGATCAGGCGACGTGCCGGAACAGTGGACATGTCCGGCAATGTAGCGCCGGGGTCCGACAATCCACGATCACAGCGTGATCACGGATGTGTCGGGTCATCCCCGCTTGGTCGCCCCGGTCATCGCCAGCACGTCCAGCGCGGCGTCGAGCTGCTGCAGCGTCAACTTCCCGTTCTCCACGTGGCCGCGCTCCAGCACCACCTCGCGGATCGTGCGGCGCTCCTTCAGCGACTGCTTCGCGATCGACGCCGCCTCCTCGTAGCCGATGTACTTGTTCAACGGCGTGACGATCGACGGCGACGACTCGGCGTACTCCCGGGTGCGCTCCAGGTCCGGCTCCGCGCCCGCGACGACCTTGTCGGCCATCAGTCGCGACACCTCCGCCAGCAGCCGAGCCGACTCGAGCACGTTGCGGGCCATGACCGGCATCATCACGTTCAGCTCGAGGTTGCCCTGCGCGCCGGCGAAACCAACGGTGGCGTCGTTGCCCATCACCTGCGCGGCGGCCATCATCGTGGCCTCGCAGATCACCGGGTTCACCTTGCCGGGCATGATCGAGCTGCCCGGTTGCAGGTCGGGCAGGGCCAGCTCCGCGAGCCCGGTCCGCGGGCCGGATCCGAGCCACCGCAGGTCGTTGGCGATCTTGTAGAGCGACACCGCGACGGTCCGCAGCGCTCCCGAGGCCTCCACCAGCCCGTCCCGCGCGCCCTGGGCCTCCATGTGGTCGGGCGCCTCGGTCAGCACGTCGAGCCCGGTGGCCGCGCGCAGCTGGTCGACGACGCCGGCGGCGAACCCGTCGGGCGCGTTGAGCCCGGTCCCGACGGCCGTGCCGCCGATCGGCAGCTGGGCCAGCCGCGGCAGCACGTCACGCAGCCGGGCGGCGCCGTTCTCGGCCTGGGTGGCCCAGCCGCCGGCCTCCTGCCCCAGCGTGATCGGCACCGCGTCCATGAGGTGCGTGCGACCGGCCTTGACCACGTGCGCCCAGTCGTCGGCGCGGCGGCGCAACGTGGCGGCGAGGTGCTCCAGCGCGGGGATCACCTCAGCGACCACGGCCTCGGTCGCGGCGACGTGGATCGTGGTCGGGAAGACGTCGTTGCTGCTCTGCGAGGCGTTGACGTGGTCGTTCGGATGCACGTGGAGACCCGAGGCGCGGGTGGCGAGGGTGGCGATCACCTCGTTGGCGTTCATGTTCGAGCTCGTGCCCGACCCGGTCTGGAACACGTCGATCGGGAAGTGGGAGTCGTGTGCCCCGGCGGCGACCTCGTCCGCGGCGGCCGCGATCGCCGCGGCGACGTCCTCGTCCAACACCCCGATGCGGGCGTTCACCCGCGCCGCCGCGCCCTTGACCAGCCCGAGAGCGCGGATCTGGGCGCGCTCGAGACCCCGGCCCGAGATCGGGAAGTTCTCCACGGCGCGCTGCGTCTGCGCCCGCCACAACGCCTCCGCGGGCACCCGGACCTCGCCCATGGTGTCGTGCTCGATACGGAAGCCGGGGTCGCTCTCGGAGCCGGTGTCGGTCTGCATGGCACCAGTCTGCACATCGGGAGCCGTCAATCCAGACCGCGTGGTGCACGGCGTGCGGTCCACAGTGGTTGCACTGCGACGACCGGGTGAAACGCACCGTGGTCAGTCCGTCACGCCCTACCCGGGCCCTCAGTTCACCAGGACGAGGGGGCACGCAGGAGGGGTCGGAGAAGTGGATGCCGAACGCGACTGGCTGGAACTCATGGGGCACGTCATGGCTGCGCCGCTCACGGCGCTGCCCGAGGAGCGCCTCGCGTCGGCGCTGAGAGCGACGTTCGACGCGCCCGCCTGTTGCTTCCACGCGCGCAGTGACGCGCGGACCGTGGTGCAGCGGATCTACCCGCCGACGATGTTCAGCGCTGCCGTGCAGGCCGAGTGGGTGCGCCTGTGCGTGGAGGTGCCCACCTGCCACCCGCTCCTGCGCCACTACCTGGCCACGGGGGATCTCACGCCACAGCAGGTCGCCGACGTGTCGTCGGGCCTGGCGGGCCCCCGTGCACGTGCCCAGTGGGCCGAACTCAGCCGGAGCTACGACATCGAGCACCAGCTCGCGATCCCGCTCCCGCCCGGGACCGAGGGCATGCGGTGGTTCGTCCTCGGCCGTCCCGCCGCCTTCAGCGCGGAACGGATGCACCTGGCGCGGCGTGTGCAGAAGCTGATCGCCGGGCTGGACCGCCAGGCGGCCGCGTTGCGGCAGTGGCAGCACCGGGCCCCGGCGCTCGACGCCGGTGCGGTCGCGGCCGACATCCGCCTCACGCCGCGGGAGCTGTCGGTGCTCACGCTCGTGGCCGACGGGCTGACCGCGGGAGCCGTGGCCCGCCGCCTGCTGGTGGCCGAACGGACCGTGCACAAGCACCTCGAGCGCGCCTACTCGAAGCTGGGCGTCTCGGACCGGGTCAGCGCCGTGCTGCGCGCGCAGGGGCTCGGCATCCTGCCCGAGTCCGCGCTGGCCATGGCGCGCTGAGCGGCGTCAGCGGACCACCTGCACGACGTCGCCGACCGACAGCTCGGAGAAGTAGGTCTCCGCGGCCTCGGGGGAGAGGTGGATGCAGCCGTGCGAGGTCACGGTGAGGCTGCCCTCGTGGAAGGCGACACCGCCGTTGAAGAACACCGACCAGGGCATCTCGGCGTCGTAGATCGAGCTGACGTGGTCGCGCCTCTTCGACGCCACCGTGAAGGTGCCGGGCGGCGTGCGGAACCCCGGGCGGCCGCTCGTGATCGGTACCGGGCCGTAGGTCACCCGGCCGTTATGCAGGAGCCACGAGCGGTTGGCGGACAGGTCTACGCAGGCGCGGGCGGTCGGTGCGCACGGGGGTGCCGACTCGGGCGACGGCGTCGTCGTCGTCCGCGGCGTGGGTGGCGGCGTCATCGGTGGCAGTGCCGGGATGCGGGTCGGAACGGGGTCGGGCCGAGGGGCTGCGGGCACTGCGGGCACCGCGGGCACCGCGGGCACTGCGGGCACTGCGGGCACCGCGGGCACTGCGCGCTCCGCCAGGACGACGACGTCGGGCCGCAGGGGCGCGGGCAGCGCGCCGAGCGCCCGGGTGGCCGCCGTCCGCGCCCCGGGCGCGCTGCCCAGCACCAGTCCTGCCAGCAGGCCGCCGGCCACGACCAGCGTGACCACTCCGATTCCCCATCCCGCGCGCACCTGCCGACCCCGCAATCCCCGGACCCCGGCACGCCTCGTCGGGCACACCTCACCTCGAGGATCGGGCCGGTGACGCAGGCGGGCCAGGGCCACGACCGGATCGAGTGAGCGGCGCACCCGACCGGGTGGCCGCGTCAGGGCAGGAGGGGGGGCTCCGCCTCGAGCTGCTCGTCGGTCAGGTCGAAGTCGACGGATGCGTACTCCCGCAGCTTCGTCAGCCGGTGGTAGCCGTCGATCATCCGGACCGTTCCCGACTTGGACCGCATCACGATCGACTGCGTCGTGCAGCCGCCCGCCCGGTAGTGCACCCCGCGCAGCAGGTCACCGTCGGTCACCCCGGTGGCGCAGAAGAAGACGTTGTTGCCGCGGACGAGATCGTCGGTGCTGAGCACCTGGTCGAGATCCAGCCCGGCCGCGATGGCCCGGGACCGCTCCTCGTCGGACTGCGGCCACAACTTGCCCTGGATCTCCCCGCCCATGCACTTCAGCGCCGCCGCGGCGATCACACCCTCGGGGGTGCCGCCGATGCCGACGAGCATGTCGACACCCGTGCTCGGCCGGGCCGCCGAGATCGCGCCGGCGACGTCGCCGTCGGAGATGAACCGGATGCGGGCGCCGGTGCGCCGGATCTCGGCGACCAGGTCGCGGTGGCGCGGGCGGTCGAGCACGCAGACCGTGACGTCGGCGACCCCGACCTCCTTCGCCTTCGCGACGCGCCGGATGTTGTCGGCGACCGGGGCGGCGATGTCGACGGCACCGGCCGCCTCCGGGCCGACCGCGAGCTTCTCCATGTAGAACACCGCCGACGGGTCGTACATCGCGCCGCGTTCCGCGACGGCGAGCACGGCGAGCGCGTTCGGCATGCCCTTGCTCATCAGCGTGGTGCCGTCGATGGGGTCGACCGCGACGTCGCAGTCGGGGCCCCAGCCGTTGCCCACCTTCTCGCCGTTGAACAGCATGGGCGCCTCGTCCTTCTCGCCCTCGCCGATCACCACGACACCACGCATCGAGACGGTGCCGATGAGCTGGCGCATCGCGTCGACCGCCGCTCCGTCGCCACCGTTCTTGTCCCCGCGCCCGACCCAGCGGCCCGCCGCCATCGCGGCCGCCTCGGTGACGCGGACCAGCTCCATGGCCAGGTTCCGGTCCGGGGCTTCCCGGTAGCGGGTGGAACGCTCGATCATGGCGGCCCCTTCGTCGTCATCGGCGGCACCCGGACGCCCCGAGGGGTCCGGGGAACGCCACGATCCTCGCATGCCGGACGCCCGTTGAGACTGGGACGATGGACGGTGTGAGCAGTGCCTCCCCGCCTGGACCGGCCGATCCCGGTCCGCCCGCCAAGCCGCCGCGCTCGGCGCTGTCTATCCGCGACATGGCCGGAGCGGTGTTCGTACTCGTGGCCATCGTGCTGGTGTTCGCCGGCGTGACCCGGAGTTGCTCCTTCGCACCCGGTGGCCCGAGCGTCGACCAGGCGTCGGGCCCCCGGGTCGACGCCCCGGCGCAGCTGCGGGTGCTGGCCGGGTCCATGCCGTTCCCGCTCCGGGTCCCGGCGGTGCCCGCGGACTGGCGGGCGACGACCGTCGACACCGCGCGCGTCGGCACGGGCGACGCCCGGGTGGTGCGTACCGGGTACCTGACCGCGCAGGGCCACTACCTGCGGCTGGTGCAGTCCGACGCCGACGAGGCGGCGTTGCTCGCCACCGAGGCGCAGGGCACGCCGGTCGCGACCGGGCCGGTGGTCGTGGGGGGAGTGACCTGGGTCGCGTACACCGACGACACGCGCGAGCCGATCCGCGTCACGGCGCTCGACGGCGTGCGTCTGCTGATCACGGGCAGCGGGACGGACGACGAGTTCCGGACGCTCGCCTCGGCCGCGACGGGCGGCGCGGTTCTGCCCTAGCGCCCCGTCACGACTCGGGGCGCGGGTCGTCGGCGTGCTCCAACGCGGCCTTCACCCGGTCGCGGGCCCCGGCCAGCTGCTCCTCGCAGCGGCGGGCCAGCGCCTCGCCCCGCTCCCAGAGCGCCACCGACTCGTCGAGGCCGAGGCCGCCGACCTCCAGGGCCCGGACCACCTCGGCCAGCTCGTCGCGGGCCTGCTCGTAGCCGAGGGTGCCCACATCGGGCTGGCCTGCATCGTCCGGGGGAGCGGTCACGGAGGATCAGTCTCCACCACGAGGATCCACAACCGCGGTGACGGCCCCGTCGGCGACGCGCACCCGCAGCCGCGTCCCCGGCGGCGCCTCTCCGGTGTCGCGAAGCACGGGGAGCGGCAGACGCGGGTCGTGATCGGGCGGCACGCGCTGCACGACGGCGTAGCCCCGGGCCAGCGTCGCGGCCGGCCCCAGCGCCGTCAGTCGGGCGGTGAGGTGCGCGACGTCGGTGGCGCGCCGGTCCAGGCCGCGCTCGACGCACGCCCGCGCGGAGTCGCGCAGCCGTTCGACCTCGGCGTGCCGTGCCTCCAGCCCGCGCAACGGATCGGCCAGCACCGGCCGGTGGCGCAGGGCCGCGAGCAGCCGCTCCTCACGGTCCACCCAGCCGGCCAGCGCACGCCGGGCACGGTCGCGCAGCCCGGCGATCCGCGCGGTCTCTTCCGCGAGGTCGGGAACAAGGCGGCGGCCGGCCTCGGTGGGCGTCGAGCAGCGCAGGTCCGCGACGTGGTCGACCAGCGGGGTGTCGGGCTCGTGGCCGATCGCCGAGACCACCGGGGTGCGGCAGGCGGCGACGGCGCGGCAGAGCGTCTCGTCGGAGAAGGGCAGCAGGTCTTCGACGCTCCCGCCGCCGCGGGCGAGCACGATGACGTCGACGCCCGGGTCGCGGTCGAGGATCCCGAGCGCCTCGACGATCTGCGGCACGGCCAGCGCGCCCTGCGTCGCCGTGTGCTCCAGGCGGAAGCGGACCGCCGGCCAGCGGGCCGTCGCGTTGCTCACGACGTCGTGCTCGGCGGCCGACGCGCGGCCGGTCACGAGCCCGATGCAGTCGGGCAGGAACGGCAGCGGCCGCTTGCGGGCCCGGTCGAACAGTCCCTCGGCGGCCAGCAGCGCGCGCAGGCGCTCGATCCGGGCCAGCAGCTCGCCGATCCCGACGGCGCGGATCGTGTCGACGCGCAGGCTGAGCGTGCCGCGCCCGAGGAAGAACGACGGCTTGCCGTGCACGATCACCCGGTTGCCCTCGGCCACGGCGGCGCCGCCGTCGCGGACCAGGCCGACGGGGGCGGTGAGCTGCAGCGACACGTCGGCGGCGGGGTCGCGGAGGACGAGGAACGCCGTACCCGTGCCCGGTCGCGCCGTGACCTGGGCCAGCTGGCCTTCCACCCAGACGGCGCCGAGCCGGTCAATCCAGGCGGAGATCTTGCGGGCCACCGTGCGGACGGGCCACGGCGCGTCCGCCGAGTTCGGCGACGGCTCTGTCACCCCTCGGTGACCGCCGCGATCCGGTTGCTCAGCATCGTCACATACGGCGGACGGTCGCCGTGGGCCTGCTCCCAGGCCAGCAGCGTGCGGAGGTCGTCCACCCCGAGATGGCGCAGCTTGCCGCGCAGCTGAGGAATGGTGAGCGAGCTGTAGCCGGGCAGGACGTCCGGTGCGTCGGCCGTGGTTGCGGTCTGCGCTGCGCTCGGCGCCGTCGGGACCGGCTCGGGATCGACGGATCCGGGGTCGACGGGGCCCGGCTCGACGAAGGGGTCGGGTGTGGAGCGCAGGGGAGTGACGGTCGCGGCCGGGGCGGCCGGACCCGTGCTCCGGCCGTTGCGCCGCGGCGGCAGGTCTTCGTCGAACGTCGCCCACGCCGGCTCGTCCTCGATCGGCGGTCCCACGCCGAGCACCTGGTCGCCCTTGATCGCGAGTTCGGTCACCTTCTGCTGGAGGCGCATGGACGCCTGCAACGCCTGGCTCACCGCCGTGACGGGCAGCTCCAGGGCGAGGCGGGGCAGGTCGCGGGCCTGCTCGACGGCGGTCGCGACCAGGCCGGCGGCGATCCGTACCGGCAGCGGCAGCGGCGGTGTCATGTCCCGAATCATCCCCTCTCCGCGGCCGTGCGGCAGCCCGGGTCCGTGCTCGCCGCGGCCCGGGGCGCGAGCGGGCGCCCGTACGCTGGAGGCATGTCCGCTCCTGAGGCCTCTCCCCGCCCCGGCGACCCGGCTGGCAAGCGCATTTTGCTCGCCGCCCCGCGCGGCTACTGCGCGGGCGTGGATCGCGCCGTCGAGGCCGTCGAGCAGGCCCTCGAACAGCATGGCGCGCCCGTCTACGTGCGCAAGCAGATCGTCCACAACCGGCACGTCGTGGAGACGCTCGAGGAGCGCGGCGCGATCTTCGTCGACGACACGGCGGAGGTCCCGGAAGGCGCCCTGCTGGTGTTCTCCGCCCACGGCGTCTCGCCCGCGGTGCGTTCGGAGGCGCGCGACCGGAACCTGCGCACGATCGACGCCACGTGCCCGCTGGTCACGAAGGTGCACCAGGAGGCCAAGCGGTTCGCCCGGGAGGACTTCGACATCCTGCTGGTCGGGCACGCGGGCCACGAGGAGGTCGAGGGGACCGCGGGCGAGGCGCCGTCGCACATCCAGCTGGTCGAGACGGCGGAGGACGTCGCCGCGGTGAAGGTGCGCGACCCGGAGAAGGTCGTGTGGCTCTCGCAGACCACGCTGAGCGTCGACGAGACGATGGACACCGTGCGGGCGCTGCGCGAGCAGTTTCCGACGTTGCAGAACCCGCCGAGCGACGACATCTGCTACGCCACCCAGAACCGCCAGGTCGCGGTCAAGGCCATGGCGGCGCACTGCGACCTCGTGATCGTCGTGGGGTCGCGCAACTCGTCGAACTCGGTGCGGCTGGTCGA
The DNA here is from genome assembly GCF_031845345.1 of Pseudonocardia charpentierae. NCBI lineage: Bacteria > Bacillati > Actinomycetota > Actinomycetes > Pseudonocardiales > Pseudonocardiaceae > Pseudonocardia > Pseudonocardia charpentierae. The sequence goes on along the minus strand of NZ_JAVREJ010000039.1, from coordinate 6,736 downwards.
GGTCGCGCTGTCGTCCGGCGCGGGTGCGGCGTACCTCGTCGACTACGCCCGCGAGATCGACGAGGCGTGGCTCGACGGGGTGCGGACCGTCGGGGTCACCAGCGGTGCGTCGGTGCCGGAGGTGCTGGTCCGGGGCGTGCTCGACCACCTGGTCGAGCGCGGCTGGGGGAGCGTCGAGGAGATCACGACCGCCGAGGAGTCGCTGGTCTTCTCGTTGCCTCGCGAGCTGCGGCCGAGTCGCGCCGCTCGCTGACCTCGCGCTGCAGCGTCAACCGGCCGAGACCCAACACGAGCACGACGCCGGTGGTGACGGCCATCGTGGGAAAGCTGTTCACCAGCGGTGCCGCGATGATCAGCAGCGTGTCCGTGCCGTTCGCGCCGTCGCCCATCAGGACGATCGCCGGTACCGCCACGGCGAGCAGCAGCGGCGGCGCGACGACCGGGCCGAACAGGTTGCGGCGGCGCACCCACGTCACCGCGAGGACGCAGCCGCAGAAGTAGAGCGCGCGGAACACCGTGCCGACCGTGCCGATCCGTTGCAGGTCGACGAACACCCCGAGCGCGGTGAAGCCGAACGCCAGCCCGAGGGCCGCGAGCGGAGGGATCCCGAGCACCGAATTCAACATCGAGCGCTCGTCCACGGGCCACTGGCCGGTCGGCCGGACCGCCGGCGGCGTGCGTGTGGAGGAGCGGGCGGAGGTCGCCGTCACCCGATCACCGTAACGGGATCCGGCGAACGGCCTTCCACCGCGGGGTGTCAGCCGTGGACGGCGCGGGGGTGCTCCCGCACGTCGCGGTCGCCCGTGTCCCAGCTTCCCGTGTCCCAGCCGCCCGTGTCGCGATCACCGCTGTCCCGGTCGCCGTCCAGGGCGACGAGCGCGTCGTCCGCCGAGGCCACGAGCTCGGGCGCCGACACCCGCCGCGGGCTGCGGTCGACCGGCGCCGGAGCCACCAGCTCGTCGTCGGCGACCTTCAACTCCGTGAGCCGCCGCGCCGTCACCAGCACCCGGGCCTCCAGCGACGACACGGTCTTGTTGTAGCTGTCGACCGCCCCGTCCAGGCTGCGCCCGAGCTTCGCCACGTGCGTGCCCATCGTCGCCAGCCGGGCGTGCAGCTCCTTGCCGAGCTGGTGGACGGCCGCGGCGTTGCGGGCCAGCGCCTCCTGCCGCCAGCCGTAGGCGACGGTACGCAGCAGCGCGATCAGGGTGGTCGGCGTGGCGATGACGACGTTGCGCCCGAAGGCGTGCTCGAGCAGCTGGGGATCGGCCTGCAGCGCCGCCTCGAGGAACGGGTCGCCGGGCACGAACAGCACCACGAACTCCGGCGACGGCTCGAACGCCGCCCAGTACGCCTTGGCCGCGAGCGTGTCGACGTGCGCACGCAGCTGGCGGGCGTGCGCGGTGAGCCGATCGGCGTGCGTGTCGGGATCGCGGCTCTCGACGGCCTCGAGATACGCGGCGAACGGGACCTTGGCGTCGACGACGATCGACTTGTCGCCGGCGAGATGCACGAGCATGTCGGGCCGGATGGTGCCGTCCGGGCCGGTGGCGGTGACCTGTGTGGAGAAGTCGCAGTGCTCGACCATGCCGGCCAGCTGCACCACCCGCTCGAGCTGCAGCTCGCCCCACCGGCCCCGGACCTGGGGCGCCCGCAGGGCGTTGACGAGCGACTTCGTCTCGTACTGGAGCTGCTCCGAGCTGGTGCGCATGGCGCTGACCTGCTCCCGGAGCCCGATGTACGCGCTCTGCCGTTCCTTCTCGACGTCGCGCAGCTGGCCCTCGACGCGTTGCAGTGCAGCGGACATCGGGTCGAGAAGCGCGCCGATCGCCTTGTCGCGCAGCGCGGCGTCGCCCGACAACGCGGCAGCCGCCTCCTTGATCCGGCCCTCGGCGAGCCTGACGAACTGCTCGTTGTTCGCCGCCAGGGCGTCGGCGGACAGGGCGCGGAACGCCTGGGTCAGCTCCTCGTCGCGCCGGGCGAGCATCTGCTCCCGACCGACGGCCGCCTCGCGCTCGGCCCGCAGCGAGGCGGTCGCCGACGCCGCCTCGGCCTCGGCCCGGCGCAGGCGGTCGCACGCCTGTTCGTGCTGGGCGGCGAGGTCGTCGAGCCGCTGCAGCAGACCTGTCCGCTCCGCGCGTGCTGCAGCGGCGTCGGCGCGCAGGGTGACGGTCGCAGAGGTGGCCGCCTGGGCGGCCTCGGCGGCGGAGGCCCTGGCCCGCACCGAGGCGAGGGCCCACGCGGCGGCGGCACCGAGCGCGAGCCCGACGAGCAGCACGGCGAACGCGGTGACGAGATCCACGCGGGCAGCGTGCCGCGGGGGACCGACAGAACCGGCCGAGGCGCGCCGCGCGCTGCCGTCAGCGGAGCCGACGAATCGACGAACGGTCGAACATGTGGTCGAAGGTCAGCGCGACGCCTCGTGATCCAGCAGCCACCGCTTCACCGGCAGCCCCCAACGGAATCCGCCCAGCGAGCCGTCGTTGCGGAGCACCCGGTGGCACGGCACGAACAGCGCAGCCGCGTTGCGGGCGCACGCCGACGCCGCCGCACGCACCGCGGCCGGTCGTCCGGCCTTCGTCGCGTACTCGGTGTAGCTGACGGGCGCGCCTGCCGGCACCGTCCGCAGCACCTCCCACGCCTGTTCGAGGAACGGCCCGGACCGTTGGCGGACCGGGACGTCGTCGACGGCGCCGAGGTCGCCGTCGTGGTAGCGGGTGATCGCGCTCGAGACCTCGCCGAGGTCGGCCACCTGCCGCGCCGTGGCCGGCCGCAGCGTCGGGTGCACCAGCGGGAGGAGGGTGCCGACGTCGGCGGTCCAGCCCGAGGCGAGCACCGCTCCGTCGGCGTCGACGACTGCGGTGAAGGGGCCGGCCGGGGTCTCGAGGGTCGAGTACGTGCTCATGCTGATCTCCTGATCGGGGTGGCGGCGCCCCACAGGTGCAGGGCGGCGTAGGAACGCCACGGGGCCCAGCGGGCGGCGTGACGGGAGAGGTCGTCGATACCGAGGGCACGTGCGCCGCGGCGCACGGCAAGGTCGTCGGGCAGCAGTTCGTCCGGATCACCGAGGACCCGGATCGCCAGGTAGCCGGCGGTCCAGGGGCCGATGCCGGGCAGCGCGGTGAGGTCGTCGCGGAACGCCGCGGCGTCGCGGCCGGCGTCGAGCACGAGCGTGCCGTCGGCCAGCGCGGTGGCGAGCCCGACGATGCTCGCGGTGCGCCGCCCGGGTCCGGTCAGCACCTCCGCGCCGTGCTCGGCGACGGTCGCCGCCGTCGGGAACAGCAGGTCCGGGCCGTCGCCGGCCAGCGCGGGCGGCAGCCGCTCGCCGAGGGCGTCGGCGAGCCGGGCCGCGGCGGTCCGGGCGGCCGCGACCGAGACCTGCTGGCCGAGCACCGCCCGCAGTGCCGTCTCGGCCGGGTCGACCGTGCCGGGCAGCCGGACGCCCGGCGTCGCCGCGACGCTCGCCGCGAGGAGCGGATCGGCCCCCAGGACGGCGTCGACGGCTGCGGGGTCGGCGTCGAGGTCGAGCAGCCGCCGCAGGCGGGCGACGGCGGGAGCCAGGTCGCGGGGGTCGGAGAGGCGGAGGGTGGCGACGACGTGCGTGGCGCGCGCCGTGCCGGACCGGCGTCGCCGCGCCGGTGTCGTGCCCTCCTCGCAGGGCCGCGCGCGTCCTCGCAGAGGCGATCGCCCCTGCGACGACGTCGTCGCTTCTGCGAGGACGGGCAGCTCGAGCGACACCACGGCCGGCCCGCGGGGCAGCCGCATGGCCCGCCGGTACGTGCCGCCGTCCACCTCCTCGACCCCGGGCACGGCCCGCGCCGCGAAGAACGCCAGCAACCCGGCGCCGTCGAACGGCGACCGGAAGGGCAGCCGCAGCACGAGCGCCCCCGCGGACACGGGAAGCGCGTGCCGCCCGGCCTCGCTGCGCAGCGTGGTCGGCGGCACCCCGTACACCTCGCGCACCGTGTCGTTGAACTGCCGCACGCTGGCGAACCCCGACGCGAACGCGATGTCCGCCATCCCCATCGGCGTGGTCTCCACGAGCAGCCGCGCCGTGTGCGCGCGATGGGCCCGGGCCAGGGCCAGCGGCCCGGCGCCCAGCTCGGCGGACAGTACCCGGCCGAGATGGCGCTCGGAGTATCCGAGGCGGGTGGCCAGCCCGGGCACGCCGTCCCGCTCGACCACGCCGTCGCCGATCAGCCGCATCGCCCGGCCCGCGAGGTCCGCCCGGACGTTCCAGTCGGGCGAGCCGGGCACGGCGTCGGGCAGGCAGCGCCGGCAGGCGCGGAAGCCGCGGAGCTGGGCCGCGGCCGCCGTCGGCCAGAACTCGACGTTGGTCGCCTTCGGCGTCATCGCCGGGCAGGAGGGCCGGCAGTAGATGCCGGTGGTGCGGACGGCCGTGACGAACTGCCCGTCGAACCGTGCGTCGCGGGAGGCCACGGCGCGGTAGCAGCGGTCGGTGTCGAGGAGCATGCAGACGATGCTGCCAGCAGCCGGATGTCGGTTCTAGCGGAAATCGGACGTGACGACCGGGCTCAGTACCGGTAGCGCCGGGCCTCGTCCGGGCCGAACCGGACGGTGGCCAGGGCGAGCAGCAGGAGTGTGGCGAGGACGAGAAGCATCATCCCGCCATGCTCGGACGGAGTCGGCGGCCGCACGAGTGGCAGAAACGTTCATGTTCGACAACATCCTGCCACTCGGCGCCGCGCGACTACCCTTGTCTTCCGTGTCCCTCACCCTCGGCATCGTCGGCCTGCCCAACGTCGGCAAGTCGACGCTGTTCAATGCCTTGACCCGCAACGACGTCCTGGCCGCGAACTACCCCTTCGCGACGATCGAGCCGAACGTCGGCGTGGTGCCGCTGCCGGACGCGCGCCTGCAGAAGCTCGCGGAGATGTTCTCGTCGGCGAAGATCGTGCCCGCGGTGGTGTCCTTCGTCGACATCGCCGGGATCGTCAAGGGCGCGTCCGAGGGCGCGGGGCTCGGGAACAAGTTCCTGGCGAACATCCGGGAGTCCGACGCGATCTGCCAGGTCGTCCGGGTCTTCGACGATCCGGACGTCGTGCACGTCGACGGGCGGGTCGACCCCGCCTCGGACATCGAGACGATCTCCACGGAGCTGATCCTCGCCGACCTGCAGACGCTGGAGAAGGCCGTCCCGCGCCTGCAGAAGGAGTCGCGGATGCAGAAGGACCGCCGCCCCGTGCTGGAGGCCGCGGAGGCGGCCGTCGAGATCCTCAACAGCGGCCGGACGCTGTTCGGGGCGCGCGTCGACCGCGAGCCGCTGCGCGAGCTGACGCTGCTGACCACCAAGCCGTTCCTCTACGTCTTCAACGCGGACGAGGGCGTGCTCACCGACGAGGCCCGCCGCAAGGAGCTGGCCGACCTGGTCGCCCCCGCGGACGCGGTGTTCCTCGACGCCAAGGTGGAGGCCGAGCTGCTGGAGCTCGACGAGGAGTCGGCGCGCGAGCTGCTGGAGTCGATCGGCCAGCCCGAACCCGGCCTGTACGCCCTGGCGCGAGCCGGCTTCCACACCCTGGGCATGCAGACCTACCTGACCGCGGGCCCGAAGGAGTCGCGCGCCTGGACGATCAAGCAGGGTGCGACGGCCCCGCAGGCGGCCGGCGTGATCCACACCGACTTCGAGCGCGGGTTCATCAAGGCCGAGATCGTGTCGTTCGACGACCTGGTCGCGGCGGGCTCGATGGCGGCGGCGAAGGCGGCGGGGAAGGTGCGGATGGAGGGCAAGGACTACGTCATGCAGGACGGCGACGTGGTGGAGTTCCGCCACGGCTCACCATCTAAGAGTGCGAAGTAGCGATCCGTAGGATGATCTTTCTCGTTTCAGCGCCGCCGAACGATCAGGGGCTCGCAGGGTGGGCAGCCACGGACTGGCTTGCCCTCAGTGCTCTCATCGTCGCCGTGGTGGCAGTGCCCATTTCGATCTTGGCGACCCGTCGCTGGGGTAATCGGCGAGCACGCGTCTCCATCTCGATCGTATCCGTCCCGTTGCTGCCTGACGGGGTGCGGGAAGGAACTATTGAGGTCTCTTTCCGAGATATTCCGGTAAAGGACCCGCACCTTGTGACGGTGGAGATCCGCAATAGTGGTCCACGTGACCTCTCCTCGGACATGTTTGACAGGGGAGAGTCGATTGCGATCAAGTTCGATCAAGTATTTTACGGTTTAACTAGCTCGCACGGCGGGGTTCGAACAGCGTCTCCTGCGATCGGCACCCGGCCGCCGGAGGCGATCGTCTTCGTGCGGCCTGCGCTGCTCAAGCGACGCGAAGCCTGGACCTTTAATGCAGTGACCTCCGGGCCGGTGAACGTAGCGATTGAGGCCCCCCTTGTGGACACGGACGTCGTAGAGGCTCGACCCGAGTCCATCGGCGAGAACGGGTCGGACGTGGTCCTTACGTTTAGCATGTTCGGGCTTAGCATTGAGTATCCGTTATCTCTTGTGCGTAGGGTGGGCAAAAAGAACGGCTGAGTCGCCACTGACCCATGCACGAAAAGGCCGCCGTCCGGCATGGACGGCGGCCTTTTCCATGGCCTGAAGACGGCGGACCACGCTCGTGTGGAGTCTCCTCGTCCCGATCGTGACGAGGTTTTACCAAGGAGAACGTAAGTAAGCTGACTTGATCTTCTGTTTCTGCAACAATGCCGTGTGCGCGACAACGACGGCCGCAAGCTGGACCACCAGACCCTCGAGGCGATGCGGCTGCGCGCGGTGGACG
>NZ_JAVREJ010000038.1:0-33998 GCF_031845345.1 Pseudonocardia charpentierae | reverse complement strand
AGCGCGTCGAGGACTTCGAGCAGGGCAGACTGGTCCAGGGCCATCGCGTGGCACCTCTCTACGTGTTCCTTGGCGGGTTCACGCAGAGCCTCACGCGGTGGCCTCTCCTACGTGCTCAGGCACGCCGAGAAGGCCCCGGACCTACACCACTACCCGGGACGTGACCGCGTCACCGCGTCATCCGTCGCCACCCGGGCGCCTTGATCCTCGGAAGGACGCATTCGGGTTGCGTCCCGCCCGTCCCGGGACACGGTCGACCGCCTGCTCCAGCAACACCGGGACTACAGGTCAAGGGCGGCTTGACATTGGACTATAAATCCGGCACGCCAGCTACAGAGGTTCGTGCCCCGGCAGGCGCGGGTAAGTCCAGGTCGGTGACGAGCTCGCCGCCGACGCGCACCCGTCCGGCCGTCTCGTGCTCGGCGATCCGGTCGGCGGACAGCCCGGCCGCGGTGAGCTGGTCCGCGCACGGTTGTCGGGGCGGGCTCGGGCTCGTCGGTCACCACGTCATGGTGGCGCCGGGGCACCGACAGTTCTCGGCAGGTCCGTGCGGCTGGCCACGGTGAACACCCGGCCCGGACAGCGCGAAACCCGCCGGCGCGTACCGCTCTGCCGAGGCGTGCTGGATCCGCCCCACCAACTCGTTACGAAGTCGATGGGGCGCGGCTGGGCGGTAGTGCGGTGCCTCTGGCCCGTTGCGGGGCTCGGCGCGGTGCCGGCGGCGGCCGGTTCACGGGCGTTGCGGAGGTTGTCGTCCGCGACGCGCCGACGGCGGTCCGGCAACGCGCAGGCCGGGCCGCGCCGGAGGGGACAGACGCGGCCCGGCCCGGAACCTGGTCGCTTACAGCACTCGGTCCGTTACCCCCCGGCCGGGAGCACGGATCGGTACGATCCGCTGGCACCCGCAACGCCGAGCGGATCACCGCCCTCGAGACCCGTATCGACCACACCCTGGCCGACCACCCCGACGCGGTGGTGTTCACCAGCCTGCCCGCTCCGGGCACGTCCGCGCCGCCGCCCTGCTCGCCGAGATCGGCGACGCCCGCGGCCGCTACCCCACCGACGACGCCCTGGCCGCCGCGGCCGGCATCTCCCTGTCCACCCGAGCCTCCGGCCGCAGCCACCACGCCGTGTTCCGCCGCGGCTGCAACCACCCGCCTGCGCCAAGGACTGGTCGCCGACGCCAGCCGAGCTGCCAACCCCTGGGCCCAGGACGACGTCTACGCCCGGGCCCGAGCTCCCGGGCACAACCACGCCCACGCCGTCCGGGTTCTGGCCCGCGCCTGGCTCCGCATCATCTGGCGCTGCTGGACCGACCACACCCCCTACCAACCCGGACCCGCCATCCCGCGCTCACCGCCCTGTCCAGCGGCGCCTCATGGCGCCCCACGGCCCTGCACCTGATGCAGCAGCCATCGATCGCGGGCGTGTAGCCCTGCCACCCGGGTCCTGCACGGTGGGCGGCCGCGGCTCTGAGGCCGCCTCAGCCTCACTTGCCGAAGGTGATGCTGATGCCTGTCGGTGCCGGGTGGTCAGTTCGAGTAATTGACACTTGACCTGCGGAGGACACGGTCAGATTGAAGGTCACTCTCGTGATAGGCATTGGATCATTATCACGAATCACCCCACTCGCAATCAGTGCCCGCAGCTCAGGAATAATTCTATTGAGATTATCCTTAAGTTGATGAAGCAATGAATCCGTCGCATCCGTGCTGAACATTTCGACGTCTTGCGAGAAGATTCCCTTGCTGCTGTTCCCGCTTGGACCAGGAGAGGAAGACTGCCCTGACGCGGTGAAGTGACTATTCGAACCGTGGCCGTGACTCAACTGCATCTCCTGAACTATGAATGTCACCCATGGGCAGTGGAGTCGGTAGCTTAGCGAAGAAGGAGGGGCCGCGGTAGGCCCACTTGGCGTCGGGGCCGGCGCAGCCGTAGCGTCGGCTGGCTCGAGCGCAGTATGACCACTGCCGACGAATTCCAGCCGCCAGTTGTTGCGGACTGAATCCCGCGGCCAATCTGCACTGCGACGGGCAGGTTGTGCGACACTAGCCTACCTTGAGGACACGCCCTTGAATTGCTTGCCCTACTTCCAGAATGAATGCTTGGCTAAATATGCATTTGAATCGGCCAAACATTTCCTCTGATCCCAATGCGTCGGCGATTGGGAGTGCTGGCGCATCAGGAAAACGGCGGGCGAAGGACTTCATTGCCTCGACTGTAGGCCTGACTCCCAGCGCTGCTCGAGTTAGGGGCATGTCGGATTGATCGGGAAGTACCATTAGGTTCAAGTATGCCGCGTACATCAATTTCTTATCATCTTCGACTACAAACTCCCAGCCGATCATCTGTCGCAGTATCTCCAATTCGTGCGCACGCCGCCTCTCCTGGGCGAGGTCTTTTGTTGCCTTCCAGATTGCGAACAATGCCACAATAAGTGCCAGGAGGCTGAGTGCAGCGCTGATCACCTGTGAAGCGTCAACGACCCATGGTGCAAGAATGCTCCAGTCCTCAGGTGCAGGAACTCGACCGTCAAGAGACGAAGGTGCATTGCTGGTTGACTGGGGTGCTGGAGATGGCGTCATGCCGGCACTTTCCTCATCATCGTCGGCCCAGAATTGTGTGATTAGTTCGGAGCCAAGGCTGGCTTGCTCGTCCTGTGGGTTGGCAGTTCATCCTAGGCCGCGTCACGGGTGAGGCTGTCGCCCACTCGGCAGATGCCGATGTGCCAGTGCGTTTGGGGAACCGGACAGGCCCGGGCGCCATCTGTGTTGCAGTGACGACCCTGCCACACCTCTGCTCGTGCTCGCGCAATGCTGATCCCGAACCCGGCCAACCGGACGATGTCGACCTGGACGTTGCTCAGATTCTTGACCCGACGCGGGCTGTGCGAGATGCGCAAGGCGCCGGACGAACAGCAGGCGAACGCTCGCTCCGGATAGTCAGATGACGAGCCTCGAGACGGGCGCCCGAGCGCCGGGACCCCGCGAGAGCAGGGTTGGCCAGGTCCGAGGCTCGACCGAACCTCCGCGTTCGCTGCACCTCGACCCAGTGCTCACGTGACACCGGTAGCGAGCCTGTAATATGTCGCTGCAGCTGAAACTCTCAATTGGAGGATCGCGTCATGATACGTGATAGGGAAGGCGTTGGCCCGACACTCGGGACCAGGGGGATCGCCCCTGCTTTCGGGTGAGCATACTTTAGCCATGGCCAAGCCCCCACGCCGCGCCCTGCTGGTTGGCGTGCCTAGGTACGACGATAGCGCTATCGACCAGCTACCGTTCATTGTCGACGACATCGCGGATCTCTCAAAGACGCTAACTGCGGTCGGCTACGAAGTTCAAGTTCATCCGCCGGATCAGACCGACCGAGATCGAATTGACAACACTATCGAGCAATTCTGCCGCAATGCCCTACCTCAGCAGCAGCTCTTAATCTTTCTCAGTGGGCATGGCATTCATCGCAACGGTCACGACTATCTCGTGCCGTCAAGCGCCGACACGGCAAGCCGAAAATTTGCCGAGCGATGCCTCGAGATTGACTTCGACGGACACATCGAGGACGGGCGTAGCCGGTGTGGGGATGTGCTCGTGGTGGTGGACGCCTGTCGTGAGGGGGTCAAGCTCGAAGAGAAGGGCAGTTACCTACGCGGTTGGAGCGAGCAGGAGCGAGGACGAGCAGCGAGCCGGACGATCGCCTACCTCTACGCCTGCTCCAGCGGGGAGATGGCGCGCTGGAAGGAGACGCCCGACGGTACATATAGCCTGTTCACCCGAGTCTTTAGTAGGGTTATAGCCGACAGTTCCGCCCCCGGCACACTAATTGAGCTACGCGACGAAGTGCAGTGCCGACTTGAGGATCTCAGTGCCACACTAGGAGTTCCCTTTCAAAGGCCCCTACTGAAAGGAGATAGTGGACAGGGATCAAAATTTGTCGTTGTAGACCGACCGGTTGACCGGAGAAATTCTAGTGGAGCATCATCGTGGGCACAAATGTCCCGCGAGCACGTGGCCTGGGAGTTCACCCGTCCCGGGGACAACCCCGGCGACGGACCGTTGCCAGAGTCGGCGAGAGCGGTTCGCGACGCCGTGGTCGAAGTAGTCGCCACTTGGTCTGAAGGGTACCGAGCGCTCCGTAGTCAGCTTCCCGACGACCCGTGGTGGGACGGTGAGATGGCTACTCGGATACATGCCCGCCTTACCTGGATCATGAGACACCTACTAAACCGTGGGAAACTGGTGGAATCAAGCCGGGCTCCGCTGAGTTCGGCCGAGGCGGCTACGCTTGTTCTCGTACCGCTAGCCCAGCAGCTGCACCTCGTAAGCTGCGCCGTTCGACTCAAGCATGTTGTCGAGGTCCAGGACGGGGACTTAACGCGGCGCGAGGACCAGGACACGTTGAATTTCGAGCGCTATGTTGAAACCCAGGGACGCGTCTACCGGCACCTTAAGCGGCTCGAGGCTGGCAACGATAAGCAGCATATCCGCGTTGTTCGTTGGTGGCTCTTTCACCGGTGGCTTGTACGCATACCGACGCTCTACCAGCCGGACTACGTAGCTGATTGTGTTCTACGTGACTTGGGGACTCCGGCCAGTCAATCCGGGCTGTTGCTGAGCGAGCTGTTTTCGGCCGAACGAGTCGCCCGTCTGTTACGCGCCCTGCGGAGCGATCCAGAGGTCGCGGCTACACCTGAAGTATCAGTTGACGCCGTCGCCGGAGCACAATTCCCAACTGGCGTCCGGACAGTAGCGGGCGGTTCACCGGACGAGCAGAGCGTCCGCGACGGCTTGATTGCGCTGCTTCTGGTGGTGGCGGAGGAGTTCACAATGAACGCGACCGCACTGCCGGGTGTTCTTGTTGAGCACGTCGGACTGACCGGTGGAGTCGAGGCCGCAGAAGTCGTGCACACCGTGCGTACCGCCCGATGGACGGCGCGCGGACGTACTCGTGTGCTGGAAGCTGAATGCTCACACCAGGCCGTTCAGCTAGCACTGACCGAACACGCGGCCGGAATTGCGGAGGTATTGCGGCGCATTGACGCCTTCGCCGAGGGCGATAAGACGCTCGAGGCGTTGCGCGACCTACCCACGCACGTTGCGGCAGACCGATTGCGCCCGTTGCTCGACGGGCAGGGCCACCCGCGCTATGAAGGCATTGGCTTTCGGTTCAGGCTGGACGACGACCGAGTACAAGAGCTATTGATGGGTGAACAGCTCTATGGTGACCCAGCGTTGGCCATCCGTGAGCTCTACCAGAACGCGCTTGACGCCTGCCGGTACCGGCGCGCGCGAACGCAATACTTGGAGCGCCGCGGTCACGTCACTAGGGCCTGGCGAGGTCGTATTGAGTTTGAACAGGGGGTCGACGACTCCGGGCGTGCGTGGTTGGAGTGTCGCGACAACGGTATCGGAATGGGAGACAGAGAGCTCAATAGCGTGTTTGCCCATGCTGGAATGCGGTTTGGCGACCTTCCGGAATTCCTGGAGGAGAAAGCGGCTTGGACTCGCGAGGGGATTGAATTCTACCCAAACAGCCGGTTTGGGGTCGGAGTCCTCAGCTACTTCATGTTGGGCGATGTCATTGAAGTGTCCACTTCTCGCTTCGGCCGAGATGGCCGCGTCGGGCCCGACCTCCAGGTCGACATAGATGGTCCCGGCTCGCTATGCCGCATACGGCGCGTGGGCTTTGGCGAGGCCTCGGGTACTACTGTACGTATCTACTTGCGGCCAGAAATCTCGGTGTCGTGTGTCGATCTGCTTTGTCGACTTCTGTGGGTCTCCGAATTTTCAGTGATTGCGAAGGACGGGGGCCTCGACGCTGAGTGGATCCCCGGTAGCATCTCCGCTCGGGCGCCAATTGGTTCCGAGGATCCCCTAGCTGGGACACGTGGAGCAGGCCCGAATCTCGCTGATAGGACCAGGAACTCGAATGCCCTCTCGACTAGCGTGCCGAACTTATGGTGGTGCAGCAATTTGGGGGGTTTACTGGCCGATGGTTTGTGGGCCGGGGAAGTAACGTTTGGGCGTATTGTTAATCTAACCGGTCGCCTTGCTCCCCGCTTAACTGTTGATCGCCGCCGGATTTTGGTGCTAGATGCGGAGAGGGAATCGGCTCTTGTGCGGGCAGCGATACCAGACCTGTTGTCCTGCGAGCGCAACATCCTGAATCCGGAGTGGCTAGAAAAAATAAGTGCCCACGACGTAGACTTGGCCGATGCCATCGCGCATGAGGCCATGGATCATCATACGTCGTGGCGGGTCGCCGGAATGATCGTAGACACTAACGTCGTGGGCTGTTTCCCGCTAGACGACGAAATATTCGCATCGAATGGCTATCGTCGTTCCGACCCAGCTCTGAATCTTAATTTGATCGAGGTTGCTGGATGGCGTCTGCTTTCATATGTCGCCGCAGGCCTAGTACCGGGGCTCCGGTGCGCTACGCCGACTCATATACCAACGGCACGGCCAAGTGATGCCTACCTCCTGTCTCGACCGGAGGGAGGCAGGGTGGAGGATGGGGACTGGAGCGGCGACCTGGCAGAGCCGGTGCCGGGTAGGCAGGTTATCTCGATGGCTGCCCAACTGGGCTGGTCATTAGCGGCGGTAGCGGCGAGGTTGCAGCAGCTAGGCGCGGTCGTGCCAGAGCGTGAGTGGCCGCAGGTGGTGCTGACAGACAACGAATGGCGCCTCTTATCGCTAGACCTGGACGCTCCGCGACCGCGTCGCGGTCGGCGGACCGCGCCGATGAGTCGGGGCAATTGGATTGATCTTGCGGAGCCGGTGCCTGCCGCGCACGTGTTCCGGGCGGCTGCCCGGTTGGGCTGGTCGGCGGAGGCGGTGGCGGCGAGGTTGCAGCAGCTGGGCGCGGTCGTGCCGGAGCGTGAGTGGCCGCAGGTGGTGCTGACCGATGAGGACCGGCGCCTGCTGTCACGGAACCTCGACGGCCGGAATCCCTGGATTGATCTGGCGGAGCCGGTGCCGGCCGCGCACGTAATCGGGGCCGCTGCCCAGTTGGGCTGGTCGGCGGAGGCTGTGGCGGCGAGGTTGCAACAGCTGGGCGCGGTCGTGCCAGAGCGTGAGTGGCCGCAGGTGGTGCTGACCGACGACGACCGGCGCCTGCTGTCGCGGGGCCTGGACACCCCGCAAGGGTTCTATGAACCGTGGAATGGGCCGTCTGACGGGGACAGATGGATTGATCTGACCGAGCCGGTGCCGGCCGCGCACGTAATCGGGGCCGCTGCCCAGTTGGGCTGGTCGGCGGAGGCAGTGGCGGCGAGGTTGCAACAGCTGGGCGCGGTCGTGCCAGAGCGTGAGTGGCCGCAGGTGGTGCTGACGACAGACGACCGGCGCCTGCTGTCACCGAACCTCGACGGCCGGAACCCCTGGATTGATCTGGCCGAGCCGGTGCCGGCCGCGCACGTAATCAGGGCGGCTGCCCAGTTGAGCTGGTCGGCGGAGGCGGTAGCGGCGAGGTTGCAACAGCTGGGCGCGGTCGTGCCAGAGCGTGAGTGGCCGCAGGTGGTGTCGACTGACGACGACCGGCGCCTGCTGTCACGGAACCTCGACAGCCCGCAAGGGTTTCATAATCCGTGGGCTGGGCCGCCTGACCGGGACAGATGGATTGATCTGGCCGAGCCGGTGCCGGTCGCGCACGTAATCGGAGCCGCTGCCCGGTTGGGCTGGTCACCAGAGACCGTAGCAGTGAGGTTGCGACAGCTGGGCGCGGTCGCGCCGGAGCTTGAGTGGACGGAGGTGGTGTTGACGACAGACGACCGGCGCCTGCTGTCGCGGGGTCTCGACGGCCAAAAGCCCTGGATTGGTCTGGCGGAGCCGGTACCAGCCGCGCACGTGTTCCGGTCGGCTGCGAACTTGAGCTGGTCACCGGCAGCAGTGGCGGCGCGGTTACGAGACTTTGGCATGGAGGTGCCAGATTATCCTTGGCCCGAGATCATCATGGACGTGCACGATTGGCAGTTAATTTCGAGCGATGCATCAATTAGCACGCGAGAATACACGGGCAGAAGCTTAAACCGGTCTCGAGTATTCGAGTTGTCTCGGACCATTAAAGTCGGCCGTCTCGTACGCGCCGTGCATGGCACCAACCTTACTCCAGCTGAGGCTGCGCAGCGCTTGCTGCAGCTTGGCTTCGAGATCTCGGCCGGAATTGAAGTAGTTACGAGCGATTCTTAGGGTCTAAATGCGCACCGGCGGAAGCAAGGTCGGCTTTACTCTGACGCCCTGGCCGCCGCCCGGGAGGCGGCGTGGCTCTACCGGCAGGCCCGCCAGATCCACGGCCGGCATGAGGTAGAGGCTGAGCAAGAACGGTGACCACCAGTGCAACGCCCAATTATCGCACCGACGCCAGCCCAGCCACCCCAACTCAGCCTAAGCGGGCAAGTAGGTGAAGGGCCTACTCACATTGTCGTCTCGCTCTCGCCACAATCTGGCACAGCCAGGAACTCGGCGTAGGTTCTCGACAACCTGATCAGTAGCCGAGCCCGACCTCCACCGCGAGCACACCCAATGAGGCGACCGCCAGCGCATAGACCGAGCTGGTGTGGCCGGTGAGGATGTGGCGGGTCTGCCCGGTGCGCGGATCCCAGGTCTGCACCGCATAGAAGCCGGCCAAGGCCAGCCAGCTGCCGTCGGGGGCGACCACCAGCGCCCGCACCAAGCCGGTGTGGCCGATGAGGATGTGGCGGGTCCGCCCGGTGCGCGGATCCCAGATCCACACCGTCGCATCCAGGCCGGCGGAGGCCAGCCAGCTGCCGTCGGGGGCGACCGCCAGCGCGCCCACAGAGTCGGTGTGGCCGATGAGGGTGTGGCGGGTCTGGCCGGTGTGCGGGTCCCAGATCCGCACCCTCGCGTCGTCGCTGGCCGAGGCCAGCCAGCTGCCGTCGGGGACGACCGCCAGCGCATACACCGGGTCGGTGTGGCGGGTGAGGGTGTGGCGGGTCTGCCCGATGCGTGGGTCCCAGATCCGCACCGTCGCATCGTCGCTGGCCGAGGCCAGCCAGCTGCCGTCAGGGGCGACCGCCAGCGCGCCCACAGAGTCGGTGTGGCCGGTGAGGGTGTGGCGGGTCTGGCCGGTGTGCGGGTCCCAGATCCGCACCCTCGCGTCGTCGCTGGCCGAGGCCAGCCAGCTGCCGTCGGGGACGACCGCTAGCGCATCCACCGCCTCGACGGTCGCCGTTGCCGTGTCAATCCGGACACCGCAGTGCGGACACAACGCGTCGGCCGCTGTGTCGTCGGTCGGGGTGTCGACCTCGAGGCGGCGGAGCGAGGGGGTGCTGGTGGCGGTGTTCACGGTGGCCCTCCCGGCGCAACCAGGGCCTGCCGGCCCGTCCCCTGCGGGGTGGCGGGACGCTGTTCCCCGCCGCACCGTTGGGGCGTCCGGGCACGGCCGGCGAGGCTCGCGGTCCACGGGCGGCCCGCAGGGCCGTCGCGCAGCGACGCGGAGCGCAGCGCAGCGCCCTTGACCGGGAGACCGGCCGTGCTAAGCCCACTGGTCCACTATCGGGAGGTGTCGGCGGCGATCTGGTCGTCGATGCACCCGAGGTGCCACCGGGCCACCGCCCTAGTAAGCCGACGCGCGACGTCCGCCCTTAGAACGCGGGACTCGGTGGTCACCTGGGTCGCGCGGACCGTCGACAAGGGCTGAGCGCCACCGTGAGCGCCTATCAGTGAGCGATGCGGGAGCCGCGGCCCAGCACCGTCCCCACGGGCGCGACTGCGACCGCTGCACCGAAGGACGACATGCCGCCCACCCCGACCCGCTCCCCCAGCGCAACCACATCGCCCGTGTCACCCGCGACGCTCTTGCCGGAGTTCCCTCCTGGTGACGTCACCGCCGGCCTGGACTGGGCGACCGCCGACCACGCTGTCGCGAGCAGATCTTCGGTAGTGATGACAATAAGGCGGCAGCCATGACCCGATGCCCGGTGCGGCGGGCGTGGGCGACGAGGTCGGCGACAACCAGGCCGGGTCCTCCCCGGCGCCGCCTTCACCCTGTTCGCGGTGGGTGCGCACGCGGCTGCTCTTGTCCGCGCCCGCGCCGACCAGTGGGGATCGAAGTTGCTCATGCGCGGTGTCTCCCCGCCTTCGCCACCGGCCTCGCCGGTGTGCCGGCCCTTCCGGCTGCCGACCCCGCAGGCCCGCGCCGCCACGCTGGTTCGGCGGCCAGATGCTGGAGCTCGCGAAGGAGATCCTGGGTCGGCTTGTCGCAGTGGCCTGCTTGCAGGACGCCGGCTTCCATGACGTCTCGCTAACTGGCCAGTTCGACCGACCGAAGGCCGAAGGCGGGCTGGAGGCCTCGGTCCACCCGAGCGAGTCGTGGGTGTGGCGGGAGCGGGCTACGGTCGTGAGCGCCGAGCCGATCGTGGCTCGTAGCATCGCGCTGCCCGACGACCTGACCGGCTTCGACCTGGCCTTCGCCATCGAGGCGTTCGTGCACGCCGAACCGGCCGCGGCGTTCTTCGACGGGGTCGCCCGCGCGCTGCGCCCCGGCGGCGCGCTCGTGATCGTCGACGACATCCGCGCCGGCGACCGCGAGATCCCGCGCTCGACGACTTCCGCGCCGGGTGGCACGCTCCGAGCGTGCTCTCGGTCGCCGAGGCCGAGGCGCTCGCCGCCGACGCCGGGCTGGTCCCGGTCGCCTGGAACGACCTCTCGGGCCTACAGCGCCTCGGGCGTCCGCGCGACCGCATCATCCACGCCGCTCTGCCGCTGCTGCGCCGGATGGGTGGCCGGTCGATGTGGGCGCAGTCGCTGGTCGGCGGGGACGCGCTGCAGCACTGTCACCGCGCCGGGCTGCTCCAGTACCGGCTGCTGCGCTTCGAGCGCCGCACCGACTGACCGTCGGGCGACCGCCCTGCCGGAGGATGGGCGCGAATCCTTCCCGCGGCGGACGACGGCCAACGTCCCGCTGCGTCGGATGCCGTCCACGTTCCCAGGACCGTCCTCGCCGCCGCCGTTGTCACCCCCGTCCTCGGCGCGGGCAACCAGCCCGCCGTCGCCAAGCTGAAGACCGCTGCCGACTACCGCGGCGTCGGGGCCGCACCGAACGCCGACATGAACCGGTCACGGAACGCATCCATCGGCCAGACCGGGGTGCACCTGCCGATGAACTGGCCGTGGGAGACCGGGCTCGACGAGCTGTTCCGCCGCGCCCTGCACGACCCACCGGCGCGGACAGCGGGGTGGACACGGCCAGCAGCGGCTTCGGCAGCGTGAACTCCAGCTTCAAGCTTTGCATCGCGGCCAGCACCATCAGGACCGCGCCCACGACGCCGGTGAGGCCCAGGTTGAAGCGGATAGAGCCGCTGTGAGGGGTCTGTTCCAGCTGATGTCGGATGTAGTAACTTCTTTAGGCCCTTGGTTCCAGATTATTGTGTGTGACCATGCCAATCTCGACGAAGACTGGTTTCGAGAGGCCGTCGGCGATAACAACTGGAGAAACGGAATAAAGCTGATTCCAGAGGACTGGCCAGAGGAGGACTGACTCGGCTACGGCTAGATGATCGACCGGCTACCAACATGAGGCAAGCCGAAGTGTCCGGTCACTCATGATCAAAACAAGAGAGAGTTTAGGGCCGAACAGCATGATTACGTTGAGTCCTGGAGCGCCCCGCCAGATCTCCGTCGTCGACGGTTTGACGCGCCGGACCTACTCCGTCGCAGGCGCGCTGGACGGTCGGACCGTCTTCGGGCGGGGCATGGTCCTGCCCGTCACGCTCACCAACTTCGCCGACGAGATCGTCGAGTTGCAGGGCTTGGACGTGCTGGCGGTCCGAGACGGCCGCTATCCCGCGTACCTGCGCTACGACCGAGCCGAGACACAGGTCGGGTCCGATCGCCTGCCTCTCGAGGGCTACACGAATCGCGTGGTGCTCACCGAAGCGGACGTAGGCCGGCGGCCGGTGATCGTGCCGGGCATCAGCGGCCCGCTCCCACCGGGTGACCACACGTGGGATTTGATGGTCGAAGCCAGAGTCTCGGGCCTGTGGACCTGCGAGCTCCGTGCGCGCTGCGCGGGGGCGAACGTTACGGCGGGGCCGTACGTCATCCTGCTACGAGGACGGTGAAGGCGTGATCGAGCCGCGACTGCTCGGCAACCTCCCGGACCGGTGGCGGGCGGAGGCGCAGTGCGCCACCGTGAAGGGAGCCGTCGATCTAATAATGAACTCCGGCGAGCTCGAGGACGTCGCGGTTACGTGGGTGACCGTGCCGGATCTCGAGGAGATCCTCGCCGCCGTCGCCGTACGCGCCTCTGTGGCTTCTCGCGACGAGCAGTCTTCGGTCTGCTCGACGGAGATCGCCGCGCTCATGGACGAGCTTCCCCAGCTCAGCGTCGGCTACTCCGCGGTCGAGTTCGAGCGGCGCTTCAGGCTGCTTCTCCATACCATCGTATTGCTCGGGCAGGTGCACCGTCTCGACGAGGCAAAGGAACTCGCTGAAAGGGCGGCTACGTTCGTGGTGAGGGACTCGACGGACACGGACCTGTTCCTAAGCGATCTGGCCAGCCGCCTGATGTGGACCGCGGGCAACACGTTCGCCGTTGAGGAGTACTTCTTCGACGCCCTCCGACAACGACTGCGCACCGCTGAGCTGCTGCGGGAGTCACGGGTCGCGTCGGAGGACGTGGCCGGTCAGGCAGTGGAGACCGCCGAGGAGTGTCTCGGCCTGATCGAGTCCGGCACACCGCCGCGGGCGCAGTTGCTCGACTTGGCCCGCGAGGCCCTCGGCCAGATCGCTGCGGAGCATCAAGAGCTCCCCGCAGTATGGTCGGCCCGTTTCCGTGTGGCGCGGCTGAGCGACGACCGGCAGGAACTGCGGATCTTAGCGGCTCAGAGTGGCGGAAGTGCGCTCGATCCCGACGATGTCCGGGTGGCGCACCTGCTGGGCCTGCTCGTCGACGACGACGCGTGGCGCTGGGAGTTCGGGCCGTTCGCCGCCGCCGTCTTCGCGCACTGCCACGGCGTCGACCAGGTCGACGGTTTCCGCCGCCTCGATAAGAACGACGCTCTCGTCGTTCCGGCTACGGGGCTCGGTTATCGCGGCGTCCAAATCGGTCCGGTCACCTTCGCCGAGCCGGACTGCGACGAGATCGCCGGCTCGGTGGCCCTGTCGCTAGCCGGTGCAGTCAAGCGCGGCGACCGATACGTCGTCGCCGGCCGTGCCCGGCCGGTGCGGCGCATCGTCCCGGTCTCCGCCATGCACACGCTCGTACCGTTCGCCTCCCTGGCGCCGGACGACCAGCCGGGAGCGGTCCGGTTCCTCTTCGACCGAGGAGCTGAGGCGGCGCGCGTCGAGCCCGCTCGCATTCACGACTGGATCGATCACACCCTGGCCTTCCTGGACGGCGACCGGGCGCACGAGGCGTCGTTCACGTGTGCAGGGATCATGGTCGGTGCTGCCCACGCACTGGTGCCGTCGGGACGGCTGCGGGCTTACGTCACCGCGTTGGAGGTCATGCCGGATCATGAATCGGCCCTTCAGGCGGCACTGGGTGATGCTCCGTACGCGACCACGACCGGTGTGGCGTGACCGGCGACCGGCCGGCGCAGTCCGCCGCGCGGGAACTCGCCGAACGGTGCCGGCGGGAGTCCACCCGGCTCCTCGCCCTTCTCGGTCCGGCCGGCAGCCTGCTCGCCCGTCGGCTGGTGGATCTCGACCACGATCGGCAGCCGCTGGAGCACTGGTGGCCTCGGCTAGCAGCCGACCCCTTGTACTGGCGATGTCTGGTCGCGCCGGAGCCGATGCTGTCCGCGACGGCCCAGGTGGCCATGGCCTGCCTGCTCATCACCCGGGGGTTGGACCGGCGTGGGGGCTTGCTGGTGCAGCTGGCCCGACCGTACGTCGACGATCACACGACGAAGGTACTCGGACGGCTCCTCGCCACGGTGAGCGCGAGCTGGAGGGAGCTGGACGCGGACCTCGCGCCGGGACTCGCGGCGCACGACCGCGGGGACTACGCGGCCGCCCTACGGGTCTACGACGAGGTGCTGCAGAGCTGGCCGAACCACCCGTGGCCGTGGCACGAGAAGGCGTTGACGGCGTGCGACGAGCAGCCGGCCGCGCAGCGGAGCAGACACCCCGCGGTCAGGGCCGCGCTGCTGCGTGATCCCTTCTACGTCAACACCCTGGCCATGACCGAGCCGATGCTAGCGGCCAGGGTGCGCGCCGACATCGAGCCCATTATGGAACGCGGCGAGATCTCCGAGGCCTCGCTGACCCGCTTCGGCGCCACCGCGATGCGCATTGACCACTGGTCGGCGGCGCACGTCCGCGTTCTGATGCGGCACATAGGAGTGCCGTTCGACGAAGTCCTTCTGAACGTCTCACTGACCGAACTCGGCGTCGGGGAGTCCTACGACGACGTCGCCGCACTGACCGGAATCGGGCTCGATCCGGCCACCACGACCGATGAGACCGCCGTCACGGCCCTCGTCGAGCAGGGACTGCTGCTGCACCGCAGCGGGAACACCGCTGAAGCCGGCGAGGTCGGCCGGACGATCCTCGACCAGCAGACCGAGAGAACCGACCGCCGCTACCTGGCCGCGGCCCATGGCATGGTCGCTGCGGCGCTGATCGACCGGCACGACTACGTCAGTGCCGTCCGGCACCTACAGCAGGCCTGCGACGACCACGACGCCTCGCCTGGCTCGTCGCCGACCGAACGGGTCTCGGCGCGCATCAACCTCGGGCAGACGCACGAGCTGCTCGGCGACCACATCGCTGCCCGCGCCCAGCTCCAGACGGCACTGGAGATGCTCCGGGTCGAGCACGACCCAGACCCGCTGATTCTGGCGCGGCTCTACCTGTCACTGGCCAAGGCGGAGGCGTACCTCGGCCGGAGCGTTCAGGCGTTCCGCCTGCTCGGCGGGGCGCAGCACCTGCTCGACGGCGCCGAGTCGGAGGAGGCGGCGCGCCTGCAGAACGCGGTCGACGAGTGCGAGGCGACGTTGCACCACCTGATCGGCGACGAAGATGGGCGGGTCGCGGCGCTCCGGGCCGCGTTGGACAGGCATCGTGCCGCGAACGGCGCCGAGCATCCGGGTAGCTACAGCATCGAGAACAACCTGGCCCTCGCGCTTGACGACGAACACCGCGCCGAGGCGCGGGCACTGCTCGAGTCGTCACTGCGCAAGCGAGTTCAGCTGTTCGGGGAATCCAGCCCGGCCGTCGCCGTCGCCTACAACAACATGGCTATGGCGGCCTACGAGGACGACGACACCGAGCGCGCCGCCGAGTGGTACGAACGGTGCCTGGCCATCCGGCGCCGGTTCCTCCGCCCGACCGATGCCGACCTGCTCGACTCGGTCGCCGGCCTCGCCGCATGCCGGGCGAAGCTGGGCGACCTCGCCGCTGCGACCAGGCTCGTCCTCGAGGTCGTCCGCACCGATTTCCAGGTGGCGTCAGCGGCCGCCGGAGCCAGCCACGCGGATCTGCGGATCGTGACCCGCAAGCGTCGATGGGTTCTGGACCTGCTGGTGACGCTCGCCCTGCGGCACGGCGGCGAGGCCGGCGCGCCCAACCGGGCTGCGGTCGTCAGCGCCCTGGTCAACACCAAGACCGTGGCCACTGGGGTAATCGCCGCCCGGCCGCGGTCCGGGCGACGTTCGCGGTCCGATCTTCGCGCGGTGGCGAGCTTGTGTGCCGCGCTGGCCACCCGGGGGCCGCGTGGACAGCCGGTCGACGAGCACCGAGAGAGGTTGGAGCAGGTCAGTGACAAGCTGGATGAGCTGCTCGCCGCTGCGGACGGTGGCTGGGACGACAGGCTGCCCTACATCGACGTCGTCGCTCAGCTCCGTGCTGACCTTCCGCTTACGGCGGCCTTCGTCGATCTGAGCACCTTCCGGCCGACCACGGGCGCTCCCGCGGTCACCGATGCCGTCCATCTGGGCACCGTGATCTCTCGGGACGGCGTGGAGGCCATGATCGAGCTCGCCCCTGTCGCGGAGATCGAGGACCTCGTCCGGAACTTCCGCGAGGAGATGCGGAGGTTCAGCTTTCGCGACGACACGAAGGTCGACGACGAGTCCGCGCAACGGGTGACGGAGATCGGGCGCACCCTTTACCGGCTGCTCTTCGCCCCACTCGAGCCGATCCTGGCCCGGTATACGCATCTGGTGCTGTCTCTCGACGGGCCGATGGCGCAGTTCCCGGCAGCGTGTCTTGTCGACGCCGACGGCAAGTTCGGCGTCGAGAGGTGGATGTTTACCTACCTGTCCAGCGTGCACGACCTGCACACGCTCGCCCCACCCTCCGACGGCAGCGGCGTGGTGGTGTTCGCTGACCCGGCGTTCGGCAGCGCACCGGCGCCGGAACCCGCGACGGGAGTCGCTCCGCTCGCCGAGGCCCTGACCACGGCCTGGAATGCGCTTCCCGGAACCCGGCGGGAGCTGCGGGCGATCGCCCGGGCGGTCGGCACCGAAAGGCTCCGGGCGCACACGGGGGACGACGCCAGCAAGACCAACCTCCTGAGGGTCGACCGGCCCCGTGTCCTGCACCTCGCGACGCACGCCTTCTACGTCGAGTCCCCCACGATCCTCGTGACGACGTTCGGCGACGACGACACGCCCTTGCGGATCGGGACGTCGTCCATGCTGCGGACGGGCATCGTGCTCGCCGGCGCCAACGAACGCCGGCGGCTGCGTGACGCGTCCCCGGACGACGGGATCGTGACGGCGCTGGAGCTCGGCGCCCTCCTCGACCTCTCAGGAACCGAGCTGGTCGTCCTGAGCGGCTGTGAGACCGCGATTGGTGACGGCGGCTACGGCGACTCGGTCCACGGGGTGCGGCACGCCTGCCACACGGCAGGTGCGCAAGCCGTCATCGCGGGCCTGTGGCCGGTCACTGACGCAGGCGCGGCGCTGCTGATGAGCCTGCTTTACACCCGGCTCGCGGCGACGGCCTCGGCCGGCGAGGCGTTGCACGAGGCGACGCTCGAGATGCTGCGCCGCTCGCGCGCCGCCGGGCGCAGCTCCCATCCGCACGGGTGGGCGGCGTTCGTCGTCAGCGGCGGTGTACGGGCGGTGCTGCGCCCGGCGCTGTGAGTGCACCGGGTTCGGCGGAGAGGCCGCCCAGACGACGCCGATAGAGTTCGGTTTATGAGGGGCGACATCGATGGCCCGGCGCCGACGCCGATCGACCCGGACGTGCGGAGCGACGCTCTCGACGTCTTGCAGGACGCCGTGCAGTGGCGGCTAGCCGAGACGCGGTGGGCCGTAATCGGTTCCGTGGTCTCCAGACTGGCCGCGGCGGTGTGCACAGGTGACGGTGACCGGACACGGACCGCGGTCGCCGAGCTGGAGCTGCTCGGCCCGGTCCGGGCCACGCCAGTCGGCCGCACCCCTACCGTGCCGCCGCCGGACGCCGTCCGGGAGGAGATCAACGAGCTAGTGCATACCCTGGACGGCCGCTCCGAACCGTCGCCGTAGTGCCGCGCCACGCGTCGCTGCAGGGCGAGGAGCTGGTGGCTCACGTGTTCGTGGCCGCGAGTGCCCCCTCGTGGGAGGTCGACCGGACTTGGGTACTCGATCTGTGGCACCGCTGCAGCGACCGCTTCGGTCTCGACGCCGTGGCGGGCCATGACCGGAAGCCGCCCGACGAGCTCACAGCCACGGCAGCTCCCGGGGGCCTGCTCGCGCTGCGCGGCGGCACGGGCTCAGGGGTGCATCAGGTCGCGCTCCGCAGGCTGCGCGACGTGGTGGTGCTCTCGGTCGTCCGGTCGCCGGGTGCGGGGCAGCCGGAGGGCTGGTCGGAGCTGGAGGCCGAGTGGGACGCGGTACTGCGGCCGCCGACCCCCGGGGTGGTCGGCGAGGTCCGGATCCTGCAGGCGCGCCTGGCCGACCCGGCGGCCCGGCTCGATCCCGCGGCGCTCGGGCCCGTCGTGGAGGCGGCCGCCGGGACGCCCGGGGAGTGGGCCCGCACCGGGGTGCTTCGCGACGCCGTGCCGCTGGGTCCCTTCGCGGTATGGGAGGTGCCCGACCCGGCGCAGACGGCATGGGACACGCGCGCCGCACGACGGCTCATCGTCGTGGCACCGGCCGACGGGGACGATCAGCTTAGCGCCTGGACGTGGAGCCGCGGCACGCCGGAGCTCACCCCCCTGGCCTCCTACCTGCTGCATGCGGCGAAGCTCCGCTACGAGCTGCGCGTCCGTGCGGCGGCCATGGTCCGCGACCTGCGCGTCAGCGTCGACGCGGAGATCGGCCCGCTGCTGCGGCTGACCGACGAGGTGGCGACGGGCCGCGACCCGGACGTTCGCGCGCTGAGTGCGGCGTCGGCGCGGCTGGTCAAGCTGCAAGCCGGTGACCTCGGTCTGGCCAACCGGTCGAGCCGGCTGCGGGAGATGCGACGCACGGTGGAGATCGCGGCACGGAACATGGCCGCGTACCGCGGTCCGGAGCAGCCCACCGGCCTTATCGACGACGACGCCGGGCTCGCCGACTGGGCGGCCCGGCAGCTCGACAACGACGTGACCTACCTCGAGGCCGCGCTGGACCGCACGCGCAGTGTGGTGGCGTTGGCCGACCAGCTCGTGCAGCGCGGACTGCAGGACCGGCGCGAACGCTTCAACCTGGGCCTCACCGGCGTCGTGGGCGCGGTCCTGATGGTGCTGGCCGCGATGCAAAGCTTGAAGCTGGAGTTCACGCTGCCGAAGCCGCTGCTGGCCGGGGTCGTCAGCGGCCTCGGGGCGCTAGCCCTGCTGGTGCCGGCCCTACTGGTACGCCTCGCGGCCCCCGACCGCCGGTCGTCGCGGGCCTTCGTGTCCGTCGCCGTCGCCCTGCTCGCCGGCACGCTGCCGTGGATCGTATTGAGCGTCCGAGCCAATGCCGCCGGAACGGCGGTAGCGACAGTGCCGATCGTCGGCTGGGGTGTGGTGGTTGCCGCGGTGGCAGCGGGGGTCACCTGGCTCGTTTTGCGGCCCTGGTCGGCCACTGCCGCCTGCTCCGCAGAAGCGGGTTGACGAGGTGTGCGAGGTACACGAACCTGCTGTTCGGAAGATGTGTTCGGCCGGCATCGTATCTGTTCAAGTCCGCGGAGCCATCGTCAGAGTCAGCCTGGATCCACCGTCGCGATTGCTCGGTGAGGGTGGGCCGTAACGCACGAATACCCTTCTGAGCTGGGACGATGTGACTTGCTGAAGGTCCACATCAACCCGCCGAGAAGGGCATTCGCTGGGTGCGACTATTCCACGCTCGTCGCGCGGTCGGCGCGCGGTTCGACGATCCGAATCTCGTGTCGTGCGCCGGGCTGGTGCTGGTCATGGCGCTGGCGCAGCGGTGCGGCCTGGGCGCGCTGCTCGGCGACCGGCTCACGGTCGCCGCGGCGGGTGGCGCGAACGCCGCGGCGAAGATCCTCGCCCTGGTCGCTGGGATGGTCTGCGGCGCGGACTCGATCGACGACATGGACTTGCTGCGCCACGGCGGGATGGGCCGGCTGTTCCTCGGGGTACGGGCCCCGTCCACGCTGGGGACGTTCCTGCGGCTATTCACCTTCGGCCATGTCCGCCAGCTCGACGCCGTCGCCGCCGGACTGCTGACCCGCCTGGCCGCCAGCACACCAGCCCTGCCCGGCGCTGACCAACTGGTGTTCGTCGACATCGACGACACCGTGCGCCAGACCTACGGCTACGCCAAGCAGGGCGCCGGACGCGGCTACACGGGGATCAAGGGGCTCAACGCCCTGTTGGCGGTCGTGTCCACCCCGCTGTCCGCGCCGTTGATCGCCGCGACCCGGCTGCGCAAGGGTTCGACCAACTCCGCCCGCGGCGCGGCGAAACTGCTGGCCGATACGCTGGCCACCGTGCGGCGGGCCGGCGCGGCCGGGCTGGTGCTGATGCGCGCCGACTCCGCCTACTACGGGTGCGACATCGTGGCCGCCTGCCGCCGGGCGGGTGCCCGGTTTCGGTGACCGCGCGACTGACCCCGACCGTGGTCAGGGCGATCACCAGCATTGACGAGCAGGCCTGGGTGCCGATCCGCTACCCCAGCGCGATCTACGACGAGAACGAGCAACGGTGGATTTCCGACGCCGAGGTCGCCGAGATCGGCTTTACCGCCTTCACCAATCGGCGCCGCCACGAGCACGTCACCGCCCGGCTGATCGTGCGCCGGGTCCGCCGGCTCAACCCGGCCACCGCACCGACCGGACAGACCAGCACGCAGGGCGAGTTGTTCGCCGCCTACCGCTACCACGCCGTGTTCACCGACGGCGCCGAGCCGATGCTGGCCGCCGAGGCCACCCACCGCGACCACGCCATCGTCGAGCAGGTCATCGCCGAGCTGAAGAACGGCGCGCTCGCGCACCTGCCCTCGGGAGTATTCACCGCCAACGCCGCCTGGCTGGTCTGCGCCGCGATCGCGCACAACCTCACCCGCGCCGCTGGCGCCCTGGCCGGTGGCCGCCACGTCCGCTCCCGCACCGCCACGATCCGCGCCCAACTGATCAACACCCCAGCCCGGATCGCACACTCCGCCCACCGGCAGATCCTGCACCTGCCGATGAACTGGCCGTGGGAGACCGGGCTCGACGAGCTGTTCCGCCGCGCCCTGCACGACCCACTACCCGCAGCCGCCTGACGACCGCCCACAAGGCCCGATCGGAGAACTCCAGTGGAAGCGCCGGGCAGACCGGCAGCTCAACCACGACCCCGCACCAACGCCACCCACAACAAGATCCGCTACAAGCGGAATCACTGACCATCGGTGGATCGAGGCTCAGGCGGGGTCGCGCTAGCGCCTGGGTGGTCCGGATCCAAGCTGCCGATCCGTATCTGCCCACTGGCAACACCATGAAGGTCAAGCTGACTGAGACCTCGACTTTCGAGCATCGGCATGAGCGCCATCGTGCACCCACGTCAGGTCTATGCCTGCTGCTCCTTCTAAGCGTCGTGCCGGCCAAGAAGAAGGTAGGCCTTGAGGTCGCTCCCGAACTCGTACTTTATCAACTGGCACGACTCAGGTCGGATGCAATCGAACACGGATTCACCCCGTGACGCGCGTTACCGTAGCTACCTACGCGCCGCTATGCACATGACTAGCCCATCCGGGCGAGTATCGTGGATTGTATGCCCGAAGTTCCACTACAGCGTCATGTAGAGCGATCGCGGAGAGCGACGGATCTGGGCTGCCATCCAACGTCAGACGGCTATAGAAGGCCACGGCTAGGTCGGCAGCAAGACCGTCGGCAACGGGCCACAGTGTGCCGACAACCCTACGACATCCCGCCAGCTGAAACCCGCCAGTAATGTGCAACGCTTCGTCAACGCGCCACGGCGCCGATTGGGTCGTGCTACAGGCAGATAGAAAGGCGAGCTCCAGGGGCAGTTGAAGCCCTGAGAGCTGCGATACCGTTAGCGGTGCTGCCTCGTGGTCGTGAAGCAATAATCGCGCCCTCCCTGGATCACTCGCGTCACCGACACCATGACATGCAAAGTGAGCGACTGCGCATTGCTGGAGCGCAGCCAGTACGCTCTCTCGGGTGGCTTGACCGTTCGTCAGCACGACACTAGAAGGAATTAGCTGCTTCAGCTCGGCAGCCTCCCGGGCAACCGCACCGAGTCGTTCAGCGTTTGGCGTATCTGGCATCGCCACGACGACGGTAGAAGCTTTCTCGATTATGGAAGTACGTCTGGCATGACCGAGAGCGAGAATCGTCGGCGTGTATGACGAGACCGCACGATCCATTGTACTGCGACCCGACTCGTCGAGTGCGCCGTCCGATCGTGTATGGTAACCCGCTGCATGAAGCGGGAGATAGACAGCCAGGCCAGCAGGGCACCACCATATGTGCGGAAGATCAGCCCCTGATGCACCAGGTTGCGGCGGTAGCTCAAGAATTGCCATTACAGGTTCGACAACCGCGTCCCAGAGCCATTCCAGAGTCCGATTCACAGTGCTCACCGCTGCTATTCGACCAGCTAAACGCTGGTCCGTGACAGCTTCTAGGAGCCTGGACACGATACGACGCAAAGAGTCGCTCGTCAGCGCCGGAAGGTCGACGACGCGGACGCCAGCTCTCGTGACTATAAGGGCGTGCCCACCATCACTTTCCGATGTAACGTACACAACCGGGTCGTTTCCTGCATATTGACGCAGTTCTGCGCAGCTGGCGGGCTTGCGAAAGTCGGCGAAGCCGTGATTGCGGATGCGAGCGACCAGCTTCACCCAGGCGGCTGCCAACTTTGCCCGATCACTTCTAAGGGCGGCCGCATTCGTGCGTCCCAGCCATGCGAGGGTTGACGCTGGGTCGTTGGTCCGATCAGCGTCCGAGAAGTACGGGCCCGAATTCAGTCCTCGTATCTGGAACATGATCTGATCGTACTCAGCTGCCAATTCAGGCGCGTGTCCTCGTAACTCGGACAACTCACCCCGTGGATCTAGACCCTCTGCTAAAAGCAGGCCTCGCGCCTCTTCTAGCAGTTCGACCGCCCGTTCGCCAAGGTTGGAGCCCGCGACTGCTTCTTGACGCAGCGCCATAGCTGCTGCAGCTGAGCCTAGTCCTGTTACTCCACTCAGCCGATGCTCCCGATCCTCCCGCTCTAAGGACAGCGGTGCCAGATCAGTAAGTAAGCTGACAGCTCGCTCCAAATCGTCCAAAGCTTCTTTCGGCTGGCCATTGCTTGCCGTGAGGACAGCGCGAGACCGGTAGGCCGCGATACGGCCGCGGATTGGCGCTTCCGCGTCCTGCGCGACCGCCGCCAACGTCTCAGCCGCCTCGACGTAAACGTCCGGCGCCTTCGTGACCCCATGCAGCTGCTTAAGGGCATCGGCGAGGGCAAATCTTGCCTCATACTTCCCTGAGGAGGACGTGCATTCCATCGCTCCGCGAGCGACGGCGACGGCCTCATGGGCCAGCTCCGGAACTCCCGCGACGTCAAACATCTCCCCCAGAGCGCCGGCCAGATTGGCGAGCACAGTCGGCAGGACTGTAGTCGGGCAGTCATTGTGGAGTACTCGGCGAAGCCGATCGACCGCTTCTTGCCGCGGGCCAATGTCGCCTGATAACGCTGAATACTGCCTTAGGAGGACGGCAAGGGTATTATCGAGGTGAGCAGCATCGGCGTGGTCTGCGGGAACCCTATCGACGGCGTCCCGCGCTGCATCAACAGCGGCGGCCAGCATCGCGGGTTCATGGTCACGGAGATAAAGCTCATAACTGATCTGGCATCGCGTTCCCATTTCGGTTAACCAGTAAGCACCTGACGCCTCGACGGACGGAGCCTCGTGGAATAGACTAGCGGCCTGGTCTAGATACGACCTCTGATCGGTTAGGCGATATTGGGCTATCAACGTCGAGGCATAGTTGGCGCGGTACATCGAGTACTCTACGCGCCGCAGAGGAGTCAGATCCAGAGCTTCTTTTTGAGCGGACTCTGCCTCATCGAGAAGCGCAGGATCACTGGTTTCATGAAACATCTGTTTAAGCGCTACTGCCAGGTTGTTGTACGCTTCCGCATTTACTTTCGGGTCAACACCGCGCGATATTACTGACTGTCGGCCAGCCGCAACCGCCTCCGTCAGTAGTTGAAGTTCACCGAACTGACTGTGCGCATTGGTTAGGACATAGCACAGATCGGAGTGGTGATTTCGTGGCCAGCCGGGTAGTTGTGCCGATTCGCGCACCGCCGTTCGCGCCGCAGCCATCGCCCGAATCAGGGTTTCGGAATCACGAGTCTGCCTAAACAACTCACAAAGACTTACACCTAGTTGACCTTGCAGCCGAAAAACCCACGGCCAGTCTTGTGGGCATTCGGCGACTGCTTCGCGAATTGCGTCAACAGCCTCCTGCAGCGCGTGCAAATCTCCAGTAGTCTCGTAGATACTCTGCAGCACTAGAGCTTTGTTCAACGTTAGTGAGAGCTTGCTGTTAAGCCCCAGGGGCTCCAGCGCGGCAGCTTTACGGAGG
Source organism: Pseudonocardia charpentierae (assembly GCF_031845345.1). Taxonomy (NCBI): domain Bacteria; kingdom Bacillati; phylum Actinomycetota; class Actinomycetes; order Pseudonocardiales; family Pseudonocardiaceae; genus Pseudonocardia; species Pseudonocardia charpentierae. The sequence goes on along the minus strand of NZ_JAVREJ010000038.1, from coordinate 10,083 downwards.
ATCGCGAGCGCCTCCTTCAGGGATTCGAAATCGCCTGACTCGCGGTGTACAGTTTCGAGCATCATGGCCAGCAGGGTCATGACCTCAACTGCGGAGATCATACTGTCCGAAGCTTCATCGTCTAGCAGACCCCGCATCTCGTCCGCGCACTCGAGGATTGGCTCTAGTGCTTCACCGGATCGGAATTGTGCTAGAGTCGCCCATCCATTGAGCCAAACGTATTGCCCATACGCGGGATGCTTGCATGAAATTTTCCCGTGCATCTCCGCTAGTAGTGCTGCCGCATGGGTCGCCAAAGATCGTGCCGCGCACTTGTCGTGGGCGAGCTTGATACCTCCTGCAAATTTGAGAATGTATTCGAATTTGAATGACCCTGCAGAGAAGACTTCGCAGAAGCTGGAACGCAACTGAAGTAACTCATCGGCCACGAGTGGATCTCCGGTGTACCCGTAAAGGTGTGCGAGAGCGGTACCCAACCCGGCTTTGCCATCACCCCAACCATCGTTCCGATCTCGACGATAGGTGAAACTTTGGCGAAATGCGTCGGCCGACCGATTGAATAGCGCTACCTGGCCGGTGTCCACCTCAAGCGAGAGTTCCCATTGATAGCAGCCCAGGTTGTGCCACCAAACCCAACGGCGAAGCTCCTCCGGGCATACCGCAATGAGCCTCTCTAGGTGCCCAATGGCTTCGATTAGTGCGGCCACTTCGCCTGATGTCTCGTACAGAAGATGGCAGGCCTCATAGAGGCGGTCTAGATTCGCTAGATAGCCGTCAGATTGCCACTGTGACGGACGCTCTCTATCCTGCTGTAACGTCGTGATCCGACGCAGGATACCAACGCGCTCGCGTAGAATTATTGCTTCTATGGGCCATTTCTTCAGAACCTCATCAAGGCTATTTAGGTCGGCTAACTCCTCGTCCTCCGTCTGTCGTAAACTCGATGCGCTCCGCCACATGTCCGTGGCGGCAGCAAGATCTTTATGTTCACCTGTGCGACCGTGTCGGCTCACGAGAAGAAAAGCGAGAGTTGTTAGAACCTTCGGGTATTGGTCGTCATCTCTGGCGACGATCTCGAGTGCTTGCTCGGCCAACTGAATAGCCTCGTCGAGAAGATCCGGATTGTCGCCGACCATGTACGCGTCATGTAGTGCTTGTGCGAGCCGGGCCAGCGCACCTACACGTCTTATGTCATCGTGAAATAGTTTCATCACCCGTCGAAGGTGGCCAATCAGACGATTTAGGTCCGCGAGGTCGCCGGTCATGTCGTGCAATCTACTATCGATATTTATTACATATACTAGTAGCTTTATCTCATTTTGCGAGCCCTCATCAACCAGCTCGAGGATGCCGTCCGCTAATACTGTCGCCTGACGTAATAACGTGACATCGGAATTGGCTTCAGCGCGTCGGGCGAGAAGAATGAGCTTGTCCGCCAACGTTTGCGGGTCGGCGAGTGCTCGACCTGGGTTCTCGCACACCCAATGCAGCTCGGACGGCACAAGGGAGGCATCTACGGCATAAATGGACTGAAACGTTCTGCCCAATGTTAGTAAAGCGTCGGATCGATCAGCAAATAATCCCGCCTGATATCGGGCGTAAAGCAGTTTCCCGAGCGTGGCTCTTGCCTCGAGGTCACCTTTATCGGCCGCCGTTGCAAGCAACGCTATAAGCCAACGCGCAGACCTCCCATCGAGGTAATTCTTGTCATTCGTTGCCGTCCACGCGTCGATCCTATTTCGTGCGTCAGTAAGAAGACGTTGCCTACGTGCGCCAGCCCGAAACTTCACAGAGGCCCCTTCTGCTGTTGAGCATCTCGCTCCGTCTGTTGCTGAGCTTCCCGCCGACGCGGCACCTACGCCGGCAGCGTCCGGTCCCCGTCCGGGCCGTGGTCGGGGACTGTGTGGGGATGGCCGACCGCGGTGTACACAGTCGCCCGCACGGCGGTGAACTCGGCCATCGGCCACACCACCTACACACCCGGTTCGGGCCGCGTCTGCTGGTGGAGCTGCAGGACGTCGATCCGTTCCTGGCCAGATGCGCCGAGCGCAGTCAGCTGGAGCTTCAGTGTCTGGACGTCGGGCCGATGCTCCGGCTTGGTGGTGTAGTTCAGTGCCGCGCCCCGCGAAAGCCCGGGTGTCTGGCCGACTGTGTCGTAGCTCAGCTTCTTGTTCGTCCGCATCTGTTGAAGCAGGGCACACGAGGCCGTCGCGGCAGTGCTGGCCTTGTCGCCTGGCCTCGGCTCGGGCGGAGTCGACACCGACCCAGCTTCTCAGGCCCGATGCGACAGAGCGAGATCCGGTGTCGCGCGCGGCCTTCACCCACTGAGCCTTTTCCAACCTGCTGACGACTAGGCTGTCGAGCTGCGGCGTGGCGTCCCCGAGATGAGTGAAGCCCCTGGTAGACGGGCGATTGACTAGATCAACTCGTCCCACCAGGAGCTTCAGGGTGCTTGTCTACCCGTCCTCGATGCAGGTGTCCAACCGCGCCCTGCAGACCCTCGCTGACGCATTACGCCACCACCGCACGATCCTGGGCAGTCGGTGGCGTCGACTGCCAGCCGGAAGGCAAGCGTTGCTGGTGCTGGCGCACTTGAACAAAGGCGAGACCTACACCGCACTCGCCAACGGGTTCGGCGTCGGCACGACCACGGTGTTCCGCTACGTGCGCGAAGGCGTCGACGTCCTCGCCGCCACCGCGCCGACCCTGGACGAGGCACTCGACCTGGCCCGCCGCAAGGCATTCGTGATCCTCGACGGCACACTGCTGCCGATTGATCGCGTCGCCATGGCCTCGGGCCACGACCGCGCCTTCTACTCCGGCTGTGAAGATCAGAGCGCGTCGCCGCGGAGCTCGGTCTGACCCGTACTCTGGCTGGCCCTTTTGGTGCCCTGTGCTTGATCTGTCGGCCGGGCTCGCGGCGGCGCTGCCGCCGCATTGGCAAGGGCGTGTCCCGATAGGGGCTTTGCGCTGCACCGCAGGGCATCGTCACAGTCCTGACCGCCCCGCCGGCTCGGCTGCAGCCACCCTTCCTCGGGATCAGGGAGAAGACTGTCGTGAGCGTGCCGCCGGCCGGCCCGGCCAAGACCAACGACGACCAGGTCGTGCTGGGCGTCGACACCCATAAGGACGTCCACGTCGCCGTGGTGCTGAGCATTCTGGGTCTGCGCCTGGCGGCCTGCGAGTTCCCGACCACGAGGACCGGCTACCGCGCCATGCTCACCTGGGCGCGCTCGTTCGGCCCGCTGCACCGGGCCGGCGTGGAGGGCACAGGATCCTATGGCGCCGCGCTGACCCGGCTCCTTCGCGCCGAGGGCGTGCAGGTGACCGAGGTCAACCGACCGGACCGGTCGGCGCGACGCCGACGGGGCAAGAGCGACGTCGTCGACGCCGAGAGTGCCGCCCGCGCCGTGCTGGCCGAAGACGCGACGGCGGTGCCGAAGAGCGCCGATGGGCCGGTCGAGGCGATGCGCATCCTCAAGACCGCGAAGGACTCCGCGGTCAAGGCCCGGGTCCAGGCGATCAACCAGCTCAAAGCGGTGCTGGTCAGCGCCGACCCCGCACTGCGGGAAGCCCTGAACCCCCTGTCAACCAGCCAGCTCATCGCTCGCTGCGCCGAGCTGACCACCGGCGCCGATGACAACCGCCACGACGACGTCAGCGCGGCCACCGTCCATACGCTGCGCCACCTTGCGCGCCGAGTCCACTACCTCGAGGCCGAGATCCACGATCTGCGGCGACGCATCGCCGCCGCGGTCGAGTCCGCCGCACCGCAACTGCTGGACGTCAGCGGCATCGGCCCCGACGCCGCCGCCACGCTACTGATCGCGGCCGGCGACAATCCCGACCGGCTCACCGGCGAAGCGTCGTTCGCCGCTCTCTGCGGGGTCAGCCCCGTCGAGGCGTCGTCCGGCAAGACCCAGCGGCGCCGCCTCAACCGCGGAGGCCATCGCCAGGCCAACGCAGCCCTTTACCGAGCCGTACTCATCGGACTGCGCTGGAACCCCAGGACACGCGAGTACGCCCGACGACGAACCGCAGAAGGGCGGACGAAAAGGGAGATCATCCGCTGCCTGAAGCGCTATCTCGCGCGCACGGTCTACCGGATCATCATCGCAGCAGGCACAGCGAACGCCCGGCGAGTCTCGACGACTTGACATACATAGGGGTATCAAACACAAGCGGCACGGGGTCAACGTGCAGGTCCTGGCCGACCCGGCCGGCCGGCTGGTGTGGGCCTCACCGGCGCTGCCCGGAGCACGACACCACCTGGGCGCCGCCCGCGAGCACGGCCTGATCGACGGGCTCAACGCCGCCGAGGTCCGGGTCGTCGCCGATACCGCCTATCAGGGCGGCGGGCCGGCGATCCGGGTGCCGCAGCGTCGACGCCGGGCCGATCCCGACACCGGCCGCCTCCGCCGCCTGTCCCGGGCGCAGAAGGAGGTCAACGCCGCCCACGCCCGCCAGCGCGGTCCGGGAGAGCGAGCGAACGCCCAGCTCAAGTCCTGGAGGGTCCTCCGCCGTATCCGCAGCTGCCCCGCCCGAGCAACGAACCTCGTCAAGGCCGTGACGGTGCTGATCCAGACCAACTGAAGTCAAGTTGGAAAGGGCTCACTGTTCGCAGGCTTGGACGGTGGATGCGCTGACTTGCGGCGTATCCAGATTGGAGCCACGTCGGCCGGCGAGTCCACCTACCGCCGTCAGCGCCGGGAGCACCCCATGGCCCCCCAGCACCACCACCTCGCTCGACGCGAGCGCCTAACCCTCGCCGCCGCTACCCTGCGCGGCGTCCTGGCCGGCGCGAAACGCGCCGTTCCGAACTGCTTCCTCGGCCGCCTCACCGACAACTGATCACCCAGCACATCGGTGTCCTACTCGGGAATGACCCAGGGTCGTCGCCCGCCGAGCGCTTCAAGTCGGTCGTCGGCCTTCTCGCCTCCGGCACCTGCTGCCGAGTCGGTGACGGGGCCACATGGCAGGGTGGAGGACGCTGTGGAGGACGCGGAGCTGCGGGACGAGCTGCTGCGCCGAGCCGAGGTCGACCAGCAGGCGCGGCGTGCATGCACCCCCCTGTTCGCCAAGGCGCGGGACGGCATGGTGCACCCCGATGACCTGGCCCCGGACGAGCAAGCGATCGTCGACCGGCTCACCGAGGTCGACCGGGACAACACGCGGTGGCTAGGTGAGCTGGTGGAGCGGCGGGGGTGGCCGACGCATTCGCTCGTGGGCGAGCAGGCTGCGGTGTCTGCATGGCTCCTAGCCCAGCACGCGGACCAGGACCCGGCCCTGCAACGACGCTGCCTCGACCTGATGTGCGCAGCGCCGACCGGCGACGTCACGCCCATGTACACCGCGTACCTGACTGACCGCGTTCTCCTCGCCGAGGGCAAGAGCCAGGTCTACGGCACACAGGTGACGTTGGTCGACGGCGAGTACCAGCCGCTGGACCTGCGCGACCCGGAGACGGTCGACGAGCGCCGCGCCGTGGCCGGCCTGTGCACGCTGGCGGAGTACCGAAGGACCATGCACGAAGAGTCGTGACCGAAGGATGTGATGCGATGAGGGAGCGGGGCCTCCGCTCCTCGTGATCCCCGGCTCATGCTCGGGGGGCTCACACCAGCGATTCGAGGAGGCCCCTGTGAGTGAATCGTACGAGGGTCAGCAGATTGTCGGGATGGATCTGCATCGGCGGCGGTCGGTGTTGGTGCGGATGACCGAGACCGGTGAGGTCTTGGAGACGGTGCGGATCTCCAACGACCCGGACTACCTGCGGCAGGTGATGGCCCGCGCCGGCGAGGCGCCTGAGGTGGTCCTGGAGGCCGCCTACGGCTGGTACTGGGCGGCGGACACGCTCGCGGAGCTGGGCGCGAGCGTGCATCTGGCGCACCCGTTGGGGGTGAAGGCGTTCTCCTACCGGCGGGTGAAGAACGACCAGCGCGATGCGGCGGACCTGGCCGATCTGTTGCGGATGGGCCGGCTGCCCGAGGCGTGGATCGCCCCGCCAGCGACCCGGGAGCTGCGGGAGTGGGTGCGGCACCGGGCCAAGCTGGTCGGGCTGCGGTCGAACGTGAAGTGCCAGGTGCACGCGGTGCTGGCCGGCGCCGGGGTGGCGGTGCCAATGAGCGATCTGTTCGGACAGCAGGGCCAGCAGTTGCTCGGGCGGACGCCGTTGTCGCCAGCGGCGCGGGCGCGGGTGAACTCCGCGCAGCGGATCATCACCGCGCTCGACTTCGAGATCGACACCTTCGCCGCGTTGCTGGCCCGCCGGTTGCACCGCGACCCGGGTTATGTCGCGATCCAGCAGATTCCCGGGGTGGGTCCGGTGCTGGCCGCGGTGTTCGTCGCCGAGATTGGGCAGGTGGACCGGTTTCCGGGGCCGGCGCAGTTGGCCAGTTGGGCGGGGCTGACTCCGAAACACTACGAGTCCGACACGACCGTGCACCGCGGTCGGATCACGAAGATGGGATGTGGCGGCCGCGGCGGCGGCTTCCGTTCCCGAGTGGCCGAGAGCGTGGGAGGTCATCATGGCGGTCGTGGGTGGCATCGATATCCATCGAGCCCAGCTGACGTTCGACTACGTAGATCTCGACTCCGGCGAGGTGGTGCGCGGCCGGATCGCCCCGGCCAATCGGGAACGGCTGCGCCACTGGCTGCAACGGTTCGCCGGCCGGGATCAGGTGGCGTTCGCGCTGGAGGGCTGCACCGGTTGGCGGTATGTCGCCGAGGAGCTGGCCCGGGCGGGAATCACCGCGCACGTCGCCGAGCCGGCCGAGACCGCGGCCCGGCGCGGCCCGAAGCGGCGGGCCAAGACCGACCGCAGCGACGCCCAGCTGCTGCGGGAGCTGCTCCTCGAGGGACGGATCCCGGAGTCGTGGATCCCGCCGACCCCGGTGCTCGAGGCCCGTGCGCTGGTCCGGCTCTACAAAGACCTGCTCGATGAGCGGACCGGCTGGCTGCAGCGGGTGCACGCCAGCCTGTTCCACCTGGGCGCACCCGACCTCGACGTCGGGGCCATGTCCGCGGCGGGGCGGGAACGCCTGGCGGTCGCGGAGCTGTCTCCAGCCACCCGCACGGCCGTCGACGTCGCCCTGCGCCAGGTCGACCGGCTCACCACGGACATGACCCGGGTGCGCGAGCAGATCAGCCTGATCGGCCGCCGGCAGCCGGCCTGCCGGGCGTTGCAGGCCGCGCACTACGGGGTCGGGCCGCTGACCGCGGTGGTGATCTGGGCGGAGATGGGTGACACCCGCCGGTTCCACAGCTCTGATGACGCGGTCCGCCACGCCGGGCTCGACGTCACGGTCTACTCCTCCGACGGCCGGCGCAGCGCCGGGCACCTGGCCCGGCAAGGACCACCGATGCTGCGCTGGGCGCTCTATGAGGCCGCGGTCTACGCCGGACGGCCCAGCTCGCCCGACCACCCCTACTCCCAGCAGGTCAAAGCCCGCCTCGGCGGCCAGCTCGCGCTGCTGTCGATGGCCCGCAAACTCGCCCGCCGCTGCCATCACACCCTGCGCAACCTCGACGACCAGGTCCTCGCCCCCGCCGCCTGACCGTGCAGCCCCGGAACTGCGTGTCGCGCCCACTCCCGCCGATGAACCCGCGGTCAGCTCCCGGCAACCCTGTTGCTGCCGGCCTTCGCGCCAGACAGCCGACCAAGAACGAGCGGCCGCGCCCGTCGAGACACCCCGATCGCCATCTTGTCGCCGGACCCGAGCTCCGGGCCAAGCACCCAGATAAGCAGGGGCGCCCGACGCACCCCGGGAAACCCGCGGCCAGGCCCAACCCCGCAAGGAGCACTCTTATGCACCGCACCTGATCCGCTGAAGTGATCTTCTCCGACGCCCGGTGATGATGCGCCAGCCCGGCGCCGCCGTCCAGGCCTCCGGCCGCTGCGCGGTCGGGCTGACGCCCGAGCCTGGACCCCGACGCCACCCTGGCGCGGTCAACCACCGCCGAGAAGATCCAGAAATCACTGGGCAACCAGCGAGTTGACGTCCCGGGTTGCCACAGATAAACAGGGCTCGCGGCTGGTGCGGTGGGCGGCGGTCGAGGCGGTCCAGCGGGTTCCCAAGCACAGCCAGCTGGGTCAGGTCCGCGAGGACGTCGGCCGGCGCCGTGGCCGCAACATCGGGGTCGTGGCCGCCGCCCGCGAGCTGGTCGGGCTGGTCTTCTACGGACTACGCGATCATCACATTCGCTGCCTGTCCGCCCGCCGCGCGGCGTGAGCAGCCCCGCAAGCCGCGGTGGGTGCGGACCGTGCTCGTGTCTGACCCCCGATCCCGGCGTGGTCGCCCCTTTGTGAGTGGTCTCGCCCACCGCAACCTGTCGCAGCACTTCATGCCGCCCGCCGCGGCGAAGGGATGACTCGACGGGCCTCCACGGGTGGGTCTGTCGCAGGCCGGGGAACCGGCGATGAAGCAGGCAATGCACGGCACCGAACAGATCTGAACGTCCGGGAGTACCGCCAGCACCGTTTCTCCGCTGTCCACAGCGTGCGCCGCGCGGCGCCGGCGTCAAGGACCTGCGGCCGCTCCGCGGTCGGCCCTGCGGGCCGATCCCTTGACCCCGACGCCTTACCCGACCCTGCCCAAAAGGCGCGGAGAACGCCACAGGGAAAGATCAACAACGCAAACCCGGGGGTTGACCGGCCCCGCTCCCTCAGGGATGACACCGATATGAGACTGATCTTCCTGATGACACGCTGAGACAACCGCAGCAAATGCAGGTCAGAAGCTCGGGGAATGACAAAAGAGTTGAGACCCTACACCTGTGTAGCGTCTCAAATCGCGTGTCACTATCTCAAATCGGTTGTCGCTCCGACGTCGCTGGCGACTCAGGGCAAAGAGGCACCGGACAACTACTGCAGCATGGCCGGCGTCGATATGTGGCAGTACCACCTACAGCAGATGGTTGTAGCCGATGATCCCATCGCCTACCTCAGGGAGCACGTCTAGCAGGCGCTGAAACACGCTCAGCACTGAGGTTTCACGAAAGGCTACCGTCGGAGACCTTCATCGTGACTGAATAGTCATCGTAGAGAAAGAATCTACCCGAAGTGACATCCTCCTTAATCGTCCCTTTATAGCCGCCAATATGCTCTCTATAAGTGAGCCTAAGTCGAATGTGTTCCTGCCCCACGTCCCCTAAGTTGCGCCTGCTTACCAAGACGAATGTAAGTAAGCTAACTTGATCTTCTTTTTCTGCGACAATGCCGTGTGCGCGACAACGACGGCCGCAAGCTGGACCACCAGACCCTCGAGGCGATGCGGCTCCGGGCGGTGGACGCGGTCGAGTCCGGGGTGCATCCGGAGGATGTCGCCGCGTCGTTGGGCATGGGCCGGGGCACGGTCTACGGGTGGCTGGCCAAGTACCGGGAGGGCGGGCGGGACGCCCTGAAGGCGCGGCCGGTGCCGGGTCGGCCGCCGAAGCTGTCGGGTGAACAGATGCGCCGGCTCTACACGCTGATCGCCGGCGCGGATCCGCGGCAGCTGGAGTTCGGGTTCGCGCTGTGGACCCGGGACATGGTGCGCACGCTGATCCGCCGCGAGTTCCGGATCTCGTTGTCCGCGGTGAGCGTGGGCCGGCTGTTGCGCACCCTGGGGTTGTCGCCGCAGCGGCCGCTGTGGCGGGCCTGGCAGGCCGACCCCGACGCCGTGGCCCGCTGGAGAGAGCAGGAGTTCCCGGCCATCCGCAAGCAGGCGAAGACGGAGGGAGCGACGATCTACTTCAAGCTGATCGCCGACACCGACGGGCCGGTCTACCTGGTCCTGGACGGCCACCCCACCCACCGATCCAAGCTGGTAACGGAGTTCGTCGCCTCCACCAAGGGCCGACTGCGGCTGTTCGTGCTGCCCGCCTACTCCCCGCAGCTCAACCCCGACGAGTGGGTCTGGAAGAACGTCAAACACGACCGGGTCGGGCGCACCAGCGCCACCGGCCCCGACGACTTCAAGGTGGAATGTTCCCGATTTTATTGACATCGGTTTAGGCTGCCAGGTCGGTGAGTTTTCTGAATCCTAGCTCGTATTCGACTGGTGTCAAGTAGTCGAGAGTGGAGTGCCGCCGGCGGCGGTTGTAGTA
>NZ_JAVREJ010000037.1:0-35693 GCF_031845345.1 Pseudonocardia charpentierae | reverse complement strand
GCCATCGCGTGGCACCTCTCTACGAGATCCTTGGTCGGTTCACGCAGAGACTCACGCGGTGGCCCCTCCCACGTGCTCAGGCACGCCGGACAGGCCCCGGACTTACACCACCAGCCGGGACGCGACCGATCGCGTGAGTTGTACCGGAATGGGGTCATCGACGGGTTCAGCCTGCATCGACCGTCGATCTTGTGGATTGTAGGACTTGATCTCTGCGTGGAGTGTGCCGGTCGGCGGGCGGGCTCGGGGCTTCTGCTCGCGGGGTCGGGTCGGCGAGCAGGGATCGTGCCGTCGCGCTGATGTGCGCCGCCAGCTCAACCGAGCGGACGAGTGGCCTCGGTTCGGCCGCCGGCCGGTGCGCGCCGCTTCATGCTTCCCTCGTACAGCCAGCACGCCGTCACTTCGATACGTTCTCCGTCCCGGCGGGCGATGCATCCCACACAGACCTCGGTCGTCGACCTCATCATGGCGATGGCACGGCGCGTATGGCAGTCGCGGTCACCGAAAGAATAAGCTGCAGACTGGGCGGAGTTGGTGGCGGTACACGCGCTCCGGCTCCCGCACGCAGCCGTATGGCCGCCCTCGACGCCGGTGTCCTCGGCGGTCCGCACTCCTGCCGCTGGGCGAGCCTGGCCGAGCGCGCTTTCAACCGTCGTCGGCGATGCCGTCGAGCAAGTAGCGTGCCGCACCCGCCCAACAGGTGCGATGGTGTGTGCCGGCCGGCGACGAGTGCACCAGCATCGTTCATCGGTCGCGTGCCAGGATCTATCTTGGGTCGGTGACCTTTCCGAACCTGTTCAAGTACGGGCGATGCCCCTGTTCCGGCACGTACGAGCCACGGTTCGTCGAAGTCAACATGACCGTGGAGGAGCAGCGCGTCCAGCTGCCCAGTGTGCCGCAGGGAGCATGTCCGACGTGCGGCTCGCGCGTGTACAAGGCTGCGATGCTTCGGCTCATCGAGGGTTCGATGAGAGGGCAGTCGGTCCCGATGACTGGATCATCTGACTGAGATGCGAGCCACCGGCTGCACGTTGACCTCCGGTGGGAGGTCCGCGTAGCTGAAAACCAGGATGCGCGGGAACGCCGGGACCAATGCGTCGTAGACGGGAAGGCGCATCGCGCCCTCGGTGAGAATCGCCGGAAAGCTCGATGTGGGAGCGAGATAGGCGGCTTCGGCCGCAACCGCACCACGCAGCTGCTGTGCGGCCTCGCGCGAAGGCGTCGGCCACTCGTGCAGCACGGCATTCTCGAGCAGCGGATCGATGAGATAGACGACGACCGTTCCTTGCTCCCGCGAGGCCTTGGCTGCCAGCTGGTCCGCCAGACCGGCCCGGACATAGGCCAAGGTGTTTTCCGGGTCGACGTTCTCGTCCGTGCTGCGCAGGAGGAGTTCGAGGATGCGCCGGAGGTTGCGCACCGAGATTTGCTCGCGCACGAGCCCACGCAGGATGAGCGTGAGGACGTCGAGCGAGAAGTTCTCGCGAGCCGCCTCACCCAGCGCCGGGAAAGCGCTCGTGATGCTCACGAGTAGTTCTTGAGCCTGTGAGCGGGTCACGAAGCGGGCGGCGTTGCACCGCACAACATCGGCATACACCAAAGTGATGTAGCTCATCGGACCCCAGGTGGAGTAGCCTGCGCTCTCAAGAGTGGACCGGTGATCCGCTGTCACGATCGCCGCCTGCTGCTCCGTCGCCGGGTTGGCCGCCGGCGTGGCCGTGACGTTGTAAAAGGACGTCAGACGCTCGGCGGCGTCGTTCACCAGAATCGTCCGGGGCGCCAGGCCGATCTGCGGCGGCACGTCCAGTCCGGGCAGTCGAAAGGCGAAGCCTCCTGGCCGCAACGTGGGGTCTCGACGGAGGTGGATCGGGGGCAGCGACATGCCGAGCTCAACGAACAGCCCTTCGCGGGCGAAGCCGAACGGCTTGTCACCGGACCTGTTCCAGTCCTCCTCCGTCGTCACGAGGCGCAGGTAGTCCGGCTCGATCAGTAGCTCGATCGCTCCCGACGTCGACAACCCATCGTAGCTCGTGACAAGTCCGGGATCTCGTAGTCGGCGATCCATGTCAGCTGCGACGGCCGCATCACAGGCTCTGGCCAACCACTCGGCGAGCACCTCCGTCACATGACGGGAAGCGCTGTGGAGCGCGGGAACCGCGTCGGCCTTCAGCAGGACACCGGGCTGCTCGACGACATAGGCCAGCGTTGTCAGCAGGGTCATGGTCGGCAGGGGAAGTTCGCGTCCGTTCATCACGATGTGGACGAGCGCATTTGAGTTGTCGGCGGGGCCCAGGCGGACGAGCGGATTCGGCGTTGTCGCCGCGCCGAGCTGCTCCGCCACGCGGTCGGCCGTAACGGAGTCCACCAGCTCGAACAGTGAAGGCGCGACAGTCAGCAAGATGTCGCTCCGGGGCGGGTCGCCGATCAGCAGGGGTGGACCTGACTGCTCCGGCCGATCGACATCGCTCATCACGGAAGTTCCTCTTCGGCCAGAGTGACGACCAGCGGGAGGTGTGATCGCACGATCGGAACGATGATCTCGCGCAACTGTTGAGATCCGGTGACGACCACGAACACGGATCCGTTGCTCTTGGCTGCGTCACGCAGCCAGCCGGCCAGCTCGATCTGAAGCTGGTTCTCGGCGGCTCCGTCACCGCCACCGGATGACGACAGCACGGAGGACTCCAGCCAGGAGGGGACGTGAACCCACTGATCGGCGGGCGTCCGACCAGGCAACTGTTTCCGCAGAGCCGCCCGCGTGGCGCGGCACAGCTCAGCGACCGGCTTCCGGAGATCTCCTACCGTGTCGAGAATCACGCTGCTGTCCAGGATCGGAACGCGATCGGCCACCATGGCTTGCAGGACCCAGGTGAGCCGCCGCCGCATTCGGGTGTCCAGTCGGGCGGCTGTCTCGTTCTCGGCCGCCCACTCGTCGACGAGGAGGTTCACCTCCACCGGGCCGAGGAAGCGGTTCAGCCGGGAGCGCACCACTAGCTCGATCTGGCTGATCAGGTAGTGCGGTACGCCGAACGCCGACCCGCCAACGGAGGCTTTGGTTTCGTCACCGGGCACGCCGTCGATCGGGACCGACGCCGTACCTGGCACGTCGCGGATCGCCCACCGGCCGATCTCCCCGTTCACCGGGTGGATGTAGGTGTGGTCTCGAACCTCGCTCTCGTACCCGTCCAGCGAGTGGGCCGGATCCGCGCGATAGGCGCCGCGGCTGTCCATTTGCGCGGTCACCACCGGGACTTCGTCGATCTGTATACGATATTGGCCTAGGAAAAGGTTGGGATTGCCCCGAGCCCGCACACCAGGTGGTCGCACCCCGGTGTCTGCGGTGATGCGGTCGCGCATCCACGGGATGAGCTGGTTCAGGAACCTGCCGCCGTCCTGGCGTGAGTCGACATAGGGGACCAGGTCATCAGCGATCTCCAGCACGATGGGCGTGACAACAGGGATGAGCAACTCCTTGTCGGTGCCCGCGAGATCCATACCGAGCAGCTCTTCGAGCCGGGTGTCGAGGCCGTCACGCAGGTCGCGGGCTCCTTCTGTCAACGCGTCGGGGCCGTTCCCCGCGGCCTCGACCACGTCGACCACTCGCCAGAACTCGGCGGGCGCAGCGATCCGGCCGGACAGGCTCTCACGGAAGCCGTCCAGTTCCTCCGAGATGGCGAGAGCGTCTCGGCAAGCTGCGATGGCTGCGGCGGTTTCGCCGGCGGCCACACCCAACACGATCGTCCTCGCGCGCGTGTCCTGGCGGGCGCGAGCGACGTTGCGGGCCACCTCCTCCGAGTCCTGCCCGTTCGTTCCATCCTGTTCGGAATCGAGGCCCAGCTCGGAGAGGGCACGCTCGCGGCGAAGGTCGACCAGTGAGCGCTCCGCACCTCGGCGGCGACGGGGCGGGCCAAACCGAAGCACGAGATGGTCCTCGCCGCGGCCCGCCGCCGACAGCTTCGGAGCGCGGCCGGGCCGTAGCACCACGCCGGTTTCGACGCTGCTCGACGCGGCCTTCGCGGCCAGCACGGCGTAACCGTCGTCGTCCTCGGGAACGGTGTCCAGCAGGACATGGCCGGCGACGGGAACGTCGACCCGGCCGGTCGTCGTGAGGATCTCCAACCGGTCCAGCGCCGCGAGCGCGGCAGCGTCCGACCCGACCGGGTCGGCGGAGTAGTCCAAGACTTGCGCGAGCTCGACGATCGTGGCCGCTATCCGGCTGAGCCGGGGCTGGCGACGCATGCGCACAATGGCGACCGACACCCAACGGACACCGGGAACCGGGACAAGCGGCAGGTCGACGGCTGTCAACCCGGCCACTCCCGGTCGGCTGTGTGAGCGGATCTCCTGTGGGCCCAGTACGACAAGACGAACCTCGCCGGGGCGGTCCTCAAGGGCGCCGTTCCGGCCGACGAGCGCCAGACAGAGCACATCCAGACTGCTTCGATCAATCGAGTCGGCAGTGACGAAGAGTTCGGCCACATCAAGCCGGCGATCGTCGGGGATGGTCGGCGAATCCGACACCGCCGCGCAGTGCGGCGGTACGAGCGCGGCGGCAGAAGCAGGCGCGAGTGCGCGCAACCACGCTGCGGTCAAGGCCCGTGGCCCGGCCCTTTTACTCGTCGTCACTGTGCCATGCCTCCGCCTGGTCGGTCGGCTCGAGCTCGCTCTCGATGTCGGCCAGCACCTCGTCCAGATCGGAGATCTGACCCTCGACGTCTCGTGCAACAGCCGCGAAAAGGGCGCGGAACAGGGGATGCGGTTCCTCGCGCTCGCGGTCGCCGATCAGCTGCGGCAGGAGCATCCGCAACGCCTGCCCGTACCGCAGGGCACGCTGAAAGCTGGGCACCGCGGCCTCGCGGAGCAGACGCTGTCGGGTCTCGCGCAGCTGCCGCTCCTCGTCGAAGAAGACCCGGAATGCGACGTCGGCGGCCCGCTCGGCTGACGCGTCCGGTGCCGCGTCGGCTGCGGACTCTGGGACGAGGCGGGCCCGCCAGAGGTCACGCAGCTGGATCGCCCGCCGGTTCTCCGGGCGATCCAGGCCGCCGCCGGCACTGGCCGACCGGCGCGGCGCCGGGATCGTGACCCGGCGTGCGACGTTCAGCCAGCCGCGGAGCCCGTCCCTCATCTCCGTCACGGCGGCGAGACGAAGTCCGAACGACGTCCCCGGGCCAGCCACCGCGGTCGGGTCGAACGGTTGCGGCGTCGGATCGACGTTGTCGATCTGCTCTTGGAGGCGCTGGATGGCGGCCGCTCCTTCGCTCGGCTTCCCTTGCCAGCGCGACTCCTGGAGGTGTCCACGCACCTCCTGCAGGCGCTTCTCCGCCTCATCGGCGGCCGCCGACATGCCTTGTGCCTCGCTTATCGCGGACGTCAGGCGATCGGCGTAGGACCGGGCATCGAGGCGGATGGTCGGATCGTCCAGCAGCCGGCGGACCGCGCGGTCGACGACATCCGCCTGGTCCTCTGCCATGAGCCATGGGGTGCACTGAACGGCGACGATCGCCTCGGCATGCGACAGCTGCTGGTCGGGATCGAAGACACGATCCTGTTCGAGCAGGGCACGCGCCGCGCTCACCTCGCCCCAGTGGAACAGTTCCCGCGCGATCTGCAGCCGCTCCGACCGGTCGCGGGCCTCCGTCACGGCCCGGCGCAGGCAGCCGAGCACCTCGTCGCGCGACTGCGTGGCCTGCGCCGATGCTCGCCGCAGGACCGCGACCGCGAGGAGTTCGGACACCCCGTCCGCCTGCTTCGTCAATCGCTGCAGCAACTCTTCGGCAGTGTCGAGGAAGTCACCGCTCAGCAGTACGGCATAGGTCTGCACGTTGCTCTTGAACTGCTGCCCGCCGAGCTCGACGAGCCGCTTCACGTACCGGTTGATTATCGGTTCCTCGGCGTGGCCAGTTGCCGAAGCCGGGGTGGGAGAGGTCGCCGACAGGTTGCGGGTGATCTCCAACAGTCCGCCGAAGTCGTCATAGGACTGCTGCAGGACGACCTCGGCCAGCATGTCGACGCAGCCTCGCAGGCCGGCCCTGTCCAGACGGAGCATGAGGGGCCTGAACAGCGAAGGACCGTAGCCGTACCGCAGGGCCTCGATCCACTCGTCGACGGCCAGGTCGGCGGCGCCGACGATCTCGTACGCCTGCGCCCGGTCGTACGGTTCCCAGGCGGACAGGTCCGCCTGGATGAGCTCGTGGTCGTCGACGCCGTCGGCGATCCAGATCCGGATCGCGGCCGTGTTGTCCTCGGGCGAGCTACGCGCGAGTGCCTCACGACCCGCAGTCAGCGCCTCCGGGGTCATGCTGAGTGCGGAGTGGGCGCTGGCTCCGGCCAGCCACGTGTAGTTGCAGAAGCGCAACCAGTAGATGATGTACTGAGCGCTTTCGGGCGCCGATCGGCCGGCCCGCAGGTAGTGCAGGTCCGCTTCGGCGTTCCGGCGTCGGCCGAAGCTCAGCTTGCCAAGCTCCAACTCGACGACCCAACTCCGGTTCGGCCGCCAGACACAGGCGTTGAGGAACGCCACCGAGCGCCCGATCTCAACCTGATCGAAATCGGGCTCGAACTCGCCGGCGCGGCGGATCGTCGGGGCATCGGGTTCCAGATGGCGCTCCATCGAGCCGTGGCCGGCGATCGCTGCTACGAGTGCACGGCGGTAGCGGTGCACTGGCCAGTTCGAGCGTCGGTAGACGGCAGCGGCCTCGTCCCATCGACCCAGCCGTTCCTCGACCCCTCCGAGTACGTCGATCAACAGAGGATGTGTGACGGCCGGTTCCACCCGGTAGATAAGATCGCGAGCTTCTGCGGCCGCCCCGATCGCGGCCAGCGCGTCGCCGTAGCTGTGCACCAGCGGCAGGAAGACGTTCGGCGACAGGTCGACGAAATGGGGGTGCAGAAAGGCCGCATTGCGGACCGCTACGCCCGGCATCATGAGGAGGAGGTGCTCCGGGGCGGGCATCGTGCGTTTGTCGGGCCGCAACAGCGGTTCCGCCATCGCCGCGTAGCCCGCGTAGCCCAGAACGATGCCCCAGCAGAGGTCGAGTTCGGGCGACACGTTCGTCGAACCGCGCCGGACCAGGTCACCGATGAGTTGCCGGTAGATCTGATCGGCGTTCCCGGCTTCTGCGGACTCACCGCTGGCTCGGCTGAGCCAGCTCAGGTAAGCTGTGACGCACAGCGCTTCGGCCAGAGTTCGAACCCGCTGCTCGGGCTCGGCAACGTCGAGGGCCGCCAGTCGGCGCACCGTCCGGTCCAGACAGTCGCGCCAGCGGGCGATGTCGGCAGAACGCAGAAAGTCCTGGTAGGGCTGTGACGACGATTCGATCATGTGCCGCCCGCCTCTGCCGACCGGCTCACCAGCCCGCCCGGTAACGCGATGAGGTTGTCGGGGTCGAGCTCGGCGTAGCTGAGCACCGGGATCCGGATGTCGAATCGGCGCAGCAACTTGGCCAGCGCCAGGCGGACCGCTTGGTCCGTCACCAGGACGAGCGGTGGGCGGCCGGCCTCGGCGAGCAGCCGTTCCACTGCACGGCGCACGCCGCCGACGAGCTGGGACGCATCCCGTTGCCCCAAGGCCAGGATTCGGCGGCCGGATACGCTGCGGATGCTTTTGAGCAGCATGTCCTCCAGCTGTTCGTCCAGCACGAGCGCGGTCACCTGACCGGACTCGTCAGCGACCGCTCGGCAGATCCACGGCTGCAGGAACTCGCGCACAGCCCCGGCGACGTTCTCCGGCGGCTGCATCTCCGCCAGCCAGGCCAGATGCTCGACCACGGTAGTCGGCGACGGACCGTGTGGTGGTTCGAGCGGCACCCCGTCCTCGACCAGGTCGACGATCACCCGCCGGAGCTGGCTGTTCCAGTTGGAACCAAGCGCCGGGCGCGTGCGCAGTACCGAGACCACGTCCCAGTCGCTGACGGTCCGGTTGAACAGATCCTGGTCCATCAGCAGCTCGAAGGCCTCCCGGCAGGTCTCCTCAAGCCAGTCGGTGACCGCCTCGTCGAACTCCCACGCCCGGAACGGGTACTTGGCCCGGGCGACGACGTCCTTCGGCAGCCAGAGCACCTTGTGCTCCCCGACGAGGTCGTAGCTGTCGAGTACCGTGCCCGGTGAGGTACGCGCAAAATCCGCCCAGCGCCGCGCATCGACCCGAACCTCGCCGACCCGAAACACATTGGTGGCCAGCCGCGCGCGCGGCGAGCGGAGCTCCAGCTCCTCGTCCTCGCACTCACCGGTGATCGCACGTAGGTCCGGCAGCGGAACGCCGAGCCGTCGACGAAGCCCCTTCGACCAGTCCGCCAGCCGCGCGTCGTCGACGACCGGCCGCAACGTACTGCCGACGACCAGGCCGAGGACCGCGCCGCCGGGAAGCTCGGCCCGCCTGACCGTCCGCACCCCCGAGTACCGGACCAATTCGGGCTTCCGGCGCAGCCAGTCGTCGACGATCTCTCTCGGCCCGAGCGTGATCGCGCGGTCCCGCATACGGGGATCGGCATCGGTCGCCAGCCGACTGACCCCGTAGTCCAGCACGCGGAGCAGCGCATCCCGCTCGCCCCCGGATGCGCCCACCACGAACTCCGCGACCGCGTCGGGCAGGGCGGTCACGTCGCCCTGGACCCGATCGAGCCCGGTGCGCAACAGGTGGGCGACGATCTGGTCGCGGAAGTCGCCGGCATACAGCGGCTCGGTGAGCAGCGCCGCGGTCTCCTGCACCGCTGCCGCCGCCGCGGTCCCGGTGCCGTCGAGAACCAGCTCGGTCAACAGCCGGCGGGCGCTCGTCGTCTCGGTTTCAACCAGGTAGGCCAGCACCGCGGGGCGGTTCTCGGCCACACACCGATCAATCCACACCCGGCACTGCTCGACGCGCTTGTCGACGTCCGGGAACAACGTGGCGAATGTGTCGCGGCCACGATCGTTGTGCACGAGCGCCGAGAACGCGAAGCAATCCATCGCGGCGTCGATCAACCCCCCGCGCACCTCGTTGCTGCTCTCCCGCAAGAACAGCAGCTGGAATGGCCGGAACGGTTTCTCTCCGGGCAGGGTTATCTGTTCGATCACCGCGTCCCGGTGCTCGATGAGCACCCGGACATCCTCGGCCGGCAGCAGTTGCTGGGTTTGTTCCCAGTCCCGGGCGTAGCCGGTGAGCCGGTCGAGCGCGCGCCACGCCGGCGGCGTCCCGGTACGGCGACGGCGGATGTCGGTGTCGGAACCGCCCCGGGCCATCACGTTGCGCAGCAAGTGATCACGAAGGTTGGCGTGGAAGAACTCGACGTAGCGCGCCGGATCACCGCCGTAGGGGCGGGCGTACAGGGTCCGTCCGAGAAGTCCGAACAACCACAGCCGTTCCAGGATGCCCTTCGGCGTCAACTCTTCGATCCGTCGAGTGAGCTGGGAATCCACCATCCTCAGGCGCCACCAGACCTCTTCGAACCGCACGATCTCGGTTCGGGAATGCGCCATCGCGAGCACGAAGTGCCAATCGAGGTCGTCCCGGCCGGCGGCCTTCAGATCGAGTGCGAACAGATTCTCCCAGGGACGCAGCTGTTCCAGGTCGGAGACATCGACCGTGCCCTCCGGTCGCGCGGACAGCACGTGAATGAGAGAGAGCATCATCTCCAGCGGGTGTCCCTTGACGTTGTCGGCCAGACGCGCTTTGGCCTTCTCCGTCAGGGCCAGCGACTGATTGACCAGCTCCTCGCCCTTACACCAGTCGACCACCTGCTGGACGAACTCCAGTCGCTCCCCCTGGGCGTCGATGGTCTGTAGTACGTTGAACTCGAGATGCACGTTCCGGGCGGTACGTGTGGACCGCAGGAAGTCGGGCAGGTACTGCTTGCGGGAAGCGATGAAGATTCGCACCCCCTGATCGATCCCGACCATTTCCAGGAGCTCGCGGACCTTGCCTGCGATCGTGTCCAGGCGCGCCGGATTCGGCTCATCACCGGACTCGAAGGTCCGCTCCAATTGGTCGATGAACACGGCGATCTCGACGAAAGCCGGATCGGCGGCACGCAGCCGTCGGACGGTTTGCTTGAGGAACGATCCGAGGCTCTGTCCGCTCGGCAACTGCTTCAGTTCCTGCGCGATGTCGGGGCCGAACGGACTGTGGGCGACCGCAGCAAGCGTCTCCTCCCGCACCCGCTCCTCGATGGTGTGCCACAGCAGGCTGGGCGCATCCACCCGGTACCAGACCGGGATGATCGTCGACCGGGACTGCATCCGCTCTGCGACGTTGCGCAGGAAGCAGCTTTTCCCGGTGCCGCCGGCGCCGGACAAATACAGGTGGAAGACGCGATCGGCCTGCACCTCGTGGCTGAGTCGACGGGCCGCGTAGTCGTCGAGGATGCCCTCGCTCCGATTGAAGAACCAGCCGTCCGCGGCGACCGTGCGCAGATTCATCAAGTGCGGGTACGCGGCCGGAAGCAGCTCTTCGTAGCCGACCGGGAACAGCGGCAGACCGACCCAGGACCACGTGCTCCACATCAGCGCCGCAAGGGTAGCCGCGGGGTCCGCCGAGTCGGTGGCCTCGCGGATGCACGCGTCCCGCACGGCCGCGACGACGCACGGCAGCGCCCGGCCGCCGGCGAGCCGCATCAGCGCTCGCTTGAGCACGCCGACGACCACGTCGGGCTGGGCCAGCGTGGCCGGCGCAACACTGAGAAACGGAAGCGTTCTGAGCACCTGGGCCACCAGTTGCGCGTCCGCAGGACCTGCGCCGACGCCGAGTACGGCGCGCACCGCGCGGGGTGCGTCGGCCGGAAGCTGCCCGACGGTCTCGGCGAGCTTGGTCAGTGACCCGGTGACCTCCTTACCGACATCGGTGATGATGACCACGTCGGGCTGCTGGGCCAGGTCGGACAGGTCGACGCCGGACGAGCGACGCGGATCCAGCACTCGCACCGAGACCATCGTTCCGGGTGGCCGAGGCCGCATCGACCGCTCCTTGCCGATGTCGACGGGCATGAAGAAGTGGCCGGCCCCGACCGAGATGAAGTCCTCGACCGCCTGCTCACCCGTCGTGTGTGCGATGAGCAGGCCGGCCTGCAGCCGGGCGAGCACGTCGCTGCGGCCGCACCAGGCGACCGGCTGGGCCAGCCGCGCGTCGGCGATCCGGGTCAGCAGACCCTTCAGCCGGGACTCGGCGCCGACGAGTTCGGTCCAGACCTGGAAGCCGGCGTCGATGATTTCGGCCACATCGGTCACTCCCGGAGCCAGATCGGCGTCAGGGCCGAGAACCTCCGCGGTGATCCGGTCGATCGCGTCCAATTGCGCAGTGCTCAGGGAGACCGTGAGGTGTCGCTCGACCTTCAGCAGATCGGCGTCGTCGAGCGGCTCTGCCTTCGACTCCACCGCGATGATGATCGGCGAGCGTGGCCGTCCAGCCAGTTCCAGTGCGGGAAGGACCGCGTTCAGCGGCCGCCGGTCACGGGGACCCTCGGCCGGGAGGAGTGCGAGAAGCTCCGTGTTGTAGGCCGGGTTCCGCTCGGCCGCGGCCCGGATGATGTCGTGCATCCGTCCGTTCGCGGCGGCCGCCTGAAGAAGGCTCGGGAGCACGAGGTCCAGCGGCTGACCGAAATTGATCGACTGCGTGGGCAGGCCGATCGACTGGGCGAGCAGGCCCAGCCGCGGTACTCCCTCGACGCCCGCGTATGCACTGATCAACAGTGAACTTAGCCGCTGATCTTCGTCGCGCGCCAGGTCGAGGGCGTTCGGACGAACGGGCATCACACCCCGATCCGGGACGCAGCGAGCGCCTCCGCGACGCGCTCGATTCGTCGCCCCTGATTGCGGTACTCGATCCCACCGTTCGTCCGGTGGGTCACGTAGCGGTGGTGCAGGGCGACCAGGCACCAGCGTTCGTCGAAGACCGGCGAGCCCGACGAGCCGGCCGCCGTGTCGGTCCGGTACTGGACGATGTCATCGTCGACGTGCCGGATCTCGTTGTGAATCATGCCTATCTTCTTCGGACCACCGTGCGGGTGCTGGATGACGTAGACCCGATCCCCGGGCTCAGGCGGTTTCGCGCTACTCAACGAGATCACCGCCGTCCCCTCGGGCGGGTCGGCGTCGAGCTCGATCACCGCCCAGTCGTGCGTTCGCTCACCGCGCGCGGTCCCTGCCCGCGTGGGCACCTCGCTGTACGCCAGCTCGGCACCGTCGAAGCCTCGCTCGTAGCCGAACCACGCATCCACCGAACGCGGCGGGACGCCGTCGTCGGGACCGGAGAACAGCACGTGGTGGTTGGTGAGCACAAGACGCTCGCCGATCCGGAAGCCGGTGCCGTGCGCCTTCTGGCCCCACTGGTTGGTCACCAGCAACCGGCACACGCCCGTCGCCAGTTCGAAGCCGCGGCGCAGGAACGCGACGTCCAGCAGCGTCGACTCGGCGAGAATCTGGATCTCGTCACCGGTGCCGGTTGGGGTGTCCCTCCAGGCTAGGTCACCGGCGAAGGCCTCCGGCGACTCGGTCGGGGAGTCCGGACCGACGAGCTCTTTGATGCGTGCGGCCACGGCGGTGTCCCCGCCGTCCGCGACGACCTGGAGGAGGGGCCGTAGCAGGTTCTGGTTGCGGCTCTTGACCAACACATCAGCCCAGGTGAGCTCGGTCGAGCCGGACCAGTTGATCACTGCCGGACGAATCCCTGTCTTGCGCAGCAGCGCCTCTACCTGCGTGTCGCGGTAGTAGGTGTCGGCCAGTAGGGCCCACAGTTCCTGAGCCGGGCGCCGAGAGAGATCGAACGGCAGTGTGTCGAGGAAATGTTGCACGCGCTGTCCTCCTCCCTCGCCGTCGTCGGTCGGCCCCTGCATGAGACGAGCGGGTGGGCACCGCCCCTGATACATCCGCGCAGGAGAGCATGTTTGCGCAGCACAGTCGCCCGGGCAAGGCCGCTATGAGATCCATGATCGAAGCTGATTGCTGCTCGGTACGGAGTCGGCAACATCCCAGGTTTGAGCCCTCGAGGAGGTCGGCCGAGTTGAGGGTATCGGGGTGGTCGCCGCCGAGAATACGGCGGCGCCGGCTCAGTATCTGTTCCTGGAGCTCCCTCGCTTCCCGGTAGTTCCCCAGCCCGAGTAGGTCGTTGGCGAGCTGACTGGCGGAGGTGAGGGTGTCGGGGGCATCCTCGCCGAGCACTCGACGGCGCCGAGTCAGAGTGTCCTCGTCGAATGCGCGGGCCCGCTGAAACTCACCCAGGTACCACCGGTTCAACGCCAGGTTGCTCGGCATGTGACTCGCCGCCGGCGCGGAACCCGCCACCGTGCGGGCCTCCGGCGACACGCATACGTAGTTGTACGTATTGCGCACTCACCGGGGGCAAATAGTCTGGGATCCGGGGTCTGACGCACCAACGGTGCCGCGAGTCGGGGAGCGGGCCTCCATTCTCAAAGGAATGGGGACGCGCGATGCCCGCGAACCAGGCCGATGTCAAGGATTTCCTCCGTCGGATCTCGCGTCCCGATGCATTGGAGGCGGCCGCCGCCGGCGAGAGCTACTCGGTCGAGGAAGGGGTCGATCTCTCCGTCAGCCCCGTGGGAAGAACGGTCGCGAGTGCCGTCGCGAAAACCGTCGCCGACCAGCCCCTCCTGCCCATCGAGCAGTTCTTCCTCGAAGCCATCGTCATCCCCGGGGAACGGCCCGCGATCGACGTCATCGGGGGCGACTACCACGTGGTGCACTCCGCCTGGCTCCACTTCAACCAGGATCCGATCAGGCAGCAGGTGCTCCGGGCCATCTCGGCCACCGGTCGGGTCGACCTCGTCGGGCGCCCCGGGCTGCCCTTCGGCGGAACCGCCTGGGTCGCCGGGCCGGGCCTCCTGATGACCAACCGCCACGTCGCCGAGCTTTTCGCCTCCGGGCTGGGCAGGCACCGGTTGCAGTTCCAGAGCGGTCGCGGCGCAAAACTCGACCTGAAAGCGGAACGGGGCGGTGGCGCACCCACTCTGCTGGACGTTCGCGGGGTCGTCATGATTCACCCCTATTGGGACATGGCGCTGCTCGAGGTCGACGGCCTGCCGGCCGCGGCCACTCCCCTGTCGCTCTCCGTTCGCGACCCCGGGGATCTCTCCGGCCTCGATGTGGCCGTCATCGGTTATCCGGCATTCGACCCGCGCAATGACGCGATGGTTCAGAACGAGGTCTTCGGCGGCATCTACAACGTGAAGCGCCTCCAGCCCGGCCGGATCGGCGAGCGCGACAGCCTGACGAGCTTCGGCAAGACCGTCTCGGCGCTCACCCACGACAGCTCCACCCTCGGCGGCAACTCGGGCTCCCTGGTCCTGGACGTGCAGAGCGGCGAGGTCGTCGCGCTGCACTTCGCCGGCCGGTACCTGAAGGCGAACTACGGCGTGCCCGCCGCCGAGCTGGCCCGCGACGGCCGGGTCGTCGACGCGGGCGTGCAGTTCGCCGGCCCGACCGGGAGCGACCCCACGCCGTGGGACCGCTACTGGACCGACACCGAGAGCCCCGCCGCAGTCGTGAGCAGTGGCGACGAACCGGCCGACGCCCGCGCCCTGACCTGGACGATTCCACTCGAGATCCAGGTCAGGGTCGGCCGCGACGGAGGGCCGTCGCTCCAGGTCGCGGCGCCGACGCCCGCGGCGGCGGTCGGCACGGAGGCGATGGTCGAGCCCGTGCACGACGGCGACCTGGGCTCGCGCAGCGGCTACGACGACAACTTCCTGGGCGTCGAGGTTCCGCTGCCGACGCCGACCGACGAGAGCCTGTGCGCACCGGTCGAGGGCGGCGGCCACGTCCTGCACTACCACCACTTCTCGATCGCCATGCACCACCGTCGCCGGCTTGCGCTCTTCACCGCGTCCAACATCGACATGGACGCCGCCGTGCGCCAACCAGAAGCCGGTCGCGACTACACCCGCCGGGGGCTGTCCGGCCTGGGCCCGAACGAGCAAGAGAAATGGTTCGCCGATCCGCGCATTCAGCCGGAACATCAGCTTCCCGACGTGTTCTTCAACAAGGATCGACAAGCGTTCGACAAGGGCCACCTGGTTCGTCGTGAGGACGTGGCCTGGGGAAAGACATACGAGTCTCTCCGCGCCGCGAACGGCGACACCTACCACACGACCAACTGCTCGCCTCAGGTCGCGGGCTACAACAGGTCGACGTCCGGCGACGACAACTGGGGCGATCTGGAGAACGAGGTGGTCCGGCAGGCCCGGACCGAGAAGCTGTCCCTGTTCGCCGGGCCGGTGCTGGCTCAGGACGATCCGTCGTTCCTCGGCGTCGACAGCGCCGGCGCCGTGGCCGTCCAGATCCCGAGAGCGTTCTGGAAGGTGATCGTCGCCCGCACCGGCGCCGGGCTGCAGGGCTTCGGATTCTTGCTGCAGCAGGACCTCTCGAATGTCGACTTCGAGTTCGTCGTCGGCGATCGGTGGCGGCGCGTCATGCGTCCCGTCGCCGACATCGAGACAATGCTGCAGGTACGTTTCCCGCAGGCAGTACACGATGCCGATCAGTTCGACACCCCCTCCGGCGCGACGCTGCGGGCGAGTTCAGGAATCGACGGCCCCCCTGCTCCACAGGCCCCGACAACCGCTTTCACCGGTTCCGAGACCTTGGACTCGCTCGCCGCGAATGCGCACGACAGTGTCCGCGCGGCCCTGCAGGGCGGCCGCGGCCTTCGCCACTATCTGGCCACCATCGACAAGTTGACCCCCGAGGAGCGCACGACCATCGTGGAGCAGGCCACGGTTGTCCTCGAGGGGTACTACTCACACTTGTCCCTGAAGAAGGCGATGTACGGAACGGATCCCATACAGCGGCTCCGTCTCCTGCGCCGCCGGCTCGGTCGGTACGAGTCGGAGATCTCCTTCCACAACGAGCTCACCGACATCTTCACCGGCCTGCGCGATCTGCACACCAACTACCTGCTGCCCGACTACTTCGCCAACTCCGCAGCGTTCCTGCCGTTCCAGATCGGGTACTGCAAGGGCGCATCCTGCTACGTCGTCACCAAGACGATGCCCGGCCTTCCGGACCCGAACTTCAAGCCCGGCGTCAAGATCAACTATTGGAACGCGGTGCCCATCGACCGCGCGGTCGAGATGGCGGCCAACTACCACGCCGGCAGCAACCCCGCCGCCCGCCATGCCCGCGGCGTCGACGGCCTGACCCAGCGCGCACTGGTCATCTCCGCACCGCCCGACGACGAGTGGGTCATCGTCGGGTACACGGATGAGAACGGTACGGAGCGGGAGTTCCGAGCCGACTGGTCCGTGGTGGACGTTCCCAGGTCAGAGGACGAAAGCACCCCCTCGCCGGAGGCGGCTGAGGCCTTCGGTCTCGACCTGGAGGGCGACGTCCGCCGTCGTGTGAACGCATTGCTCTTCGCCCCACAGAAGGTCGCCGAGGAGCAGCGCATCCGCAGCGTGCGGGAGAGTCAGGCCGCCACCGGCCAGGAGGAATCGGTCGAGGCGGCCACGGCGATCGCGTCCGCGGCGGCGGTCGAGGGTCTGCAGACGACCCTGCCGACCATCTTCGAGGTGCGGACCTTCGACCACCTCGGCAAGAAGATTGGCTACCTCCGAATCCGCACGTTCTTCGTGCAGCGGGACGAGCCGTTCGTCAACGAGATCGTTCGTTTGCTGGAGCACCCGGAACTCCCCACGGAGGGCATGGTCCTCGATGTCCGGGGCAACGGCGGCGGGCTCATCTGGGCCGGCGAGCGCCTTCTTCAACTGTTTACCGACCAGCACATCGAGCCAACTCGCGCGCAGTTCGCGGTCACTCCGCTCACGGTGGAGCTGAGCAAGACGGACCCACGACTCGCCCCGTGGAGACCCTCGCTCGAACGTGCAGTCGAGACCGGGGCGGCCTTCTCGGCCGCATTCCCGATCACCCCGCCCACCCGCTGCAACGACATCGGCCGCCGCTATCCGGGCAAGGTCGTGCTGATCACCGACGCGCGTTGCTACAGCACGACGGACATGTTCGCGGCCGGCTTCCAGGACCACGAGATCGGCAAGATCCTCGGCGTCGACGACAACACCGGCGCGGGCGGGGCCAACGTCTGGCCCATGGAACTGCTGCGGAACCGGTTGCCCGACAACGCCGCACTCCGGCCGCTCCCCCGAGGCGCGGACATGCGGATCGCGATTCGCCGCACCCTCCGGGTGGGACTACAGGCAGGTACCGAGATTGAGGATCTGGGCGTCGAACCGCTCGTCGTCCACGACCTGACTCTCCGCGACCTGCTGGAGAAGCCACGCGATGCGGACCTGCTCGCTGCGGCGGCTGAACTGCTGCCGAAGGACGGGTAGGACGTCACGGGTCCAGGATTCGGGCATGCTGGGGTCCGACCGGCCCGGCCATGTGGAGGCGGCGGCCCGCGGCCGGACCGGCACGAGCTCGCCGAGCTGGCCCAGCGGATCCGCCCCCGGGTGCGACTGGGACGACCTGGTGCTGCCGGACGACACCGTCGGGCAGCTCCGCGAGATCTGCGACCGGCTGGTGCGGGTCGATGACGTCATCCGGAGCTCTCAGCGTGCGTATGGTGATCGCCAGTGCGTTCAACCGTGCCCGTGGCTGCTGGTGGTCTGGACAGCGCGGAGGCCGCCCGACAGGCAGGTGTTCCGAGCACGGTCACCGGCGACGCGTGGGTGCTGACCACCCGGGACCTTCCCGACCTGTCGCCCAACTCGCCGTTGCCCGGGGTACAGAGCGGGCGCCCCCGGCCCTGCCGCAGGCCGGCCCGAACGTCGGGTCGCCCAAGCTCGCTCGGGCCGCCCGGACCCGGGGCCGATTGCTCCTGCAGGACTGGAATGCCAGGCCGACCTCATCCTCGTCCGCGCCGAGCTGGTGAAGTCGAGCGCCTCCCCTCGCGAACGATCCCACCGCAATCGTGATCCTCAAGATCATCGCCTGGCCGACGAGCTGACTTGCGTACCGCCTGCCGCGCCATATCCGGCGAATGACATGCCGGACGCACCCTGCCGAATTCACCATCGACCTCGTAAGCAGGTCCCGCGGCCGACCGACTCCTTCACCTCTCGACGAACAAGACGGTGAACATCACACTATCCTCGAGTTCGGTGTCGATAGATCGAATTGTCGACCTAACCGCACCCCTCCCCTGTACGCAGAACTGCGTATGGAAGATGCCGCAGGTCGACTGCACGCTGTTGGAGTCGGTCAATGACGCTCGGAGTGTGAAACTCCGCATCGAGCCACCGTCGCCATTCCGGTGCGCTGGGGCGTCGACCGACTGCGCAGATCGGGGCCCGAGAAGCGCCCTGGAGCTGCGCCATCATTGACACCTTCGGCAGCAGAGGACGATCCATGACTGAGCCTGAGTACGCTTCGTTCGATGATGAGGCGGTTTCGAAGACCCTCGAGGCGGCGCGGCAGCCGTACGAAGGGACGGACCTGACGGCTGTCACGGAGATCTCTCCGGCAGTCAGCGCCGGTCTGGAACTCCGTGCCCAGTGCATCACCGTCACGTCGGGCAACCACAGGGTGTGCGTGAACCTTCCGCTGGGGTTGGGAAGGGCATGCCTCCCGCTTCCCTTCGACCTTCCTGACGGCACAGCCGTTCAGGCCTGCCTGAGCATCCGCACCGGACCGTTCGGGATTCCGACGGGGGTGTGTGTGACGCTCTTCGTCGGCGGAGAGCAGATCGTACGGAAGTGCTTCCCCTAATCCTCTGAGCTTTGCTCGGTGGTACGCAGATGAGCGGGACGGCCGCGGGCACCGCGATGTCCCGCTCATCTCCGGCATCGACGTCGGCCGTCCCTGCCGCGCGCACCCGTCAAGACTCGCCCGACGCGACGGGTACGCACTTCTCCATGGCGTACGGGCGACGCGGGTGCGTCCGGTAGTAGGGCCGAACCCGATCAGCGGACTCCCACTACGCGACGTGCACTCGAACCCGTTCGCTGTATTCGATCAGTTGTCGATCCGAGGGACGACATGGCGACCTTAATTGCACGTGTGACATCCACCAGGCCGGGGGCTCCGCTGTCCCGGCTGCTCACGGTCCCCCTCGGACTGGACATTTGGGAGGTAGATGCCGCCTTCGTCGTGCTGCAAGCCGAAGAGGCGCAAGCGGCGCGCCTGGAGTCGATGGGCTACGACGTCGAGCAGCTGCAGTTGGCCGACTCCTATCTCTCGGACTTCGCGACCCACCAGGCCATGACCGGGTACCACTCCGCGGAGAGCCTGGAGGCCGGCCTGCGCCGGCTCGCAGAGGACAACCCCGAGGTCGCCGAACTGCACGAGATCGGTCGGAGCGTCGGGAACCGCCCCATCTGGGCACTGCGGCTCGGGGAGCGCCGGGGCAGTTCGCGGAAGGCCGCGTTCTTCGGGTGCCATCACGCCCGTGAGTGGATCTCGGTGGAGGTGGCGTACCGGCTGGCCGAGGACCTGCTCGCCGGTGCGGCAACCACTCCGGCGCGGGAATGGCTGCAGGAAGGCGAGATCTGGGTGACGCCCATGGTGAATCCGGACGGCCACGAGTTCACCCGGACCGACAACCGGCTGTGGCGCAAGAACCGACGCCGGAACGCGAACGGCAGCTTCGGCGTCGACCTCAACCGGAACTACGGCTACCTGTGGGGCACGCTGGACAACAACACCACCAGCTCGGTCCCCTCGGACGACACGTATTTCGGTCCGCGGGCATTCTCGGAACCCGAGACGCGAGCGGTGCGCAACCTCGTCGCGCGTGAGAATTTCGGTGGTGTGCTCACCTACCACAGCTATTCGCAGCTGATCCTCTACCCGTGGGGGTACACTAGGAACGCGATCGCCGACGTGGCGGACCTCCGCGAGATGCGGGATCTGGCCGACGAGATGCGGCGGCTGATCGGGGGCGTGCACAGCATGAGTTATGTGGCGAAGCAGGCCTCCGGGTTGTACTTGACGGCCGGGGACACCACCGACTGGACCTACGGCGAGTACGACATCTCGTCCTTCACGGTCGAGTTGCGGCCGGCCACCGCGATGGAAGGTGGCTTCATCCTGCCCGCCGATCAGATCGAGCCGTGCTGGGAGGAGAACAAGCCGGCCGCGCATGCCTTCATCCGGCACGCCTTCGCTAAGCCCCGACCCGTGACATGACCGCGGGTACAGCGGATGACGACGACGTCTGGATCGCACGGCTGACCCCGGTCGACGGCGACGTCGCCGCGCTCCTCACAAAGCCTCTCGGGCTCGACGTGTGGGAGCGCGGCAGTGATCACCTGGTGGTCATGGCCACCGAGCTCCAGCTCGCCGAGCTGGAGCGGCGGCGACTGGCACAGGTGGACCGCCTCAGCACCCGGAACCAGTACATCTCGCGCATGCAGCCCGACACGGCCCGAGAAGACGACTGACGTCTGTCGAGTCGGGCCGGCCTTCTTGTCCATGACGCCATCCGATACCGAAAGGGTTTCAGCCGATGCGTGTACCCGTCCTCGCGATCCTGCCTTCGCAGGAACCGCTCCAGGAGTCCGCTGCCACAGCCCTGGATCCGAACCTGCCGCCGAGTTCGCTCGCGAACGCCGAAGTGCCCTCCGGCCTGGACCTGGACATGTCATTCGCCGCCGTCCCGATCGGTTCCGGTACGGGCCAGGAAGCGTCGCTCGAGTCGTTGGAGCCCACCCAGTCCGAGCGTTTTGCCGTTCGCGCATTCGTCGACGTGGACGATCCGGCAGATATCCCCGAAGAGGTCGACGGGCAGCCGCTGTTCGGCGACCCGGCCATCGCCCACTTCCTGACGTGTGGCGGAACGCCGCCGATGGGAGCGACCGTCGATGTCGCCACCAAGTTGAACACGGCAGCGCTGTCGAGTCGTGGCCTGGATGGCAGCGAAGTGGCGGTCGCGATCGCGGACACCGGAATCAACCTGAATCACCTGAAAGCGCAGCTCGGCCAGATGCCACTGCTGGACGCAGGCAACTCCTGGCGGCCGCCCGGCGGTCCTGCGCCGGGTACCAGTCCGGTGGACCACGGCACGATGTGCGCCTACGACGCGTTGATCACGGCGCCCCGGGCGACGCTCCTGGACGTCCCGGTGCTGCGTGCCACCGCTCCGGGGGGTGCCGTCACCGGCGGATTCCTCAGCGTTGCACTGCAGGCCTTCGCTCATCTGCTCGGCTTCTGGGCGGTTGCGTTCGCACCGGGCGGCGGCCCGCGCTACAAGGCTCTGGTGATCAACAACAGCTGGGGGATCTTCCACCCGAGTTGGGACTTCCCTCCTGGCCATCCCGGTCGCTACATCGACAATCCGACCCACCCCTTCACGGCGCTGACCTCCGTTCTGGCCCGCTCGGGTGCTGACATCCTCTTCGCCGCCGGCAACTGCGGCACCCAGTGCGCCGACGGGCGGTGCCAGGGCCGGACGACGGGGACGATCTGTGGCGCGAACGCGAGCCCCGATGTACTGACCCTGGCCGGGTGCGACACGAACGACGTTCGCGTCGGTTATTCGTCTCGCGGCCCGTCCATCGCCGGCATGTTCCAGAACAAGCCCGACATCACCGCGTACACTCATTTCCTTGGCTCGAAAGCATTCGGCCCCACTGCGCCGGACAGCGGAACGTCCGCGGCCTGTCCCGTTGCGGCGGGATGTGTTGCAGCCATCCGCACCAAGGTCTCGCCCACGACGGTGCCCCCCGCCAACCTGTTCGCCCAACTGCAGTCGACGGCACGACCTGTGGCGGGGCAAGTCGGCTGGAACCGCGACTACGGTCACGGCATCATCGACCCCGACAGCGCAGCACAGAGTCTGGGCGTGTGATCTTACCCGATACCGAGATGTGAACCATGACTGACAACGAGACCGTCGTGCTCACAGTGCACGGTGGTACCACGCCACCGACGCTCGCCGAGGCTGCCGCCCAGCACTCCGTGGCCGAGCAGGACCTGAATCCGGATTTCGGCGTGCGACCGATCGACCCGGATCGTGGGCTCTACGCGGTCGAGATCCGGGCCGATCGCCTGCCCGAACAGGAACAGGAGGTCCCTAGCCCTTATCAGGGCCCGTTCTCCAATCCCCGGATCGAGGCCTTCGGCCCGGTTCGAGGCGACGACGAGGAGCCTCCGGAGTAGGACGGTTCGTCAGTACTCCGGTCACGACCTGGAGGGGGCGAGGGCGACTGCAACGTCGGACGGCCCGGCCGGAGACTCCACGAGGAGCGCCCGGCCGGGCCGTCGGCCCAAGGCGTCGATGTCGATGACCAACCGGTACAGCACCGTCGGAGCAGAGTCCGCGCTGCGCCGTCAGGCCGAGCGGAAACGGCGGCACCAGGTCGCCGCGGACGCGGCGTACCGCAATCTTAATCTGGTATTACGCGGCGCCAGGGCCACATGTTACCGCGCATACGTACGCTGAACGCGGGCGCCGTCCTGTCGCAAATCCGCGTCCACGACCTCCGCCACTTTGCCGCTTGTGGGTGCCGAGAATTCTGTCACGCCGTTGAACAGCACCTTCCGATAGTCGCCCCGCAGCATCACCGTCCGGCTAGCCCAGCTTGATGGCTCGACGTGGCCTTGCAAACTCGTGCATTTGATACTCGTTCGCGTGCTGGACTGGCCGGTGCTGCTCGCCCGCTCCGACGTCAAAACGGATACCGAGATCCTGATCCTGCGTCCCGAGGTCGCCGTGCTGCGCCGCACCAACGCCGGGCCATCATCGGCCGGGTCCGTCCGACCGCGGCACGCTCAGCGCGCTGAGCAAGGCTGTTGCCCGCCCGGGACTGCCCAGACTTCGGTTGATGACGCCGCGAAACCTGCTGCGCTAGCAACCTGCGCACAACGGTGTGCGACGCTCACGCGTCGTAGCGACAGCGGGAACCGGTCTCCACCCGGGCCCGTAGATGGGCCCCCGCCACGTCGTCAACCGCTGCAATCTCCTCCACAGCGCGAATCACCGCCTTCCGGACCGCGGTCCGCGCCCGCTCCCCACCATCAGCGAACGCGCGGGGACGGCCGCCGAAGGCTGACGCCTCCGCCAGGTGGGCCGCCAAGCCGTCGAGCTCCTCCTCCGCCACCGCCTGGGCGGTCGCGTCGCCCCGCTCTCGTGCCTCGGCAACCCGAGCCGCAAGCTCCCGAACGCGCTGCTCGAGAGACCGGCGCGCCTGGGCGTCGAGAAGCGGTTGATGGCTGCTCGACGGCGACGTGGGCGCGTCCGAGACGAGCTCGGCGGCGCCAATCCATCGGCCCGGCGAGGCAGTCAGCACGGCCAGGTAGCGCATTCCGACGAGATCTCGAATGTCGCTTCGGCGCCCGGCGAACTCCACCGTCCAGCCAGCCTTCGGCGCGCCATACCGTCGCGTGATCCGCACGCGTCCGTGGCCTTGGAGGCGGTTCGCGGTCACACGCCAGCGGTCCGCGAGCACGGACATCCCGAGCTGGTCGGCACTCTCGGCCGCAGCAGCGTAAAGGGCCCGTGCCTCCGCAGTGCGGCCGGGCGAGGGATTGTGATCGGCCAGCACGGCGGCCAGCTCGGCGCGGACGACAGCTGTCGCCGGCTCGTGCCCCAGACGCAGGTTGCCCTCGACAGCCTCGCGCAGGTGCCGCTCAGCCATGGTGTATTGCCCGAGCGCGAGCGCCCCAATGCCCAGCCACCGATGCACGCAGCCGAAACAGGTGACCGCCAGCGAGGGGGCTACCGGCAGGGCACCAAACGGCTCCAGAAGGCCGTAGGTAGCCGCGACGGTCTGGCCGTCGCCGAGGATTGCAGCCGCCTCCAGTATCGAGGTCAGCGTGACCAGCCATGTACTGAATCGGGGCAGCGTCGCGAGGTCATCTCTTGTCAGGCGGTGCAGCTGCCGCCGAGCAACGTCGAGCCGCCCCATGCGGGCCGCCACGACCGCGGTTCCTGCCTCGAACGAGTGGTCGACGCCGTCGAGGTTCGCAGATGCCGCGATGCGCTTGAGCATGTCGAGCAGCTCGCCTTCTCGGCCCTGCAGCCAGCGGATCGCACTAAGCTGACCTCCGAGGTAACTTACGGAATCGGCGTCTTGGGCACGCACGCCCAGTTCGTACGCGGCGTGTGCCGCCTGCTCGGCTTCGTCGAGACGGCCTTGGCGGATCAGCAGGGTCACTTCCATGACGCGCACGATGTAGAGAACCGACAAGCTCTGCGTGGCCTCAGCCGGTTCACGCAGGTCGGCCAGCGCCCGCTCGGCCCGCCCGTCCCCGGCGAGGAGAAGGTCCACCGTGCGCCAGCACAGCGCCATCAGCTCGAGGATGCTGCCGGGTGGCTGATGCGCCGCGAGCGCGAGCATCTCCTCGGAGAGCTGCAGGCGCAGGTCTGTGTACTCCGGCGCGAGCAAGGGGTTGTGCGCCACCGACAGCACCTCGAGCACGGTCGGGACATCGCCGGACACGCGGACGTCGCCCACGACTTCCAGGAGCGCCTCTGGAGGCGCGCCTTCCCAAAACATCGCCTCGGCCGCGATGCGTGCCCTCAACCGCAACCGCAGCGACCGGTGTCCCTCCGGCAGGCGCTCGAGCGCCCGGCGCTGCGTGCGCAGGATCCGTCGCTGCTCGACCGGCGAGCGCACGGTGTTGACCCAGAGGGCGCCGAGCCCGGCAGCTGCCTCGGCCACGATGATCTCGTCACCGTCGGCGAGGGCCGCGTCCACTGCCGCGGCGTGGTAGTCGTGCGCGGCTGCGAGGCGTCCCGCCACCAGTACGCTGGCCGCCCGCTCGAGCAGGAGCCGCGATCGAGCGACCGGCAGACCGGCCAGCTCGTTGGCAGCGGCCGCCCGGTCGAGTAGCTCGACCGCGTCATCGGGTGCCCCGCCGGCGACCAGCTCGGCGGCGGCTCGGCGAGTCAATGCGACCGCGGCAGCCGCATCCGCCGCCGACCGCTCGGCTGCCTCAAGCGCGTGACGGGCGGCCCGAGCCACGGCCCCGGGAGCGGCCTGCGGGTTGCGGTGGTAGTGCGCCGCGGCCGCGGCGTGCATCGCAACGACCTCCTCCCGGTCTAGGAAGCCGACCAGGGCGGTGCGGACCAGCTCGTGCTCGAAGGTGACCTCTCCGGCCGAGTAGCGGACCAGACCGGCAGCCCGGGCAGCAGCGGCAGCGCCGGCGACCCGGACCCTTTCGACCCCGCAGACAGCGGCAACGACATCCGCGGCAATCACAGGACCGAGCACGGCGGCACGCACTACAATTCGCGCGTCCTCGGCGGTCAGCAGGCGCAGGCGCCGCAACACCCCAACGTCCAGGTCCACGTGGGTGGCCCCGGAAGGCAGGTCCCGCAGCGCCGAGATCGCGTACAGCGGCACACCGCCGGACGCCACTGCGAGCGCGTCGGCCGCCGACGGTGGAAGTCGGTGCCCATGGGCGGCGGCCAGCTCGGCGACCGCGGCTGGCGGCAGCGGCGCGAGCCGGATCACGTCACATGCGAGCTCGACGTCGGCCAGCAGCTCGCCCGCACGCTCGGAGTCGGTGTCGACGGTGAGTGGGCGGCGGGTGAGGAGCAGGACTGCCGGCAGGTCGATCATCCGCGGCGCCAGATAACGGGTCAGCAGCACCGTCGCCTCGTCGCCCTCGTGGAGGTCGTCGAGCGCAAGCAGCAGGGGCTGCCGCACCGCGGCGGTGCTCAGCGCCCGCTCCACCTCTCGGAAGCCGTCGAACCCCTCGGCGGCGAGGTCGCGCCCGCCCTTGACGGGATAGCCGAGCTGGGCGAGCAGGTCGAGCCACGGCCACAGCGGCGGCGCTCCCTCACGCCAGCACCAGCTGGTCGCGGCCGTAAGGCCGGCCCGGCGCGCCCGCACCCGAGCCGCACGCAGCAGCGCGCTCTTACCCATGCCGGGCGGACCGACCAGGAGAACGGCCGACCCGTGCCCGTCCCGCGCCGACCGGAACGCACGGTCGAGAACGCTGAACTCGGTCTCCCGCCCCTGGAGCCCGGCCGGACCGACGCCGACCACGGCGACAGCGTGCCACCGACCGGGTGCCTTGTGCCACCAGCCGGCACGGCGACGGCACGCCGTACTGGTATCCGCGTCTTCGAACCGGGGTCGCGGTGGACCGACACGAGGAGGAACAATGACTGACGATCTCCAGGTGGCCGCTCCCCAGAGCGAACTTGAGCGGGCCGCTCAGTACTTCAAGCAGTGGACGATCCTCGGGCCTACCGGGGATGTCACGTCGAGCAACCGGTACATGCTCAAGAACTCCCGGATCCGCCGGTTCCTGCAGTACGAGAAGCAGGGCACCTTCGGCGGCATTAACCTGGGCTGGACGGACGACGCGGAGCCGGCGACGGGGCGACGCGTGACTCAATGGCAGTTCGTGCGCCAGAGCGGCCGGACGGCACCGATCACGTACGGAGAACTGGTCGCGATCCGCTGGAAGGACGACTACATCTTCCACGCGCACCGCGACGTCGGCATCAACCTCAAGTGGTCCGACAACCCAGTCTTCGAGTGGTGCCTGCTGGGCGGCAAGCCGGGTTCGCCGGTTCGCACGGGGGCATGGCTGTCGATCTTCAACACGATGTCCGAGAAGACTGGCGAACCCTTGATCTTTTTTGATCGCACCGTCGGCGGCGACATCGGGTGGCCGAGCAGCCGAACCTGGGGCCAGACGCTGCGGGAGATGGGCACCAGCCTCGCCAAGGATGTGGTGATCGCCTACCTGACCAAGGGATCGTCGGCGAAGAAGTGACGCCAGGCGTCGATGGGGGCGCACGCCCCCACCACGTCGGAGAGGAGACGTCATGTCCGAGTCATGGGCACCCACGGCACCCGGCGTCGCGTTGGTGGACAGCCAGGGAAGCCGCACCCGCTTGCTGGCCGAGTTCGCCGTCGCGCTGGTCGCGACCCTCGTGGGTGGCGCACTTAGCCTTGCCGGCGTCGCGTGGCAATTCGCCGACGCTGACCGGCACGTGCAGCGCCAGGCCGTCGAGAAGTTCCTCGACGAGTACACCCTCGCGCAGGTCGAACTCCAGTACTACGGCGAGCGGCGGGTGCCAGCCAGATCCTTGTCCGCTGACGACGAAGCCGCGGCGCGCAAACAGGTCCACAGCGTCTACGGGGCGTGCGCCAGGCTTGTTCTGGTCGCGCCCGAACTGGCACCACCCGCAGTTAAGACGCGTGATCTCCTCAGCGCGTGGGAGAAGGCACTTTCCGGGCCGCATCCGTATGGAAGGTCCGATCACGAAAGTTTTGTCAGCCAGTTCGAGACCGCGCTCAGCGACTTCCTCACCCAGGCCAAAGCGAGGCTCGACCTCCCGTGAGAAGTACCGCCTTGGGTGTGTGGAGGCGCTCCGCAAGATCCAGGGCGGTCCACTCTTGTCGCGCGTCAAGATTCCTGGCAGGACCCGTTTCTTACGGATTCTGATCTTCGAGGAGTCTGATCGTCATGGCGAGACCGCCGGTGTCCCCGGCCGAGGAGAAGGTCCGGATCGTGCTGTCGATTCTGGCCGGTGAGGTCACCGTCGCCGAAGCGGCGAGGCGGGCGAAGGTGTCCGAGCAGTCGGTCGGGAACTGGAAACGTCAGTTCCTCGAGGCCGGGAAGGCGGGCCTGGTCGCGGGCAAGACCGGGCCGTCGACGCGGGAGCAGCAGATGGAGGCCGAGGTCACCGAGCTGACCCAGGCCCTCGGTGAGGCCGCGGTCGAGCTGCGGGTGTGGAAGAAGTCCGCGGAGGGCCGCCTGGGCCCTTCGCGGACCTCGAGGTGATCCGCATCGAGGCGGGCATGCCGACCACGAAGTTCTGTGCGCTGATCGGCGTGCCCGAGCGCAGCTGGCGCCGCCACCAAGCCCGCGCCCGTACCGGTCGACTGGCGAAGGGCCCGTGGCCACAGCCGGTCCGGGACCGAGTCCGGGAGACAGCCCGGCGGCACGCGCTCAAGCGTCCAGCGTGGGGGCACCGCAAGGTGTGGGCGATGTGCCGCTACGACGGCCTGGCCGTCTCGGCGGCAACCGTGCTCCGGCTGCTACGCGAGGAGGGACTCCTACTCGAGGCGAACTTCCAGCGGGAACGCCGCCAGCTCGCTGCCCGCCGCAAGGCCGCGTTCGCGGTCGACCCGACCGCGCCCAACCAGGTGTGGCAGTTGGACTTCACCGAGTTCGAGACCACCACCGGCGGCACGTGGCGCCTCGCCGGGTGCCGCGACTACTGGTCGAAAGTACGAGCTGGGCTGGCACGTCTCGCCGAC
Source organism: Pseudonocardia charpentierae (assembly GCF_031845345.1). NCBI lineage: Bacteria > Bacillati > Actinomycetota > Actinomycetes > Pseudonocardiales > Pseudonocardiaceae > Pseudonocardia > Pseudonocardia charpentierae. The sequence continues at coordinate 7,593 of NZ_JAVREJ010000037.1, read as the reverse complement.
GGCGAACCAACACGACGCGATCGCCGCAATCGAGCTCGCCCCCGCCGAGGCCGAACGCCTGGCCGGACGCCCCTTGTCCGAGCTCGCCGAGCGCGACGGCGACGGGAACGTGCGGCCGCTGATCACGGTCGTGACCGACAACGGCGGCCCGTTCCGCTCCTTCCGGTTCGAGGCGTTCATCGCCACCCACCCCGAACTCCGCCACGTCCGCACCCGCGTGAAGGCGCCAGGGCAGAACGAGTCGCGCGAGCGCGGGGTCGGGACGCTGAAGTACGAGCAGCTGTTCCTCGACGAGATCGACGACGTCCTCGACCTCGCCCTGCACGCCGAGCGCTACCGAGTCGACTACAACACCGTCCGCCCACACGAGACCCTGTCCTGGAACCGGCCGCACGACGTCCACCTCGGCCTGGCCGACCCGCGAGTCCCCAACTTTCCCGAACCCGAAATCCTGCCAACTGCTTGACGCGGGACACAGTCCTGAACGCACGGTCGAAGCGTCCGATGTCGAGGCTAGCTCGCCCAGTCTCAGTTGTCGTTTCAGTCCCGATCAAGTCCGGGTCGTGCACCGCGCTCCCGCTCGGGTTCTGCCGACCGCCGGACCGACTGGAACGCGTCGGTTCGGCCGGTCGTCGGCTTTGTAAGCGGCCGTTCGTCGAGGACTAGTCTCGTGACGGATCAAGGTACGTAGATCTACGTATTGCTTTCGACGAAATTACGGCGCTACTTTGTTAGACACGACCTTGATGTGCACATAGGATTTTCGATCCTACGCGCTTACGTCGCCCTGCGAGCCCCGAGGTAGATTAAAGTGAGCGTAGCTAAATCTGATATAGGTGAGATTTCAACATGGCGCTCGATCGGTCGCCGACTTAGTTCACCGACTGTCGCCACTGCGCTAGTAGCTGTAGTTGTAGCTGCGATCATCGTAGCCGTCGCGCTCCTCCTTCGCGGCCAGCCAAAGGACGTGATAGTAGGACTAGGGGCCGCCCTGGCAAGTGCAGTGGTGGCCTTAGTTCTAGCTCTTGTAAACTCCTTAGAGCGAAAGAGGGAGCGAAAGGAAAGGCAGGCAGCAGCCGATCGAGAGGAGAGTGAACGAGCAAACCTGCGTCACGAGCAACGAGCATACAGTGCGCTTAACTACTTCGATGGAGGCACGCAACGCCGGAACATAGGCATCTCAGTTGTTGAAGGGATCTCCCCCGTGGTGCCCGAGATTAGGAAACTTTACCTGCCGCTTCTAGTCAATCAGGCTGGCTACCTCCTCCTGGTGTCGAAGCAGGAGGAGGCGGCGCACGAGGTCGACAATTGCACAAGAATCGTCCGACTTATCATAGCTTGGAAGAGCGACCTAGGTGACTCGTACTCGACGTACTACAAACAACTTCAGGACAGCTTGAGAAAGCGTCTTGAACCTCCTGCTGCTTATCGCCGCCGAGGGGGCATCGAAATGGAGTCAAACGACTTGCAACGCTGGTACGACGACCTCGCCTAGTCAGAGCCCGTGATGAGGTAAGGGCCCTGGTACACACAATATTGCCTCGGCTCAACCGGTGGTGGCAACACCGGCTTGGTGGAGCCACGCCCGCCTCACTCGAAGCCACCTGTCGGCGACCGGTCTGCGGCAGGATCCAGCGAAGATCCATACTTGGTAGTTGATCAGCCAGCACCAACCCGCAGCCTGAAACCGCTCGTCACGTACCGCGGCCGGATTCTGGAACCCGACAGGCCGACCAAACCGCCTTCGGCTAGTTCAAGCTTGATTTCCTAGAGGCGCACTCGGCAAAATAAGGTCGTGTCGCAGGCTAAGGGGGACTCAGCGCCAGAGTGGCTGGCGCATCGACGCGCAGTTGTGATCTACTTTGTAGAGGCGCTGATTCCTGCACCACCGAGTCGATGGACCGGATGGAAGGACGGCCCCCTGTCGGTCGGCGGCAGCGACGGCCGCAGGCAGCTTCCAGCCACAGTATGGTCAGCTGTTGTCGGCCCTGCGGAACGGACTCGTCGCTGGCACCGGCCATTAATGATGATCCGCCAGATCGACAGATGTCAACGTTGCTCGCAATTGAAGCGGTGAGAGTCGCAAGTAGCAATGCCTCGCACTTTCTCCTTGCGCTTCATGTTCAGGGAGTACCGCAGCACCGTGCGGAGCCCACTAGGGGCAGCTTCTTAGATGCGCAGCTTCAGCGGTTAGACAAACTTGTACATAGAGATATTCGGATAGCAACGGACTGGGAGACAGGGCGTCATCCTACTCGCTCGGCAGTAGTTGCGGAACTCGTCTGCATACCAGATGATTCATCTTTTCTGCCGTGGCCAACCGTCTCGTTCTCTGACCTATCTTGCCCTCCAGGTCACCTGGAGATGTTCTCTTATCTTAATGAGGAGCCCCTCGTGAGCTCCAAACTAATCCAAGAGAAGTCGGACGAGGTCATTCAGGTACCCGGCGGTGAAGTCATGATTGGACTGAATGCCGCAATCGCGGCGGCCGATTTCGGTGAAGAGCAATACATGCGCACCTGCGTTCTTAATGGCATGTACCTTGGAGTGGCACAGCGGGTGGCTCTTCGAAGACTGGCCCAGCAGAGCGAGCTACTAACTGATCCCGCCAAAACTCCGGCCACGGCGAGTGATCTGTCACGGTCGATAAACGCGTACAGAAGTGTGTACTCGTGGACGCACGCAAGCCCGCCTAACCCCATAATCAACCTCGTCAATCGGTATCGCGAGATCGCTGCCACCGACGCCTCTGAGGCCCAGCTGCATGGATTCGCGACGGCAGCGTCGACCGAAGTGAGCGCAGAGACGAACACGCTACTGGCCCTCTTAGCGGTTCTCGGTCTCGCTGTCGCGATTGGTGGGGCTGTGATCACGGGAGCGGAATGGAAGGGGTGGAACGTAGGATGGGGTGCATTGATTGCGGCGACGTGCTTCGGCCTACTTCTACTGCTACCCTTTTCGAGGCCGCTTCGCCAAGAACTTTCTATTCGTGGGCGGCCAAGCGGCTGGACGCACTCATTCAAGAGAACAGAGCAGAAGAAGTGATGAGGTCGACCACCGCAGTGACAGCGCGGTGTCTGGGCGTGGCATATCACCGCTCAATAGATAGTGAGCCATTCCGACCTGGCCCGCGGGTTGGTCGGTGCTCCGTGTGATCGCCACGAATGAGTGAGGCTCCCCGTAGGCGGGCGATTGCCTGGATCAACCCAGTCCGACCAGGGCTTCGGATGACTTTCCCCCCGGGGCATGACCATGTCCACCGCGCACTGATCATGCTGTCCGACGCACTGCGCCAGCGGCACACCCAACGCGGAACCCGCTGGCGACGCCTACCCGCCGGGCAGCAAGCCTTGCTGGTCATCGCCCACCTGCGCAAGGGCGAGACCTACAGCGACCTCGCGGTCGGGTTCGGGGTCGGCACCACCACGGTGTTCCGCTACGCCCGTGAGGCCCCCGACGTCCTCGCTGACCTGGCGCCAACGCTCGAGCGCGATCACGGTGGCGCGGCGTAAGGCGTTCGTCATCCTCGACGGCACCCGGCTGCGTGTCGACCGGGTCGCGATGGCCTCCGGCCGGGATCGGCCGTACTACCCGGGTAAGCACAAGGCTCACGGCGTGAACGTGCAGGTTCTCGCCGACCCTGTGGGGTGCCAGAAGTCGGGTCTGGGTCGCTGATCAGCGGTGATCGTTGGTCAGACATGATCCCGGCGTGTCGCTGTGGTTGCTGTACTTGATCTTTCGGCAGCTGCTCGGGCTGGTCTTACTACTGGGCCGCACGTCCTCCACCAAGGACGTCGAGCTCCTCGTGCTGCGCCACGAAGTCGCCGTCCTGCGCCGCACCAACCCACGACCACGCCTGGATTGGGCCGACCGGGCCGTGTTCGCCGCCCTTGTGCGGCGTTTGCCCCGGACGCTGCTTTGCCATCGCCTGGTCACTCCGGACACGATCCTGGGCTGGCATCGCCGCCTCGTCCGGCGACGATGGACCTACCCGAACCGGCCTGGACGGCCGCCGGTCGAGGATGTCCTCGCCGCGTTGGTGGTGCGGATGGCGCGGGAGAACCCGCGCTGGGGGTATAGGCGGATCCAGGGCGAGCTGCTCACACTCGGCCACCGCGTCGGCGCCTCGACGATCCGGCGGATCCTGCACCATCACCGCATCCCGCTGGCACCGGTCCGGCACACCGACACCAGCTGGCGGCAGTTTCTGCGCACCCAGGCCTCCAGCATGCTCGCCGTCGACTTCTTCCATGTCGACTGCGCGCTCACGCTGCGACGCCTCTACGTGCTGTTCGCCCTCGAGGTCGGCGACCGCTACCTGCACGTCCTGGGCGTGACCAGCCATCCCGACGGGCCGTGGACCACCCAGCAGGCCCGTAACCTGCTGATGGATCTCGGCGACCACGCCGCCCAGTTCCGGTTCCTCGTCCGCGATCGGGCCGGGCAGTTCGCGGCGTCCTTCGACGCGGTCCTGGCGGATGCGGGCATCGAGGTGGTCAAGATCCCGCCACGGTGTCCGCGGGCGAACTGCTTCGCCGAACGCTTCGTGTTGACCGTGCGGACCGAACTCACCGACCGGATACTGATCTTCGGTGAGCGACACCTGCGCCGGGTGCTGGCCGGGTACACCGCCCACTACAACGCCCGGCGGCCGCATCGGGCACTGCGACTGCGCCCGCCCTCGCCCAACATCGCCGGTTCCCGAGCCGGTTCACGGCAGGATCCGTCGTCGACCGATCTTGGGCGGGCTCATCAACGAGTACGAGACGGCAGCCTGAAACCGCTGGTTAGACGAACGGCCACGTTCTGGAACCCCACACCATCCTCCGACAAAGACCTGTTTGGTGTTGGTTTCACCTGTGCTTGGAACTGGACCGACTCGAATAACAAAGCTCTGATTCAGTATACGAACTTCTGGCTCATCTTGTCGGCGTTCGCTATTACCGCTTATATTACGAGTCTCGCGAACCGTGCACCCGTCGTCGCGGCCGTCGTCGCTATTCTGGGGGCTCCGTCGGCCCTGGTTTTCATGCACGAGGTTCGTCAGATGCAGACCAGGCTTGAGCTTGGCGAGCGGGCGCTGGCCGAGTTGGAGAAAGTCGTTGCCGAGGGCCTGTGCATCCAGGAGCTCCGGATCGTATCCGGGCAGCGCCACAGTGCGGGTGGGCGCCGGACCAGGACTATTACCAGCGCTGTATTCCTGGCAGGCGCCGTCACGTGGTCGATAGCAGCGGTGTACGCCCTGCTCAGAGCGTGACAAGTTGCCAGTACGCTCCAAGATGCTAGCGTGCTGCGCCGGAATTTCGTGCACAGAATCGTGCGAGTAAGTCGAGGACCTCTTCGGCCGTTTTCGGTCCACACGAACGGTCTGGGGTGGGTGTTCCAGTCGGCGATCCAGGCTCGAATGGCGCGTTCGAGTGCCTGCACGCTGGAGTGGCTACCGCGCCGGATCATCTGCTCGGTGAGGAGCCCGAACCAGCGCTCGACCTGGTTGATCCAGGACGAGCCGGTCGGGGTGAAGTGCATATGGAAGCGCGGGTGACGGGCCAGACACGCTTTAATCGCGGGGATCTTGTGGGCACGAAGGACCGGGTATGTGATGCCGAGTCACGATCTACGGAAAGACTTCTTAGCCGCTCCGGCCCGTACCTGCACTGGCACCCACCTCCTTGCGTGCGGTCAGTCCGGCTTCGTCGGTGCAGTCTGACCGAGCCACCGTGATTCACCGAACCCGTGCGGCCGTCTGTGACGTCAGTGACCTTGATCGATTGTCGGTCAACGACGCCTTCGAGGTGTAGCCGCTAGGGCGGTCCAGTAGCCTGTTGGGGTCGTTTTGACCGTAAACACGACGGTCGGTTGTGTCGCACTGATCTTGCCAACGAGGTTACCAACAATCTGCTCGACGGTCGGCACTACTGCCGCTAAGCTTCACCACTAGCGTGGAGACTGGTCCTCTTGTCGAGGTACTGGGACCAGAGGAACATGCAGCCGACGTATCGAGGAGCACAGCGGCAGCCAGACAACAGACGACGATCCTTCCTCCGAATCCGTTCTGCGACGTCGTCGCGCTCCCGAAGCTACGAAGGGGCGCAAGGCGATCAGCGTGAGTGAGCAAGGATGTATCACCGACTGCAGACCGAGTCTCCTTACAGTGCCAGAGCCTACGACGGGAGGACTAGCGGTGTCGGACACAGCACAGGTAGGGCTTCTTGATTTCGACTTTGACCCCTCGAGCGGAAATGTTATTCAAGCATCTGGAACGGTCACGTTCGGCTCGAACCTCGAGAATTACGTGAGGTGGACAGTGACTAACCAGCACAATGATTGGGTTGACGTAATTTGCGAGACGATCGATGGCGGAGATCGTTACGAACTTTTTCAGACTCAGCTCAGCGTAGGCGGGTCGATCACAAGCGGGCGACCGCTTGCGCTCGCAGTCGCGGGTAGGCCTATGCATATCTATCGATGGACTCCCGGGATTCTCGGTATTCCAGGCAGCGGAGGCGGCGAAGCGCAATTCATCATGCCGAGCAGCGGATATTTGCAGATCAAAGTGACCGTTTCAAGCGGTGGATGAAGGATGCCGTGAGCATAGATTGGTCGCCGGATGAAGTTGTCGCACGTTGACTCGACCGACTCGACAGACTTAGGAACTTGGGTAGAACCTCTGCTGAGTTAGCAGGGTCCACACGTTCCGGCGTGATGGTCGTAGCAGCCACAACCCGACGGCGTGCAGACGATCTCGATCGCCTCAGACTCATCAAAATTCATGTGTACGGCTCGAGCTTGATCGCGCAGCACCGGCGCGAACACGATTTTGCCGTCCTTCTCCTCAAGCCCGAGTACGCGGGAGGCGATTCGAGCCATTTCAGCGATGCGGCCCCGCACCTCTTCGTACAAGCGAGCCATGCGTGCGCGGTCCTCCGCGGACAGGTTGACGGCTACAGGCTGGGTGATTGCGGTCATCTCGTGCTCCTCTGGTCTATTCCTCTAGGCACCTAGCCGATGCTTGCAGACGTGCGGCGCTGACCACTCTCCGTATATCTACGCAGTACTCCTACTCAATGATCGCGCCTCAATAACTCCGCTACGACTCGTCTTCGTCGTCGAATGCACGAAGGACGCCGGGGCAGGGCGGCGGAACACCGACAAGGGTTTCAGCCGAGCATGCTGCGCTCGCCGTACCGCGGGTCACGCGACTGCAGACACCACGTCTCGATCACTACCGGCAGGAAAGCGCACACCGCCGTCGACCGATAGCCGTGCACATCGTCTCCTTGATCGGTCACCGTACGGCGTGGCGTCGTCGACCCCGGCAGGCTCCGACACGCTCGAACCGCCCGCTGGGGCAGGGGGTCGGCAAAGTCGCGGTGAGTAGGCGCTGAGCTGCGGCGACACGCGGGCGGAGGTACGGGTGCGGGCACGGCTCCAGTGGTGATCTTGCGGTTCTCACGCCGTACAAGACCTGGAATGTTCCCGATTTTATTGACATCGGTTTAGGCTGCCAGGTCGGTGAGTTTTCTGAATCCTAGCTCGTATTCGACTGGTGTCAAGTAGTCGAGAGTGGAGTGCCGCCGGCGGCGGTTGTAGTAG